>JAJZAL010000297.1 GCA_021799405.1 Acidobacteriota bacterium
CACCCGCTGCATCAGGTTTTCGCTGGCGCGAACGTCTTCGCGGAAGTCCACGCTGGCCACCCACAGCCGCACGATTTCCGCGCCCAGCCGGTTGGCAATGTCGACCGGATCGACCCCGTTGCCAAGCGACTTCGACATCGCGCGGCCCTGCTCGTCCAGCGTCCATCCCGCGGTGCCCACCATCCGGTACGGCGAAGCATGCCGCTCGCCCACGCCCACTGAGGTGAGCAGGGAAGTATGGAACCACCCCCGATACTGGTCGCCGCCTTCAAAGTACAAATCGGCGGGCGCTTCCAGTCCGGGCTCGACATCCAGCACCGCGCTCCAGCTTGCGCCTGAGTCGAACCACACATCGAGAATGTCCGTCTCCTTGCGGAAATCCCTCCCGCCGCACTTCGCGCATTGCGCCCCGCCAGGCAGCAGCGAAGCAGCCTCGTGCGCATGCCAGGCTTCCGCGCCTTCGCGCAGAAACAGATCCGCGATCTTCCGGTTCAGCGCCGTATCGCGCAGTGGCTCATCGCAGCCGTTGCACAGCAGCACGGCAATCGGCACGCCCCACACCCGCTGGCGGGAGATGCACCAGTCGGGCCGTGTCGCAATCATGTTGGCGATGCGTTCCTCGCCCCATGCCGGGTCCCATTTCACGCTGTTGCGAATCTCATGCAGCGCGCGCTGCCGGAAAGTCGTCGCCGTCCCGTCCGGGTTCTGCATCGGAGTATCGATGCGGATAAACCACTGCTCCGTCGCCCGAAAGATCACCGGTTTGTGGCAGCGCCAGCAGTGCGGATACGAGTGGTATACATCGCTGCGCCCCATCAGCACGCCGCGCGCGGTCAGCAGCTCGATAATCGGTTCGTTCGCCTGAAAAACCGTCTTGCCCTCGTACTCGGGCAGCCCATTGCGCAGCCGTCCCGTGTTGTCCACGTTGCAGGTCTGGTCCAGGCCATATTTCGCGCCGGTGTAAAAGTCGTCCGCGCCGTGTGCCGGGGCCGTGTGCACCGCGCCCGTGCCTTGCTCGGTCGTGACGTAATCGGCCAGCACGCCCAGAATGCTGCGGTCAAGGAACGGATGCTGAAAGGTCGCATGCTCCAGCTTCGCCCCGGCAAAGCGCGCAACTTCGACTGCTTCCGCCAGTTGGCACGCCTCGCGCACAGCCGCAGCCAGCGCTTCGGCCACAATGTAAACCTGCCCCTGCTGCTCCAGCGCAACGTACGTCAGCTCCGGATGGAACGCAACGGCCAGCGATGCCGGCAGCGTCCACGGGGTCGTCGTCCAGATGATGGTGTGCACCTTGCGCCCTGCCAGCGCCGCGTCAATCGCTACCGCATCCGACGTGAGCGCATAACGCACATACACACTGGGGCTCGTGTGCATCTCGTATTCGATCTCCGCATCCGCCAGCGCCGTGCGGTCGTGGATGCACCAGTAGACCGGCTTCAGGCCCTTGTACACGAAATCCTGCTCGAAAAACCGGTAGAAAGTCTCCAGAATCCGCGCCTCATACTCCCGCGACATCGTCGAGTACGGCCGATCCCAGCGCCCAAACACCCCCAGCCGGAGGAACTGGCTTGTCTGCAGGTCAATGTATTTCTGCGCGTAGGCGCGGCACGCCTTCAGGAACTCCCCGGCCGGCATCTCCAGCTTCTTCCGGCCAAGTTGCTCATCTACCTTGATTTCAATCGGCAGCCCGTGGCAGTCGAACCCCGGCACGTAGGGCGAATCGAAGCCCGCCATGGTCTTCGACTTCACGATGAAATCTTTCAGGCACTTGTTGAGCGCGTGGCCCAGGTGAATCGGGCCGTTCGCGTAGGGAGGCCCGTCATGCAGCACGTAGCGCGGCGCGCCCTTGCGGGCCTCGCGAATCTGTTCGTACAGCTTCGAGTCTTCCCAGGCCTTGAGCCGAAGTGGCTCATTTTGAGGCAGATTGGCCTTCATCGGGAATTCGGTCTGAGGCAGCGTGAGGGTCGCCTTCAATTCTTCTGGCGCAGCGGACATCGTCTCTCCGGTATCGTCGTTCTGAACAAAATCCCAAATTTCATTCTATCTGCCCGCAACGCTGGCTCGCCTTTACGGGTCTGTTTGTGTATAGGTACAAATTAGAGAACTGGTGTTTTTCCCGGCCGGCCACCGGAGATTCACCTCCTGAACCATATGCCCGGGCGCTGGCTGCCAAAACAAGACAACGCAGCAGCCGGTCGTTCATAATTTGAGGAGATGCCGGATCCGAAGAACCGGCAACGATGTGCTATGGGCAATCCGGTTATGACGGCTCCTGAAAAGGAGCCCCAAGAAGAGCAACACCCCATCGAAGATTCCAGCACGATTCTGCAGGAGACCGACGGTTCTATCTGGTCATCGCTGATCGCGAATCTGCGCGATGCGTTCTCGTCCACCAAGCAGCCGCCGCTCGAGCTCACCTCCCAGCCCGTGGAGGTGGGCGAAACCGTGCCGGCGGAGCCCATCTGGCTGGAAATCTGGCACAACCTGAAGGACACTTTTTTCCCGGCCAAGCTGCCGCCGCTCGAGCTCACCTCCCAGCCCGTCGCCGTCATCGATCCCCTGGCCGTCAAGCGCGACCCCAAGTCCAGCGCCATTTCCACGGTGCTGCATGCGCTGATCATTGCGCTGATTATTCTCTTTGGGCTGCTGGCCCGTCGCGTCGTCGTCAAGGAAAAGGCCGAGGCAGCCGTGCCCATCCAGCCGTTTGTTCCCATGACCATGCCCCAGGCCCAGTCCATGGGCGGCGGCGGCGGGGGCGGTTCGCACGACATCATCCAGGCCAGCAAGGGGCATCTGCCCAAGTTTGAGAAGCTGCAAATTACGCCTCCGAGCGTCATCAAGGTCGATCATCCGATCATTCCGATGCCGCCTTCGGTCCAGGCGCCACCGATGAATGTTCCCGATCAGAATCTGCCGAACATCGGCGTCACCAACTCGCCGCAGGTCAAGCTCGCCTCTAACGGCACCGGCGGCAATGCCGGCATGGGCTCTGGCAACGGCACCGGCGTCGGCGCAGGCTCCGGAGCCGGCCTCGGCGCTGGAAATGGGCAGGGCTATGGCGGCGGCGTCTACAACGTCGGCGGCGGCGTCTCAGCGCCGGTACCCATTTATGCACCCGAACCGCAGTTCTCTGACGAAGCCCGCCGCGCCAAATATCAGGGTGTGGTCGACCTGCAGATCATCGTAACCAAACAGGGTCTGCCCGCGGATATCAAGGTCGTCCGGCATCTCGGGATGGGACTCGACGAGAAGGCCATCGAGGCGGTCAAGCAATACCGCTTCCGCCCCGCGATGTACCACGGCCATCCGGTCGCCGTGCGCATGATCGTCGAGGTGGACTTCCACCTCTTCTAAAACCACCCTCAACCATTTCTCAGACTTTTCCTAAGGAGCCCGTTGCGGCTCCTTTTGCTTTTCGCCGAACCGGATCCCCGGGCATCAAACCCGCGCCTTCCGTACCGAATCGTATTCAAGGCTCCCCGATGTGCTAGGGCATTTCCCCTGTCGGTATAGACCGGCGAGAGAACCCCCCGCGCGGCTTTTCCGTTAAGAAAAGCTGCACTTGGCGGAATTAAGAAAGTTCACAGTAACAGGGGAAATGCTCTAGACTGTGTGTTTCCAGAAAACGTACGTTACTGAGAACACACTATGAATCCATCGTCTTTGCGCCGTTTCGCTGCCGTCTCCTGTCTCGTCTTCGCCACCCCCATCGCACTCTTCGCGGCCCAGGCCGGCCCGCAACGCGAAAACTCGCACGGCCGCACCCAGTTGCCGATGAAAGTCTCCAGCAACATCCATTTCCGCTCCATCGGTCCCGCCATCAGCGGCGGACGCGTGACTGCGGTCGCCGGCGTGGCGGGCAATCCCGACATCTACTACGTCGGCGCGGCCGACGGCGGCGTCTTCCGCACGGACAACGGCGGCACCACCTGGACAGCCGAGTTTCAGCATGAGCCCGTGGCCTCCATCGGCGCGCTGGCCGTCGACCCGCAGAATCCCTCCGTCCTGTGGGCAGGCACCGGCGAATCCAACGTCCGCAATGACGTCTCCTTCGGCGACGGCGTCTACAAGTCCACCGACGCCGGCAGGCACTGGAAGAACATGGGCCTGAAGGATACCTTCCAGATCTCCCGCATCGTCATCAATCCGCTGCACCCCGATACCGTCCTCGTCGCGGCTATGGGCGAGCCCTGGAAGGATAATCCTGACCGCGGCGTCTACCGTACCACCGATGGCGGCAAGACCTGGCAGAAGGTGCTCTACGTCGGGCCCAGCGTCGGCATCTCCGATATGGCGATCGACCCCGGAAATCCCGAAATCGTCTTCGCCGCAACCTACCGCTTCCGCCGCACTCCATGGGGTTATTCAGATGGTGGTCCGGAAGACGCCATCTACAAGTCCATCGACGGCGGCGTCACCTGGAAGCGCCTCAGCGGGCACGGCCTGCCCTCCGAACCGGTGGCGCGCATCGGCCTGGCGATTGCCGCCAGCTCGCCCAACGTGGTCTACGCGGTCATGGGCTCCAACCAGGGCGTGCTCTGGCGCTCAGACGATTACGGCGACCACTGGACGCTCGTGAGCAAGAATCAGGAGGTCGATTCGCGGCCCTTCTATTTTTCACATATTGCGGTGGATCCCACAGACCCGAACCGCGTCTTCGCGATTTCCAACAATCTGCTGGAATCCTCTGACGGCGGGCGCCACTTCCACACGATTGCCAAAAACATCCACGTCGACCACCACACCATGTGGATCGACCCGGCAGGCAGCGGCCGCATCATCGAAGGCAACGATGGCGGCGTGGCGCTCTCACTCGACAACGGCAAGCACTGGAACTTCATTCACAACATTGCCATCGGGCAGTTCTACCATGCGGCCACCACTGAACAGCAGTTCTTCCGCGTCTGCGGCGGCTTGCAGGACAACAGCGGCTGGTGCGGCCCCGGCATGAACAAGAATCCCCAGGGCATTCTCGACCGCGACTGGTTCCTGCTCAACGGCGGCGACGGCATCTATGCCGTGCCCGCGGCCGATAATCCAAATCTCGTCTACAACTCCACGCAGAACCAGTTCCTCATGGTCTTCAACAAGAACAGCCTGCAGTCAGAAAACATCGAGCCCTACTCGGTGGACTTCACTGGCGAGGGCGTGGCGAAGCTCAAGTATCGCTTCGCCTGGGACGCCGGTTTTGCAGTCTCCCCCGACAATCCCAAAGTGCTCTATGCGGGCGGCAATGTTCTCTTCAAGAGCGAAGACCGCGGCCGCACCTGGAAAGTCATCAGCCCTGACCTCACGCTCAACATCAAGTCAAAGCAGGTTTCTTCCGGAGGCCCGATCATCAAAGACAACTCCGGCGCCGAAGTCTACGACGCCATCCTGCGCATCGCCGTCGCAAAATCTGACCCGAAGGTGATCTGGGTCGGCACTGACGACGGACAGGTGCAGGTGACGCGCAATGGCGGCGCCAGTTGGACCAACGTCACCTCGCACATCCCCAATCTGCCGCCCTGGGGCCGCGTCGAGTCCATTGATGTCTCGCCCACCAAGCCCGGCCACGTGCTCATCGCGGTCGACCGCCACTTCAGCGGCGACTTCAAACCCTACCTCTTCCGCACCAACGACTACGGCGCTTCCTGGACCTCGATCAGCGGCAACCTGCCGTCCGATGTCTACGCCCACGTCGTGCGGCGCGATCTGAAGAACCCGAATCTCTACTACGCCGGCCTGGAAAACGGCCTCTACGTTTCCTGGGACGCGGGCCGGAAGTGGTATCTCTTCGGCCTCGGCCTGCCGGACGTCGCAATCTACGACCTCACACTCAACGCGCAGGACAACGACCTGGTGCTGGCCACGCATGGTCGGTCCATCTGGGTTCTCGACGACCTCACACCCTTCCAGAACTTCGATCCGCAGGTGGCGAGCGCTCCGCTGACCCTCTTCCAGCCTGAGACGGCC
>JAJZAL010000298.1 GCA_021799405.1 Acidobacteriota bacterium
GATGCTGTTGCTCGGGCACTTCAGCTTGCCGTCGGTGATGTTCTTCCAGACGAGACCATCATCCGTGCTCTTCCACACGCCGCCGCCGACAGCGCCAGCATAAAAAGTGTGCGGCTCGCTCGGGACGCCAGCCACGGTGATGACGCGTCCTCCGACATACGGGCCGATGGAACGCCACTTCATCTGGCTCATCAACTGCTGTGGCGCCAGTACGCCATGACTCTGAGCGCTGGCAGACAATGCAACCAACGAAGCCACTGCGAAAAAGAAACAACCGGCGGTGACAAAACGGACGACACGCCTCATGATTCGATCCCCTGGGGTAGATTTCAGCAATGTTCTGAAGGCCCTGAGTATACCACCGGCCCGATGAGGATGCTGTAGAAACGAAACTGCGAGAGATGCTGGGCATAAAACGACGGAGGGCCTTGCGCGGATATCGGATAGCGCGCCACAAATGCCCCAGACCGGTATGAAGGAGGGAAAAATGTGATGGGCGAGCCGAGCATCCTTGTGAACGATGCGGGCATGATTTCCAGCGAACAAGCCGAGGATTTCCGTTATCAAGGTGGAACCGGGCGCTGCAGGTCAACCTGGCGAGCGTCTTCCAACTTTGCGAGCCTGCGGACAGGGCAATGTATGCCATGTGACTTTCACCGGGGAAAAGAGGGATGACCACAGGAATGTCTCTCTGAGTTCTTCCGCGGTCCTGCTCGGGCAGCGCAGAGGATCAGGCATGGAGCAGGCTTTCATATTCGTTTTGTCAGCCCTTCGTTATTGCCCGGCTCGGGGGCATTCTGGCGTTGCAGTTCGCGACGCTTGATGAGCAGGAAGAACACGGGAACAAGAATCAATACGTGGATGGTCGAGGTGATCATGCCGCCGACGATGGGCGCTGCGATCGGCTTCATCACGTCGGAGCCGATGCCGGTTTCCCACAGGATGGGAGCGAGACTGAGAATGACCGCAGTGACAGTCATCAGCTTAGGGCGAAGCCGCTGAACTGCGCCTTCGATGATGGCGGCATGCAAGTCAGCATCGGTCATCGGAGCTTCCCGGGCTCTGAATTTGTCGTATGCCTCCTGCAGGTAAATCACCATGACAACTCCCGTTTCCACGGCAATTCCAAACAGAGCGATGTAACCCACCCATACGGCCACGCTGAAGTTGAAACCTAGAAACCACTGCAGCAGTAAGCCGCCAGAAAGTGCATAGAAGGTGGGAAAGATCAATACGGCTGCTTCCACCACGGACCGGAAGACCAGATAAAGCAGAAGGAAAATGACAAAGAAGACGATAGGCAGAATCACTTCCAGGCGCTGCCTGGCCTGTATCTCGAACTCGTACTCCCCTGCCCATCGCCAGGTGTAGCCAACCGGAAGTTGAAGCTTTTGGTTGATAAGGTTGGTGGCCTGTTTGACGAAGCCGCCATAGTTGCTGTTCTTGATGGTGAGGTATAGATAGCCAGTGAGTGATCCGCCCTCGTCGCGAATCATGGCGGGTCCACGCGAGAGGTAGACGCGCGCAACTTCACTGATGGGAATTTGCGCCCCCGTAGGTGTGGGAATCAGCATTTGCCCGATCGCGGCCGGATCATCACGGAAGGCGCGCTGATAGCGTACCGCGACGGAGTAGCGTTCGCGGCCCTGAACATTCTCAGTGATGTCGGCGCCGCCGATCTCCGAGGTGATCACGCGTTGCACGTCAGCAACGGTGAGGCCGTAGCGCGCAGCCTGCAGCCGGTCCACGGCAATATTCAGATAGAAACCCTGAGAAACTCGCTCCGCGTAGACCGAGGAGGTCTGGTGCATACCAGAGAGCAGGCTCTCCATTTGCTCGCCGATATTCTGGATGACATTCAGATTCGGGCCCTGAATCTTGATGCCGATGGGCGTTCTGATTCCGGTCAACTCCATGTCGAGCCGGCTCTTCACGGGCATGGTCCAGGTATTGGTGACACCGGGAAATTGCAGCTTCGCATCCATTGCGGCAATCAGCTTGTCGTAAGTCATGCCGCGGGGCCACTGCGAGCGCGGCTTTAGCATGATGGTGGTATCGAACATATCGAGCGGAGCATTGTCGGTGGCACTGTCGGACCGGCCTACCGTACCGAAGACAGAGTTGACCTCAGGAAAGGATCGAATGATGCGGTCCTGCACCTGCATCAGATCCACTGCCTGAGGAAGGGAGATTCCAGGCAGGGAGCTTGGCATGTAGAGAGCTGATCCCTCATAGAGTCCCGGCATGAACTGGCTACCCAGCCGGAAGTAGAGCGGTACGGTCACGGCAAGGAATGCGAGGCTGAGAATGATCACCCATTTCCAATGACGCAACGACCAGTTGAGCACCGGAAGATAGAGCGCCTTGGTCATGCGAGCCATGGGGTTGGTCGACTCAGGCCGCAGCTTGCCGCGAAGGCAATATGGCATGAGCGCCGGCACCAGGGTGATGGACAGGATGGACGAAAAGATCAGTGCGAGAGTCTTGGTCCAGGCAAGAGGCCGGAACATGCGGCCTTCCTGCGCGCCGAGAAGAAATACAGGCAGGAATGAAACTACGATGATGAGCAACGAATAGAAGAGCGCAGGACCTACCTGCTGGGCTGCGCCAACGAGCATCTTCTTCCGCGCCGAATCACTCAGGTGCTCGGAGTCGGCACGCTCGGCAAGGTGGCGGTATCCGTTCTCAACCATCACGATGGCCGCATCGACGAGCACGCCGATAGCCAGCGCCAGTCCTCCAAGCGACATGATGTTGGAACTGATATGGAGGAAATACATGGGAATGAATGCGGAGAGAAGCGCGATCGGCAAGGTAAGAATCGGAATGAGCGCCGAGCGAAAGTGAAAGAGGAAGGCGATGCTGACGAAGCTGACAATAATGGCTTCGAGAATGAGGTCGCGCACGAGCGTGTGGATGGATTGCTGAATCAGCCATGAACGGTCGTACGCAGTGACGATTTCAACGCCGGGCGGCAATGACGGTGCAATTGCGCGCAGCTTGGCTTTCACAGCGTTGATCACCTTGAGCGCGTTGCCACCGTACCGCATGACGACGATGCCGCCCACGGTTTCCCCTTTACCGTCCCAGTCCGCGGCGCCGCGCCGCACGGCGGGTCCGAAGGTGACAGTGCCGAGATTGCGCACCAGAACCGGCGTGCCACCGCGTGTTGCGACGGGGATATTTTCCAGATCGGAGAGTGTCTTGAAATAGCCGAGGCCGCGCACCATGTACTCGGCTCCGTTCATGTCGAGGACATCTCCACCCACCTCGTTGGTGCTTTGCCGAATATGCTGGATGACGGTAGAAGCGGAGATGCCGTACGAGAAGAGCTTGCGCGGGTCTAGGTTGACCTGATACTGGCGGACAAAACCACCAATGCTCGCCACTTCCGCTACGCCTGGCACGGTTTCCAACTGATAGCGCAGGTACCAGTCCTGCAGCGAGCGCAGGTCGGCGAGGCTTTGGGTGTGACTCTTGTCGATGATTGCGTACTCATAGACCCAACCGGCGCCGGTGGCGTCAGGGCCAATCGCGGGGTGTACGTTCGACGGCAGGCTGCCGGCGATCTGCTGCAGATACTCCAGAACGCGCGAACGCGCCCAGTAGAGATTCGTCCCGTCTTTGAACACTACAAACACGTAGGAGTCGCCGAACATGGTCTGGGCGCGCACGGCCTTCACATGCGGCGCGGCAAGCAACGCAGAAACAATCGGGTAAGTGACCTGATCTTCAATGACATTCGGGGGTTCACCCGGCCATCGCGTGTGAATGATGACCTGCACGTCACTGATATCGGGCAAGGCATCGAGGGGAACCTGGCGCAGCGACCACACTCCAGCCGCGGCGAGCAAGATCGTAACCGCAATCACGAGAAATGGATTCCGCGCGCACCAGGCAATGATTCGGGTAATCATCACATGCCCCCTGCCACGGTCACGCTGAGTTGTCTGGTTGCGATGGTTTTACCATTACGACTGGCCGTGACAGTGACCTGCCATGTGCCGCCAGAGCCAAGATGCAGCGTGCCCTCGTACACCCCTTGCCCTTTATCGGCGAGCGTTGCTGTTACCTGTGCTGCGGCCATTCCCATGGCCGGCATGGCGGGCATGTAGAAGGCAACCGCAACTTGCGCACCGTCCATGGGCTTGCCGTTCACACCGGTGAGCTTTACCTGGACGGCGTCCGATCCTTTTTGCGGAGGGGACGGGATGGTCGCAAGCGTGATCTGTGCGGCCGGCGGGCCGGAAGCATTCTGCTGCTCTGAAGTCTGCGGTGAAGGATTGAACGACTGAAGAGAGGCCTGCAACTGCGCCTCAGAATCGATGAGGAAGTTTGCCGAACTGACGATGCGCTCGCCGGCCTTCAATCCTTTCAGGACAATCAGCGAGTTATTCACTTGTGGCCCGACCTGCACAAGGCGCGGTTCCAGATAGCCGTCTCCCTGATCGATGAAGGCAATATTCTGCGTGCCGGTCTGCAGCACGCCCGACGCCGGGACTAAGAGCTGGGTGCCGAGAGGAACATGGATGTCGACGTTGACGTACATGCCCGGCTTGAGCACGACGCCGGGATTGCGGAATACCAGCCGCACCCGTACGGTGCGGGTGACTGGGTCTACGTTCGGAAGGATCTGATCGATTCGCCCGTAAAACACGCGCCCCGGATAGGCGTCCACTGTCACCTGTGCGGGATCTCCCGGTCGTAATTCGCCGACGTCTGTCTGAAATACATTGGCATAAACCCAGACGGTGGAAAGATTGGCAATGGTGTAAAGCTTTGTGTCCGGCTGAACGTAGGCGTTGGGCAACGCGTTGCGTTCGGTGATGTAACCGGATGCCGGCGAATCGATGGCAATTTCCCGTTGCACCTTACCGGTTCGCACCAACGCCGCAACCTCAGACGAAGGAACGTCGAACTGCCGCAGCCGCTCCTCGGCGGCCTGAAGAAGCCATTTTCCCTCCTGAGCAGCGGTGCCCGTACCGCCCGCTCCGAGTGATTTCTGATTCTGTTTTGCGAGAAGGTATTCCTGCTCGGTGCTCACGAGGTCCGGACTGTAGATCGTGAAGAGCGGCTCGCCCTTCTTCACATACTGCCAGGTCGCGTTTGCAAATACCCTTTGGATCCATCCGGGGAAGCGAGTCTGCACATAGGAAAGCTGCTCCTCATCGATATCAACATTGCCGGGAACCTGGAGATGATCGCTGATATTTCTGCGCTCCACCACGGCAGTAGTGAGGCCGATTTCCTGCTGACGCCGCAGAGACAAGTGCACAGGAGCAAGCGCGGGCTGTCGATTGGGCTGGGCGGGCGCGGAGACTCCGCTGTTGTGGCCGGTGGGCGGCGGGCCTTGCGCAATGACCGGGTTGTAAGGTGCGGGGGTAGCCGCCTTTGGCGTCATGTGAAGGAGAACAGCCACAAGCACAGCAACCAACGCAATGCAAACCACAATCGCAGCGAAGAACGCCTTCTTATAGTTGGAGTCGCTCATGGTTTCACCTCGGGAGTAGAAGGCTGTGTGAGTGGAATTGGGGCGCCGACGGCAAGCTCAAGATCGGCCAGGCGGGTATTGAAATCGCGCAGCGCCTGCAGCCACGCGAGGTCAATGCGAATTACCGCTTCCTGACTGTCGAGCAGATTGAGAAAGTCGGTCTGGTTGTTTTCGTAGGCGATGACAGCGGCGCGCAGAGTGGCTTCCGCCTGAGGATGGAGCGACGCCTGGTAGACCCGCGCCAGACGCTGTGCGGCAAGAGTTTCGGCAAGCGACTCCTGAATCTGGTCAAAAGCGGCGTTTCGAAGATCGGCCAGTTCTGCCTGCTGTTCTGTCACACGGGCGCCGGCGGTTGCGATCTCCGCATTGTTCTTTCGCCGGTTCAACCATGGGAGATTAATGCCGGCTTCGACCATGTAGGTGTTACGCATGGACGAGGTGGGCGGCATGAGCATGTACCC
>JAJZAL010000299.1 GCA_021799405.1 Acidobacteriota bacterium
TCTTTGGAGGATTGGTGTTAACCATGACCTGGAACTGATAATTGGGCATTTCCTGATAGAAGATACCTGCCCCGCCTCTGATTGATGTTCGCCCATTCCCAAAGAGATCGTAAGCAAACCCTATCCTCGGCGCAAAGGCCAAAAGCGGCTGTTGAGTAACCTTCTCTCCAAACGGAGAGCTCTTTCCGCTTATAATCAAGCCATTATATTGATTATAACTCGGGTTCGGTGTTGTCCCTCCCGCACACGGGGCCGAGGCGCAAATCAGGCCAGTGTTGGTCATTGCCGGAGTATTGCCGGCATTGAAGAACGCCGGTACGAAGTTTACCTCGGGGTAGTAAGGATAGCCTGACAACTTCCCCGACGTCGGTTGAGCTATATAAGAGTACCGGAGTCCTGCATTCAGCGTAAGGCGAGGTGAAGTCCGCAAATCATCTTGTGCATACCCCTCGTAGATATTCGTATGCGGGAGATCTGCTAAATCAGCAGACGCTTGCTGGTAATTTGTGACATTGCCTTGCAGGAAATTGGCGAATGCCTGATCGTATTGCGTCTCGTTGCTGTCGGGCACCAGTGCCGAAGGACTGAACCGGAAAAGTCCGGCATTGGTTGTCCCCTGATTGTTCCCGGCCTGTTGGTACTCCAGATTAAAACCTACATTGAACGTATGTCTGCCTCTGGTGACGGTATCATTCAGATAAAGCTGCGTAACGGGATCAGTATTTCGATAAGGGCCGATCGCCGCATAGGAGCCTCCATTGATGTTGAGGTCGGGCACCCTTGCAAGAGTTGATGGATACGGAAGCAGCGGTGTGATATCCGGTGAATTCGCCGGCAATAACAAGCCGATGGGAATCGCCGTGACCCAATTCTGCATGTAGGAATAACCAGCATCCAAGACATTATGATCGTTAAGAACATAGGTAACATGGCCGAGAAATAACGTCGCCCCATCAGTGATATTTGAGTTGCCCACGCCAGGCACGCCCACCGGCTGCCGCAACCCATTGGGAGCATAGAGCGTCAGCGGGTCGTCGAGATAGCGGAAGAATACGCTCAGCTTCTGGGTGAACTGATGGTCAATTCGGATGAAAGTCTGAGTCTCATTGTCAAATCCGCTCTCTGCAGTCACGAGGCCCTGAGGATCCGAAGGATTGTTCGGCAGAGGAGTTCTGTCGATGATGTCCTTTAAGTATGCCGCGGCGGTTGGATCGATCCTTGTAATCGTTGAAGTAGAACTTGCGCACTGTCCCGTTGAGCTGTACTGCACGCACACAGGAGCGTTAAAGATGCCCTTCCGTTGCAGAGCCGTTGGCATGTTAGTAAGTGTTTCCTGCGTGGTTGTTTCAGTACGCAAGTATTCCTGTCCAAAGAAGAAGAACGTCTTTGTCGTGTTTCGATCCGTAAGATGAGGGATCCAGACCGGACCACCGAGGGTATAGCCGTAATCGTTATATCGCTGGCCAGGCCTTGGAATTCTTGCAAGATTGTTGAAGTATCCATTTGCGTTCAATACTTCGCTCTCGAAGAATTCGTAAGCGGAACCATGAAACGCCGAGGTACCTGACTTGGTCGCAACGGTGATGAAAGCCGCGCCACTTCCTCCATACTGCGCGCCATAATTGTCTCGCTGCGAATTCGTCTCCTGGATAAAATCAATTCCTGGGTATGCGGCGATTTGGTTACCGCCGGCAGAACGCCGCTGCAAATCCTGACCGTCAAGAAAGAAGCTATTGTATTGAGGGCCAAGTCCACCCACTGAAAACGCGGTGAAATTTCCTGCCCCTGAACTTGCAATGGAGCCACGATCCAACGGCCCGGGTATCGGTCCGCTAACTCCTGGCTGAATATAGAGTAACTGCTCGAAGTTACGGCTGCTGAGTGGAAGTTCCTTTGTCTGGGTGCCTGAGATGAGGGTTCCCGCTGTGGGGCTCGTCAACTGTGGTGTCAGTGGATTTGCGGTTACCTGAACCGTTTGCGAAACCGAACCAGGCTGTAGGACTACCTCAACGGATACCGTCAGGCCTACATTTACTTGTTCTGATTCGGTCATTGTCTCAAAGCCAGAAGCCGCAATAGTTATCGCGTAATGGCCAATATTCAGAAGGGGCACAATGAACTCGCCTTGCTCATTCGTATGCACCGTTCGTACAACAAGGTTCCTGTCGGTATTCTCGACGGTGATGGTGGCATTGGGAACCACCGCTCCGGTCGAGTCCCGCACCGTGCCGCTGATCCCGCCGGTCAAATTCTGGCCAGCGACCGTTGCAGGCCACGAAATGCAGAGAACCAAAATCGCGAGTATGACTGTTCTTAGACACGTGAAATAGCATGGCAGCCTTCTCTGTTGCCAGAAAGAAACGCGGTAAGAGCCTGATTGGAGAACATGCTCTCTTAGGCCTTGAATTTGATACTTGTCATATTTCATCACGCAACCTCCACATGGAATTGATAGATTAAGAGCCCCAACCTGTTCTTGGAATCGATGGTCCCGCGTCACAGAATCCATATAACTCTCATCACCCTTCTGCCACGCGATCCAGCAGTGGCCGGTCTTAGTTAGGGGATGAACGGTTCTCCAGGAATGCTTTGCCGGTAAGGGGTGTACCAATTGTGTTCATGTGCCCACTTCGTGTGATACTTACGGTTTTGCGGGCCTGTCGGTAAGCTATCCTGGCTCCTAATGGTCCACATCAGCAGTTCCTCCATCAATTGCTTCTGCGAGTTAGCTGCTGACGGATGATTGAATAGATTGTTCAGTTCACACGGATCCGAAGCAAGATTGTAGAGTTGTCCGTATCCCATCATGTCGTAGACGAGCTTCCAATCGCCCATGCGGACCATCTTTTCGAGACCGCTTTGTGTGACCTTATTCAATTCATCCCAGCCGATACCGTAGATAGACGAGTCATTTGTTGACTTTCCATTAAACAACGTTGCCGAACTGTAGGGGATATCGTCGTCTTTAACGTAATACAAGCCACCAAGACCTACGGAGGAGTAAATACTTCGAAATTCCTCTTCTGGATAACTCTGTCCAGTCAGAATTGGCCAAAGACTTCTTCCTTGCACTCCATGTGGGATCTCCGCACCCATCGCCTCACAGAGTGTAGGCATGACGTCCGCCATAGAGACAAAGGCGGATTTCCCTGCCGAGGATGGCTGAATGCGATATCCCGACCAGACCATTGGGATACGGGTCAAACACTCGAATAATCCCACGCCCTTTCGTGCTAAGCCATAGTCCATCAGGTAATCGCCATGGTCGGCTAGATAGACGATCATGGTCTTACTCATAAGGTTCCTGGAATTGAGATGATTTACCAATCTGGTTAACTGGTCGTCCAGGAGGCGCAGCATTCCAAGATAGTTGGATTTGTAACGCCGCCAATACTTTTCGGAGGGATAGCTGCTGTTCTCGAGGCCGTATAGCCACTGCGCCCTGAAGCCGAGATCCTTCAACGCTTCCGGCCCTGCACACCTGCCTGGAACTGATTCGGGAGGAAACATGTCCCAATACGGCTTTGGAACCTGCTCTGGATCGTGAGGCTCTGGGAACCCAACTTGCAGAATGAAAGGCTGGTCACCTGCTAGGTCAATAAATTCAATCGCATCCGACACGATACGATAAGGAAATTGGACTTCTACCGGAAACGGAGTTGGAGTTAGAGCAGCATTTGCCTGTAATCCTCCGAGCCACGTCTGGTACTCTTTGTATTCCTTCGGTGCATCCGGGGGAATCCACCCACCCCAATGAGAGTATTCGCGCCAGTAATCTAAGTCGATGCTCTTCAGGTAAGTATGATTTTTCCCGGCCAGCCCAGTCTTATATCCTCTCGCCTTCGCGACCGCGTATAAATCGGTTTCAAAGTACGCATCCTGTGCGTCGAGATTCATGCGCACGCGGTGTGCATCGGGCCAACGGCCGGTCAGCATGCTAATTCTGCTAGGCATGCACAGAGGCGTCGTGACATAAGCCCGATCAAAACCAATCCCTGCATCAGCAAGCCTGTCGAGGGTTGGGCTGGTATCCAGCGGATAGCCGGACCGCTTTGTCAGTCCAGCCCGATGTTGATCGGAAACAATGAATATAATGTTTGGCCGGTCCACAACTGGCGCATCCATTGATTGTGCTGCGCCCCGTGTCGCGACCATCGCCCCTACTGCTCCGAGGGACGCCCCCTTCAAAAACTCGCGTCGCTCCATTTCTAAATATCTCCCTTCCCCACCTTTTCTTGATACGATTAGCCAAAGGTCTGAACTCGTCGCAAGTAGGAATGTCACGTTTAGCCTATTTGCAGAATCCGAGAATCTTCTGCCGTCGCTACGTGTCAAGATTCAGACGCCCTCCAGTCAAAATGGACGATATTGGTCCAATTCGACACCTTTGCGCGAAACTTCATGTCGGCGCGACTGACCTAATCTGGTTTTGCGAAGACGAAGTCCACGTTGGCATAAGCCTGAACGCGCAAATGTGGATCTGCGTAGGATTCATCGCCCCGCCCCTTCATGGCTATACCCACCCGTCAATTCTTACTCTCCACTCGCAGTTCGCAGTGCACGTCCGTAGGTTTTCATTTCGAACATCTCTCCGTCGCTTGCTAAGTCCCGCTGCCAACTCGATACCTCATGCAACGAGGCTCCTGCGGTAGATCGCTTTCATTCCACCGCAAGCTGGCGCTCAGGCAACGCTGTGTGCCTGATTCCTGCTCTGTTACTCATGCGGTGTTGCCTGCCGATATTTCACTAAACACTTGTTTCTCCTCGAGTCATGTGGATATCAACATTTAAGAGTCGTTGTGTAGGCACTGGCTTGGCAGGTTGCTGGCCAAGGTGTCGACTCAATCCCTTTTCCCGCACATTACCCTCAAACGAGAAGGGAAGAGCTTGCATCTGACTCCATGGACGAACTGGCACGCCCGATGTTCGGTCATAGCTATGCCCATCACAGGCATAGCTGATCACGCAACGCCGCCGATCCGGGCCTGGAACTTTCCCCAAGGCGATGTCCTTTAGCACCAGATCTGTCCGGAACCAACTCCGCTGTCCTCCGCTTCACTTTTGCGTTCCTGTTCGCAATTTCTTCAGTCTGGACTCTTGGCTTACGTGAGGCCGGCGATCCTTTTTCCGCCAAGCCCCTGACCGCATGATTTTGCATCTTGAGGTGCGGTTTCCCGGATCTCATGCGTCGCGGCGATCGAAACCTGGAGCACCCTGCGGTCGCTCGACTGTGCCGGAGCAGATTCACGATCTGCTCCGGAAGATGCTTGTTTCCTCACGGCCTGCCTGGCTAGTCCCATATCAACTAGCTTCAATCCATTTGGCGCGAGCCTTACCAGGCCCGCCAGTTTTCGAGGCACTAAAACTCTATCTTCCCCACAAACTGTATCTCGCGAGGAGCATGTTGAGTTGCGGTCACATCACCAAAGGCGGGACTGGTGATACTAGTAGCCATAGGGCCGAACTGTGCATGGTTGAAAGCATTGAAGAATTCAGTCCGGAATACAAAGTTAACACTCTCTTTAATTGGAAATACTTTTCGGGCTGTAATGTCCCAGTTATCGAATCCAGGGCCGTAAAAGATTCCATTGCCCGAATTCCCAAAGTAGTTCGTCGGAGGTGTCACAAAGCACGCCGAATCGAAGAAAACCAGCCCATTGGTTCTAAGGTTCTTATTCCTGACTTGGTTTCTCCCGTTACAAAGGCGGTTCGGGCGCACGATCCTGAATGTGAACGCCGTGAAGTTTGGCGCCGTTGGGGTAACTGGATTTCCCCCTTGAAAGGTGGAAATAAAATCCGTGCCCCAGTTGCCGAGTACTGCATTCAAGATGGGGTTCATGTTGCTTAGATATTTCCGCCCTCTTCCTTCGGGTATGTCCCATACCGTACTTACCACCAATGACTTAGGAACACTGTACCTGGC
>JAJZAL010000055.1 GCA_021799405.1 Acidobacteriota bacterium
CACCTCCGGGCAAAACTGTGGAGTTCACCATCTCGGGGACAGGCTCCATCCCGCGCGAACAACAGGCCGACAACGGCGGGCAGCAAGCGGCGGCAACCGCCAATCAGCCCGGTGGCGGGATCGGGGCGCCCATCGATTCTCCCGATCCGCTCACAAAGTACAAGTGGTGGATTCTTGGCGGCCTGGCGCTGATTCTGGCCGCGGCGGCAGCCTTCCTGCTGCGCAAGCCGACGCTGGCAGCGGCGCCGGGCGGTGCGCCCGTTGCCGTGGCCATGCCTGACTTCAGCGCCGCGCCTGCAACCGCCGCTACGGCCAGGCCCGCGGCCCCGGCAGCCGGGAACGCTGCCCTGTTGAATGCCCTCAAGGAAGAACTGTTTGCCCTGGAAAGCGAGAAACTCTCCGGCAATCTCTCGCCCGCCGAATACACCGAAGTGAAGGCAGCGCTGGAAACCGTGCTGAAGCGGGCATTGAAAAGAAGCTCCTAGCGCGCGACTCATTAGCACCTATCCATCGTGATTTCAAAGGGATGTGGCGTTTTCTACAAGCAAACGCCGCATCCCTTTTCGGCCTCCGCATGCAACCACGGGCAATACCGTTACTGCCTGCCGGTGCCCGGAACCAGTCGCCCCGGATCCGAACTGGACGAGGGACGGTTTTGGGTCTTTTTGCACGGCTTTCGCATCCAAGGAATGGACGTGATATTGTCCCGGCTAGCAGCTAGAAGCTAGCTGCTAGCTGCCAGGAGCTAGCAATGAACACCTTCAAGACCGCGTTTCTGCTGACCGCCCTGACGCTTCTTCTGATTCTGGCCGGCGAGTACTTCGGCGGCACTGACGGCGCGCTGATCGCCTTTGTCCTCGCGGCCGCCATGAACTTTTTCAGTTACTTTTACTCCGACAAGATCGCGCTGGCGATGTACGGCGCAAAGCCCGTCACCCGCGAGGAACTGCCCCGCGCTTACGACGTCGTGGAGCGCCTGACCCGGCGCGCTGGCATTCCCATGCCCAAAATCTACGTCATCCCCACTGAGTCGCCGAATGCCTTCGCTACCGGCCGCAATCCGCAGCACGCCTCGGTCGCCGTCACCCACGGCATCCTGGCGCTGCTGAATGACGAAGAACTGGAAGGCGTGCTGGCTCATGAACTGGGGCACGTGCGCAACCGCGACATTCTCACCAGCTCCATTGCCGCCACGCTGGCCGGCGCCATCACCATTCTGGCACGCATGGCCTTCTGGTTCGGAGCCATCGGCGGCATGGGCGGCGGCGACCGCCGCGACCGCGAAGGCGGCCTGGGCGCGCTGGTCATGCTGCTGCTGGCGCCGCTTGCGGCCATGCTGATCCAGCTTTGGGTTTCGCGTACGCGCGAGTACGAGGCGGACGCGTCAGGCGCGCACCTCACCGGCAATCCCTACGCGCTGGCCAGCGCGCTCGAGAAAATCTCCGCTGTCAGCCGGAGGGTTCCACTCATGGCTTCGCCCAGTTCGGCCCATCTGTTTATCGTTGCGCCGCTGCTCTCGGGCGAAACTCTCGCCAGTCTGTTCAGCACGCATCCGCCCATCCAGAAGCGCATCGAGCGCCTCATCGGCCGGCCCTCGGTCTACGGGAGCTTGCGGTAAGACAGTTGTCAGTGAACAGTTGTCAGGGATCAGGGATCAGTTGTCATCTGTGAATGTGCCCAGGTCAGACTCGCGGCAGTTCAACGCTTCATTCTCGACGCGAATTTGCTGAGGGCAGGCTTGAAGGTTACAGGAAGTGCTTGACTCCACGATTTTCCTTGACAATCGAAGTAGAACTGCAATGCTGGCACTGACAACTGACCTATGAAAACCCTCATCCGCACGCTTCTTTATCTCGCTCTCATCGTCTGGCTCGGCGCGGAGATCTTCTTTCCCGTGGTGGCCGCCGTCACGTTCACGACGCTGCAGCCGGAGACGCACGTTGCCGGCACGATCGTAGGCCAGTTGATCCGAATCCTGCACGGCATGGGACTGGTTTCCGGCATGGTTGCGCTGGCTTTGCAGGCGCTGGCTCCCGCCTTGGGTGTCTATAAGCCGCGCGCCGTGCTGGCGCCGATGGCGCTTGTGGTGCTGATGATGGCCTTCACCGTCTACTCGCAGTTCGGTATCATCCCGGCCATGGAGCACGACCGCATCGCCGTTGGCGGAGACATCGATGCGGCGCCTCCCATGAATCCGTATCGCATTCACTTCAACAAGCTGCACAACCGCAGCGAGCATGTGGAGGAAGCAATCCTGCTGCTGGGGCTGGCGACTTTGGTGCTGGTAGCGCATGCGGAAACGTCGCGGGTGTAAGAGAACAAGGAGTTCCTGACGCACCCGCGATGGCGTCCACATCGCAGCCGTTAAAATGCCTGCGGCCTTTCCGTTTTACTGGAAAGGCCGCGCCGGGTTTCTTGGTCTATTGAAGGCGATTACCGGCCTCCGTGGTCATCGCGATCCCCGCGGCCGAAATTGAACATGTCGAAGAGGTCCCCGATTGCAGGGCCATTCGTCGGCACGTAGGGATTCGCTTCGGTGGCGGCCGGGTCGGGCAGGTTGTCGCGGCTGCGGTTAGTGATCGGATTCAGGTCCCAGTTCCTTTCGAGGAACTTGAGGATCGAGACGTGATCGGCGTACGTGTGCGAAATGTGGCCAGCCTGCGTGAACGGCGAAACCACAAGCAGCGGAACGCGCGTCCCGTCACCGAAGAAATCGAGCGGCTGGACGTATCCGGAGTCATAATAGCCGCCGCCCTCGTCGAAGGTGATAAAGATCGCGGTGCTGGCCCAGAGCTTGCGATTGGCCTGCACCTCATTCACGATCTTCATCACGAAGCCCTCGAACAAATCAAGCTTGGACGAGGCCGGATGTCCATCAACGAATGCGCTTGGCTTTACGAAGGAAACCGCCGGCAGTGTTCCGTTCCTGATATCGGAGTAGAGATTGACGGTGTCCTGGATATGCGCGGCGCGCAGGGTGGGATTGGTCATGATCGACGCCGAGTACTGCAGGAAGTCGCAGATGTTGCAATACTCGTCTCCCGGCTTCTGGTAATAGGGATCATTGGCGTAGAGGTTCCATTGATCGCCGTAATACTTGAAGGAGATATTCTTCGCCAGCAGAGCATCGCCGATCGTGCGTACTGTCGAAGGTGGAACAGTGAAGACCGTGTTGTGATTGTTGGTATCGGTGTAGGCATTGGTCCCGTTGCCAAAGTAGCCCGGGTTGTAGTTGTTCAGCAGATAGTAGTGGCCGGGCGCGCATTTCGGATCGACGCGATGGGGCAGCGTGGCCAGGTAGTCCAGTTCCGCCGCAACGCCGGGCGCATTGGGATCGGCGCATTCGCTGTAGCTTCCACCGCCATACGAGGGCGATCCATTCGATCCCCCGCCGTAGCCGTCTTCGCTATACCAGTTGTTGGTGCCGGATGCTGCATTTGGATTTTCGATCTCGTCCACCACGCCGGCATTCGCTGTTCCTGCCGCTACGAGCTGGTTATGCGGCGGAACGGCGGGATTTCCCTTGCCGTCGCTGAACCAGAGCGCGTCGCCCGTGCCCAGTTCGATGTGATTCATGCCGGTGCCGCCTGTTGCCGCCTGGTGATAGTTGTCACTCAGCGCGTAGTGGTCCGCAAGATACTTCAGATAAGGCGCGTCTCCTTCCTGCATGTTGTAGAAGCCCATGGAGGCCGAGCCTTCGCGCGTGGACTCCTCGGTAAACGGCGAAGGCTGAGGCCGGCCGTTGGAACCCGCTCCAATGGTGGTCTCGACCCACGGAAACAGATCGGCCCTGCATCCGCTGGGATTGTTGCGATCGGCGTAGCTCATACTGCAGTCCAGTTGCTGCGCCATCTGGTAGTAGCGGTGCACGGGACTGGCCGTGTACGCATCGTAGGGAATTCCCGGTGTGATCTGGAATGGTCCCGGTGGCAGCGAATCTACATTGGGAATGCGCGTATCGGGCGTACCCGCCTTCAGGCCGGTGCCGCCGGTGGTCAGGTAAGTGTAATAGGTGTCGTTGGGCAGGCCCGTCTCCGCGGCTTTGGCTTCAGCCAGCGTGGAGAAGAAAGGCTTTGTGGGGCCACCAGCCAGCGGCGTGGGAAGAGTGGTATAAAGCTCCTTCTGCTGAGGGCTTACCTGGTACCCTTCACTGGCCTCATCCACCGCCGAATACTGCTCCGCTTTCCAATAATTCGGGCCTGGGGCGCCATCCGCATTGATAATCCCCTCAGAAAGAAGATTCATGACCCTCTGGTGGCGAATGGGCTTATAGGTTGCGAAAACGTGGTCAAAGCTGCGATTTTCACCGATGATCACTATCACATGCTTGATGGGCGTGCGTGTCTCGACCTTCTGGGCGGAATCCTCCGCGAATGCAGGCACCGGCATTCCTGCAAACACTTGCAGCGCAGCGAGTATTGCCGCACCGCTCTTCAGGCAAATTGATTCGAACTGACTCCTGAACATAATTCTCTCCACAGGGGGAATGAGAGTCTGCACGCGCCCTTGATGCTTCACGCGAGCAGCTTGCGTAGAATAGCCAGCGTTTTCAAAACAGCGCATAAACGCCGGAAGAATGCACGATGAAATTCCGGGCAGCCTGTGGATTGCTGGGCCGGACAAAGTTCCAGTGGCGCAGCCGATCGAGCGGGATCGTCTGGCTGCGGCATGGGCTATGATCGAGAATGGTCCTTCAACAATTGGACCCTTAATGGAACGATCATGAAGACTGGCATTATCGGCCTGCCGCAGGTAGGCAAGACCTCGTTGTTCAAGATTCTGACCAAGGCCAAGCTCACCGAGCACGGCTACTCGAACCCGCGCGAGGCGCATATTGGCGTGGCGCGCGTCCCCGACGAACGGCTTGACAAACTGTCGGAACTCTACTCGCCGAAGAAGACCACCTATGCCTCGGTCGAGTACGTCGACGTCGCCGCTATCGGGCAGGAGGCCCTCAAGGAATCGGCGTTTCTTGCCAACCTCCGCAATGTGGATGCGCTCATTCACGTGCTGCGCGCCTTCGAGGATGACTCGATTCCCCATGTCGGCCCCATCGATCCGCTGCGCGACATCAAGAATGTCGAGTTCGACCTGATGGTCAGCGATCTGACGCAGATTGAAAAGCGCCTGGAGCGCGTGGAGAAAGACCTGCGCAAGATGCGTTCGAGCGAGCTGGAGCAGGAGCACGCGCTGCTTCTGCGCTCAAAGGAGGCACTCGAAAAGGAGCAGCCTCTGCGCGAGCTGGAGATGACGCCCGAGGAGAAAAAGCTCATCAAGGGCTTCATGTTCCTTTCGCAAAAGCCCATCCTGTATGTTCTGAACATCGGTGAAAGCACCTCGCTGGGTGCGGACCTTGAAGCGGCGGCAAGCCGCTTCAAGCTGGATGAGGTCTCTCACCGGCCCAATGCCGCGGCTACAGCCATCTGCGGCAAGGTGGAGGCCGAGCTGGCGGAGATGGACGATGCCGAAGCCGGTGATTTTCTGGCGAGCTATGAACTCCACGAAAGCGGCCTGGTGCGCCTGATCCGGAAGAGCTATGAGCTGCTCGGGTTGATCAGCTTCTTCACCGCGGGCGAGGACGAGTGCCGCGCCTGGACCGTGCCCGTTGGCTCAAAGGCGCCGCAGGCTGCCGGAGCCATCCACTCCGACCTCGAACATCACTTCATCCGCGCCGAGACGATCCGCTGGGATCAGCTACTGGAAGCAGGCTCCGAGGCGGCAGCGCGGGCCAAAGGAACATTGCGGCTTGAAGGCAAGGAATACATCGTCCAGGATGGCGACGTGCTGCATATCCGGCACAGCGGGTAAGTAAGAATGCTGAAGATCTCACTTCTTCTCGGGCTGGTTGCCGGGCTGGCCGATGTGGCCGGTGGACTGGTGCTGGTGCGCGCGCGTGGCGTGGACCGTTACCTGCGTTACTTTGTCGCGCTGGGCGCCGGCTTTCTGATGGCTACGGCTCTTCTGGAAATGGCGCCTGAAAGCCTGAGCCTGAGCCCGCGGCTGGGGCCTATCCTCATCATGGGCGGCTACTGCGTAGTGCACCTGCTGGAACATACCATCAACGCCCACTTCCACTACGGCGAGGAGACCCATCACGACGAATTCGTTTCAGCGCGCACCGGCTACTCGGTGCTGGGCGGCCTCAGCGTTCACGCCCTCTTTGACGGCGTGGCCATCGGCTCCGGCTTTGTGGTTTCAAACTGGCTGGGCTGGCTGATCTTTCTCGCGATTCTGCTGCATAAGGCCCCTGAGGGCTTCACCATGGCCAGCGTGATGCTTGCCAGTGGGCGCAGCCGCGCCGTCGCATTCTACTCCGCGGTGGCTCTGGCGGCGGCCACTCTGGGCGGCGTGCTGATCATCGAACTGGTTCCCCGCTGGACAAACTTCGGGTTGCCCATCTCCGCGGGCGTGGCCCTCTATGTGGGCGCAAGCGACCTGGTGCCCGAGGTCAACCGCGAACCCGGAATCCGGATGGCGCTGGTATTTTTTCTTGGCGTTGCAGGCTTCCTGCTGCTACGGCTGCTGCTGCCCGCGCTCTAGAGGTTTGGGGGCGCTGCCACGGCCCCGCGTCCGTCTTCCGAATCCGATCTTTCCCGCGTAGAGCCTCGCCAGCAACCGCCCATAATCCCAGGCAACCTTGAAGTTGGCCTTGCTTGAGCCTCTGTAGCGCTGGCCAAAGGCAAATGGCACTTCCTTCATCGATTGAATCCGCGAGCGGACGAGAATCTCCAGCAGCAGCTTGAAACCCGCCCGCTGAAACGCGATGGATTCGAGGCAGCGGCGGCGGACCATAAAGTAGCCGGACATGGGGTCTTTAGCGCGGAGGCCCCTCCGCTGCAGGGGCAATGTGACCCAGACAGCCGCAGCCGACAGGAACTTGCGGAAGGGATTCCATGCGCCCAGTTCGCCGCCCGGAGTATAGCGGCTGCCGATCGCGATGTCACAGCCCTCTCTGATCACCGCAATCAACTGCGGCAGTAGTTCAGGAGGATGCTGCAAATCGGCATCCATGACGCCGAGCACCGTCGCGTCTGAGCGCTGCCAGCCGTGCAGGACAGCTCCGGAGAGCCCGCGTTCTCCCTTGCGCACCAGCAGCCGGACATGCGGATCTTTCTCCGCGATGGCTGAAACCACAGCGCCGGTTCCATCGATGCTGTCATCATCCACCACCAGAATTTCGTATGAAATACCCAGAGGATCGATGACGGAGCGGACATGATCGAGCAGGCGTCCGATGTTCTCGGCCTCGCAAAGCGTTGGTATAACGAGCGCGAGCTTTTCCTCCGCTTCGCATCGGGAGCCCCCGAGCGGCAAGGGAACGGCCTCATCAGCCGTAACGCCGGGTTGATTGAAACTTCGCCTGAACATGCCCATAACAGGGTACACGGAACCCAACTCTTCTGGCTCACTCAGTTGCTCATTTGTCCAGCGCATATTGCCAGGAGGTACCAAACTGGTTCAGCCCGGGATGGATGAAGGCTCCCGTTGAGGCAAACGTTTTCAACCAGAGCCCCGGCACATATCTGCTTCGGATGCGGTTTGATTCCGGCAGACACCGATTTCCGTCAAGGCAAGAAGACATTCACTGCTTCCGTCCCATACAATCAGAAAGGTAATGTTCTGGGCACAAGGCGAAAACTTCCTCCTGAGCAGTACGGCGCACTCGAGTTCCCCCGCAGTCTGGGAGGAGTAGCTAAGAAGCATAGGGCCTGCGCTGTTGATCTCGCCAGTTCGGGGCATGTCAGGCGAAGCCCTGCAATTCGCGCAATATCTCTTGAAAAAACAAGGATTTATCACGTGGTAAGATTCCGTAATCGCAACGTTTTTTTGCTGCTTGCATTCTCGATTCTCGCGATTGCGGTAATGGGGTACCATCCCGGCATCGAGGATGACGGAGTGTATCTTCCGGCAGTCAAGCATGACTTGAATCCGGCCCTCTACCCCCACGACTCCGCGTTTTTCTGCAGGCAGCTTCAGGCGACCTTCTTCGACAAGTGGGTTGCCGGCTTCATCCGCCTGACCCACATTCCGGTAGCGATGACCGAGTTGCTCTGGCAGTTCGGGTCCATCCTGCTCATCCTCTACGGATGCTGGAGCATCGCCCGCAAATTGTTCGATGACGAGTGGGTGCAGTGGGCAGGGGTTGCCATGGTCGCAGCGATGCTGACGCTCCCCGTGTCCGGGACCGCCCTTTATCTGGCCGATCAGCATCTCCATCCGCGCAATATTGCCACTGCGCTGGTTCTTGTTGCAATATCGCGAATTTTCTCCGAGAAGCTATGGCAGGCAGTGCCCCTGCTGATGCTGGCCTTTGTGCTGCACCCCATCATGGCGGCATTGGGCGTCTCGTATTGCTTTTTTCTTACCATGGCCCTGCGCGAGCCGGCGCCCGTCTGGCTGCGCGCGCTGCGCCGCTCGCCGGCCGCCGTCGCCCCGCTGGCCTGGATCTTCGAGCCCCCCAATCGCCTCTGGCTCAAGGCCCTTCATACCCGGGACTATTGCTTTCTGTACCACTGGACCTGGTACGAGTGGCTCGGCGTCATTGCACCGTTGTTTCTCTTTTGGCTGCTGTGGCGGATTGCAAAGAAACAGGGCAAGACAACTTTGTCCCGTTTCGCTTTTTCTGTATTCGTTTACGGCATCTTTCAGCTCATTGTCGCCCTCATCATGATCACCCCACCGTCATTCATCCGGCTGATGCCCCTCCAGCCGATGCGCTTTTTACAACTGATTTACTACTTTATGGCCCTGTTGGCAGGCTGTCTGCTGGGCAAGTACTTCCTGAAGGCGAGTGTCTGGCGCTGGGCGGTCTTCCTGCTGGTCATCAACGGCGGCATGCTGATCTCGCAGTTGATGTTATTCCCCAGCAGCCCACATCTGGAACTGCCGGGCGAGCGACCGTCCAACCCCTGGCTGCAGGCATTTTCGTGGATTCGCCACAATACTCCCACGGACGCATACTTTGCGCTAAACCCGTACTATCTGGCCGCGCCGGGAGAGGATTATCACAGCTTTCGTGCTCTGGCCGAACGCAGCCAGATGGCCGACGCCATCAAGGATACGGCAGTCGTAACCCAGGTTCCCGACCTCGCCCAGGATTGGTACGATCAGGTAGAGGCCGAAACGGGCTGGAGTCACTTTCAACTGGCCGACTTTGAGCGGCTGAAGAAGCAATTCGGCGTCAACTGGGCGCTGGTCGAATATCCCCCACCAGCAGGGTTGGCCTGCCAGTGGCAGAAGGGCGGTATTTCCGTTTGCCGTATCCCGTAACGGCAGCGAAGTCCGCTTGCGACCCCGGCCATTACCGCTTTTCACGGCAAACCGGCGGATTTCCTGGTCTAAGGGCACACAAATTCTTTAATATCTGCTTACGGGACGGAAGATTCCGCGTCGTAGTATTAACCTTAGGCTCCCCACTACCGAATTCGACAAAGCGAATGATGCATGGGAGAAGAGTTGGTCATTGCGTTTCCTATCGACAATCCACAAAGCAAAAAGGACACCAGCATCAGACAGGCAAGGAGAGCCCATGAGATCCTCCCATGAGGGGCGCGTGCCGGTCCTCCGCCTGATCTGCCTGACCGCGGCTGCTCTGGTTATTCATGGTTATCACCTGGGCGTTGAAGACGGGGAGATTTACGTCCCGGGAGCGCGTCGGCTGCTGCATCCTCACCTGTATCCATTCGCGCCGCAGTTTTTTCTTGCGCAGACACATCTGTCCATCTTCAGTTCGATCCTGGCCTGGACGGCCCGGTTGACGCATCTATCGATGGACTGGACGATGTTTGCCTGGTATGTGGTCAGCCTCTTCGGATTGCTGGTCGCTGGCTGGCTCTTCGCCGTAGCCTGTTTTTCCAGTTCCCGCGCTCGCTGGACCGCCATCATGGTGCTGACGGCGGTGCTGGCCATGCCGGTAGCAGATACGGCCCTGCTGCTCATTGACCCCTATCTGACGGCGAGATCGTTTTCAACGCCGCTCACGCTGTTCGCGCTGGCCAGCTTCCTGGAGCGCCGTTACGCGCGCACGGTAGCAGCCATGCTGGTGATGGCAGCGATCCATCCCCTGATGGTGGTTTACCTGCTCGCCCTTATCGGCATAACGCTGGTGGCAGAGCGGCGCAAAAAGCTGATGCCCAATCCTGTCGCGGTTCCGGTCTCGGCTTTAGCCATTGGCATCATGCCTGCCGGGTTCCATCTCGCGCCGGCCACAGGGCCGTATCGCGAAGTGCTCTTTTCAAGAGATTACTTCTTCCTCTACAACTGGACCTGGTATCACTGGCTTGGCCTTCTCGGGCCCCTGGCCATTCTCGCGTTTTTCTGGAAAGCCAATCTGCGCGGCACGCGTCCGGCCTTCCGCCGTATCAGTTTTGCGCTCATTCCCTTCGGACTGGTCTCGATTCTAGTGGCCGGAATCCTTTGTTCCTCGCCCGAGTTCGAGATGTTCCTCCGGCTTCAGCCGCTGCGCTCCTTTCACGTGATCACCCTGGCGTTTGTGATCCTCTTTGCGGGAATCCTGGGAGAATATCTTGCCAAGGATCGTCCGTGGGTGATCGCGGCACTATGCCTGCCGCTCGCGGTGGGCATGTTTATTGTGGCCCGGGCGACTTATCCCAACAGCCCGCAGATCGAGCTGCCTTCGGCTACAAGCAGCAATCCGTGGGTAAATGCGCTGCTATGGATCAGAAGCAATACGCCACGGGACGCAGTATTCGCCGTTGACTCGCGCTATTTTCGAGACCCGATCGGCGACTCGCACGGCTTTCGCGCCCTGTCAGAGCGGTCTGCCCTGGCGGATTATTACAAAGACAGCGGCGTGGTTGCGCTGTTTCCAACACTGGCGCCCGAATGGAAGCAGATGACCAATGCGACTTATGGCTTGAATCACTTTACCTTGAAGCAGTTCCAGTACTTGAGGACGGAATACCCCCGGATCTCCTGGACAGTGATTCACGGCCCTGCGCCCAATGGCATGGATTGCCCGTACCAGCGGCAGTCTTACAGCGTCTGCCGCATGCCTCCGTTGCCGCCCGGCGCAACCGCTTTGCAACAATGAGATTGCATCCTGCGGCCTCTGGCTTGGCGTAGCGCAGTCCGTTCCTCCACAATAGAGGGAGGTTATTCTAACAACGGTACTTCTCTGCCGGCATGGAGACCGGGTCATGCTCAATCTTTCCCAGCGACTGATCCTTGGTTGTGCGCTGCTTGCGTGCCTCACCATCGGCCTGGTGGCGATGACCCATCACGCCCTGGCGGCGGCCGGGCAGACGACCCTGGCCTACAGCTTTGTTGCGATGGCGCTCCTGCTGGAACTGGGCACGATTTACTTTGTTCTGAATCCGATCCGCACGGTGGCCCGCGATGCTCATAAGATTGCGCAGGGCAATCTCGATCACCGAGTCGAGTGGAGTAGCCACGACGATTTCGGCCTCATTGCCGGCGAGCTGAACCGGATTGCGGTGAGGCTGCGCGAGTTGCGCGACACCGAGGCTGGACGGAAGCAGATGGAGTTTCAACTCTCCGATGCCGTGCTTCAATCCATCTTTGAACCCATCATCGTGACTGACGGAAAAGGCCACGTGCTCAAGGTAAACCAGTCGGCGGCCGAGATCCTCGGCGACGCCGCCACTGATCGCATGGCATTGGCCAATACTCCCGGCGGCGGCAAGATCCTGAATGCCATTCGCGATGCCGTCTCCATGCAAAAGGCCGTTGCCGCGGAGGACGAGGCAGCCATGCTCCCGCTGCGCATCGGCCAGCGGGAACGCAGCTACCGGTTGCGCACCACGCCCATGCGCGACTCGGACGGAAGGCTGCTGGGCGCTGTTACCACGCTCGAAGACGTCACCACGCTGCAGGACACCGACCGCTTCAAAACGCAGTTCATTGCCGTAGCCAGCCGCAAGCTCCGCGACCCGCTTTTGCAGTTGCGCCGCGGACTCTACGCGCTGAGCCAGGGCTTTGGCGGCGAATTGACTCCGCTGCAGGCGGAGCTGACCGCAACCGCCAGCAATGAAGCGGAAAAGCTCGAAGACCTCATGAGTGACCTGATCGACGTGGCCGAACTCGACACGGGCAAGCGTGAACTCAAGCTCGAACGGCTGCGCCCGCTGCAGGTATTGGAAAAAGCTCGCGACCGCTATTGCGATGAAGCCGCCGAGAAGCATATCCGAATGGAAGTGAAGGCCTACGCCGACTTGTCCGCTGTGTACGCCGATCGCCGCGCGGTACGTTCCATTCTCGACAATCTGTTGTCGAACGCGCTCCGCTACACGCCGTCCGAAGGCGAGATTCTTTTGGCCGCCGAAGAGATCAAGGACTTTGTGCAGTTCACCGTGCGCGACACCGGCCGCGGCATCGAAGCCGAGCGGCTCAGCTCCATCTTCGACCGTTTCAGCGCGTCCTCAGAGAGCGGCACCGGCATGGGTCTGGCTCTGGTGCGCCGCCTGGTCGAGTCTCTGGGCGGCCAAACCGCCGTCGAAAGCCGCCTCGGCCATGGAACCACCTTCCGCTTCACTCTTCCCGTGGCGCCCGTTGAAATCGTACGCCACCCCGTCGAGGTGGGCTGATCTATGGCTGAGATCATCCTGGGGAAAAAGCCGGAACCGGGCAAGCTGCGCATTTACATCGGCGCCGCGGCGGGCGTGGGCAAAACCTACCAGATGCTGAACGATGCCTACATCATGAAACACCAGCAGGGCATCGAGGTTGTCATCGGCATTGTGGAGACGCACGGACGCAAGGAAACCGAGTCTCGCATCCGCGACATTGAGGTCATTCCCCTGCGAGTGATTCCATATCGTGGCGTCAACCTGAAGGAAATGGACCTGGACGCGATCCTGGCCCGCCATCCTCGCACCGTACTGGTGGACGAACTGGCGCACACCAACGTCCCCGGCTCCAGAAATCAAAAGCGCTACGAAGATGTGCTGGAGTTACTTGACGCCGGCATCAATGTGATGGCGACCGTCAACATCCAGCACCTGGAAACGCTCAATGACGCTGTTAACCGCTCCGCAAACACGGTCATTCGCGAGACCATTCCCGACAACTTCCTCAAGCGCGCCGACGAGGTTGTCAATATCGACATAACCGTGGACGAGCTGCGCACCCGCCTGCGCCAGGGCAAGATCTACCCGCAGGAGAAGGTGGAGCAGGCGCTCTCGAACTTTTTCCGCAAGGGAAATCTGAATATGCTGCGCGAGCTGGCGCTCCGCACCACGGCCGAGCAGGTAAGCAAGCGCGCCTCAGAGTATCGCCGAACGCAGGGACTGGAGCAGGCCCCCATTCCGGAAAAGGTTATGGTTTGCCTGAGCACACGACCCGGCACAGAAAGGTTGCTGCGCGTGGGCGCCCGCGTGGCCGGCCGGCTGGCCAGCAATTGGTACGCCGTCTACGTTCATCGCCCCGACGACAAGGGCCACAGCGATCCCGAAGCCTTCCACCGCTTCGAAGAGTATCAGCGCATGGCGCGCGATCTGGGCGCGCAGGTGGTCAATCTCACTGACCGCAATGTTTCAGACGCCCTGATCCGCTTCGCTCAGCAGGAGAATATCTCGCACGTCGTCTTCGGCCAGTCGGCCCGCTCGCGCTGGGACATCCTGCTGCGCGGCTCGGTGCTCAATCGCTTCCTCAACGAGGTCCGCGACGTCACCGTGCAGGTGGTGCCGATGCAAAAGCCGCTGCGGCGCGGATAATTCCAGGCTTTTCCAGTGCCCGCGGTTGTGGCTCTGGTTTTCCGGCGAGCAGGCAATATCGCGACCTAACCACATGCCTTCGCGACCATGCGCTGAATCAGCCGCTGTGTTAGTTTGGAAGTAGCACTGCTGTGCGAGCTCGTAGCTCAGTTGGTAGAGCAACGCCCTTTTAAGGCGTGGGTCCTGGGTTCGATTCCCAGCGAGCTCACCATCCCTCAGGCCAGACATAATCCATGAGGCTTCGGCGCTGCGCGTTCGCGGATGGCAGCCCTTTCCCGGCGCGGCAGCGGCATGCAACACGACAATATAGCAGCCTTCTTCTCACCCTTTAGACCAGCAGGGAATTTATGTATGTTTTCTTTTGGGCAGAACAACCGGAATTCAAGCCATCGGGAGCGGCCTGACGAATTACGAACCGGGAATCTTGCCATCTAGCACTGTGCCCGCAGGCGAAGCCTAAGGTGTGCCCACGGCTGTGACTGCCGGCGTGACACGTACATCGGCAGGAGCTACATGCACGCGTTGAGTGATTCTGCTGATTCATCAATGAGGAGCGGTGGTCCATGAAAAAGACCGTGCTGTTTTTACTCGCGATTCTTAACGTTGTGGCATTTGCCCAACTGCCGAATACGTCCAAGTGGTACACGGTTAACAACTACGATGAAGGCGCGTGGTGCGCAAATGCCACACAGGCGGCTTCCGGCGGACTTCTGACACTGACCGCCGCATCCGGTTCATTTGCCTGCGGCGGCCATTCACACATCCCCTATGACATCGGCATGGTCGTATCCTCTCCTTTTTATTTCCAATATGGCACTGTCAAAGCCGTGATTAAGTTCCCCGGGCGCGGTGTTCATTCCGTATTTTGGCTGTGGGGAGGCGCCCCAGGCACAAGCGGGTATCCGCCGGTCTGCGTGAGCAGTATCAAGCACAACCCGGCCGGCTATATGGGCGTCTGTACGGCGGATGCAAACCCGGCGTACGAAATCGACATCGCGGAATTCATGCCCGCCTCGCTTGGTCTGACCTATATCGAAAACAACACTCACACCTGGATAAACGGCTCAACCACGGCAGGATCGGTAAACGATCCGAATGTAGGGGTTAACCTCACGACGGGTTTTCATACGTACGAACTGGACTGGACGCCCACCAAGCTCACCTTCAAACTGGACGGGAAAACTACGTCAACGATTCAGCAAAGCATTAACGTTCCCATGTTTCTCATACTTGACGAGGAGATCGACGTCAATGGTGGGAAGGGGTCTTATCCGCTCCAGATGCAGGTACGGTCGGTCGATGTCTGGGACCGGAATAACAATCTGATCTTCACCGATCATTTCGGTTCGGTGCGGTAGCTCCCGTCAACGCGAGGCTGAGCGGCAATGCCGCGCTGACAGGGGGTGCGTCATTGCAGTAGGCACCCGAAAGCTCAGAGCCAGAAGCTCAGGACTTCGTCTTTGCCATGCGGACTGTCCTGCCACGATCGTCGCTCATAACCTCGGCCAGAAGTGTTCTTCGGCGCAGGCGCGCAGACGTTCGGCCGCGCTCTCGGCGGTAATATCCCGCTGCGGCATCCCCAGCATCTCAAAGCCGACCATGTACTTCCGCACCGTGGCCGAACGCAGCAGCGGCGGATAGAAATGCGCATGGAAGTGCCACTCCGGATGCGCCTCGCCGGTTGTGGGTGTCTGGTGAAAACCCATGGTGTAGGGGAAGCTCGTCGCAAACAGGTTGTCGTAGCGGGTGGTCATCCGCTTGAGCGCATCCGCCAGCCCGCTGCGTTCGCCACTCGTGAACTCCGGCAGCGCTCCCATGTGACGCCGCGAAAGCAGCAGCACCTCGAACGGCCACACGGCCCACCAGGGCACCAGTGCCGTGAAGTACTCGTTCTCAAAGATCACCCGCTCGCCCGCAGCCCGCTCTGTCTCCAGATAGTCGCAGAGCAGGCAATGGCCGGTGCGTGCAAGATGCTCCTTCTGCGCGGCCGTCTCCGCTGCCGGCTCGTCCGGCACAAAGCCCGTAGACCAGATCTGGCAGTGCGGATGCGGATTGCTGGCGCCCATCATGGCTCCGCGATTCTCGAAGATCTGCACGTACTGGATCCAATCCAGCGCGGCCAATTCCTGGTGCTCCTGCGCCCAGGCATCCACCACACAGCGAATCTCCTCGCGCGTCATGCGCGCCACGGTCAGGCTGTGGTCGGGATGGAAGCACAGCACCTTGCAGATGCCGCGGACGGCCTCGGCCGCCAGCAACGGCGAAGCCGGCGCCTCCACCGTCGGCGGAGCCTCAGGAAGCAGAGCGGCATAGTCGTTGACAAACGAAAATACACTTTCGTAGGCCGGATTCTGGTCTCCGCCGGCCCTCTTGTTGCCGGGGCACAGATAACACTCCGGATCATAAGCCGCTCCTGGAGGTACTGCCGTCTGCCCAACCTCACCCAGCCACGGACGCTGCGTGCGATGCGGCGAGACCATCACCCACGCCTGCCGCAGGGAATTCCAGCGCCGATGGGGATTCTGCCATTTCTTTTCCATGTTTTCTCCAAATCCCATTCTAAGATGCTGAACTGAGGGGTCTTTGGCGGCATCACACCTGCCGGAATTCTGAATCGGGAAAAACCATCCGGCGTTTGTTGACGGGGCGAGGATGGTTCTACCATAGACGCTGCGCGGCAGCCCTCCATTCCGCGCCAGGATGGATTTGTTCAGAATGCTTTCAGCTCCAGCCATCGTCGCAATGCACGACCAGCGGACCCGTGCCTGGCATCAGCAGGCGGAGACTCCACGCGAGGATGCATCCCCTTCAGATGTCGACAATGCAGCAGACTCAAAGCCAGCCGGATGGCTGCGCATGCTAGCACTCCACCACCGCGCCAATTTTGATTTGTGGCACATTGAAGACGAAGCTCGGGCGCCCGGCGCCACAGACGCGGAACTGGCCGCCGTCAAGCGCCGCATCGACACGGCCAATCAACTGCGCAACGACCTGACCGAGCAGCTCGACCGGGCACTGATCACCTGGCTCGAAGAGCGCGGCCTGCCCAACCCGGCGGCTCCGCTCAACTCCGAGTCGCCCGGCCTGATCATCGACCGGCTTTCCATCCTTTCGCTCAAGATCTATCACACGGAAGAAGAAGCCGTGCGCAACGGCGCTCCTCCGGACCACGCCAGCCGGAACCGCGAGCGCCTCGCCATTCTTCAGGAACAGCGGGCCGACCTGGCTGGCTGCCTCGACGCCTTGTGGCGCGAGACTCTGGGGGGAACGCGGCGTTTCAAGCTTTACCGCCAGTTGAAAATGTACAACGATCCATCCCTGAACCCCGCCATCTACCGTAAAAAGGGTGCCGTCGAAGGCCACTGAATCGGTCTCCGAAAGACAGCCCATTGACGGAATGCGGGGTTCTGCGTATAAAAGATGGCCTAAGGAGCTTTCTCCCTTGTGGACGATCCCGGCCGAACAGAAGCCGGGTGATTTATCGTACGGGTTGGGAGGGCTCCGGATAAACTCATGACGCAAGACGCCCGCTCCACGGCACACAGCCGCAAAAAGAACTCTCCCTCGTCGGCCCCCAAATCCGGTGGCTCCGCTGTTGCGAATACGGGTCCGGCTTTTCAGCACTATCAGGCCGCCGTCCAACTGTTGCAGCAAGGCAAATACGAAAAGGCGCTCACGGCTTTTCAAAAGGTGCTTCCTGGAGCGCCCGCCGCGCTTCTCGACCGCTGCCAGATCTACATCACCACCTGCCAGCGGCAACTGGAAAAACCGGCCTTGACCTTCCTCACTCCGGAGGAACACTACGACTATGCGGTTTCGCAGTTGAACACCGGCTACTACGAGGACGCCCGCGAGCAGTTCAGGCAGATCCTGGCAAACTATCCCGACACGGACTATGCGTTTTACGGGCTCGCCCTGCTGGACGCGATTACAGGCCGTGTTCAGGATTGCCTCGCGAATCTTGCGCGCGCCATCGAGCTGAATCCCAAGAACCGCCTCCAGGCCCGGGCGGATAACGACTTTCAGAGCATGGTCGATGATCCCCGTTTCACGGAATTGCTGTATCCTGAGATTCCGTGAGGCATCCACAAAATACTGCGCCTCCAGCGAACGATGGGTCCATACCGCAACCGGCCAACGGCACGGAACCTACGGGTGCGATCCGGCCTTTGCGCGTGCTGGCCATCGGGGGCGGCACCGGGCTCTCGACATTGCTCCGTGGGCTGCGCCGTCATGTGGCCGCTCCGGGACAAACCCCACCCCTGCCGGGGACCATCTCCGACCTCGCCGCGGTCGTCACCGTAACCGACGACGGCGGATCCTCTGGACGCCTGCGCAAGGACTTCAACATGCTGCCCCCCGGCGACCTGCGCAACTGCATGGTGGCGCTCAGCGAAGAAGAGGACCTTCTGGCCCAGCTCTTCAGCCACCGCTTCCGCGCCGGCCAGTCCCTGCAAGGTCACAACTTCGGCAATCTCTTCGTCGCGGCGCTCACTGAGATTACCGGCGACTTTGCCCTGGCAATCGAGCTTTCCTCCAAAATTCTCGCCACCCGCGGACGCATCTATCCTGTCACCACGGCCAACGCCACCCTGGTAGCCCGGATGGATGACGGCTCCCTGGTCCGCGGCGAAACCAACATTACCGCCAGCCGGCGCCGCATCGTCGAATTGATGCTTGATCCTCCCGACCCGGCGCCGCTGCCGGAGACGCTGGAAGCTATCGAACATGCCAATCTCATCACGGTGGGGCCGGGCTCGCTGTACACCTCGCTCATCACCAACCTTCTGGTACAGGACATTTCCACCGCGCTGGCCAACGCCCGCGGCCTGCGCGTCTTCGTCTGCAACCTGATGACTCAGGCCAACGAAAGCCTGGGCCTCACCGCCTCCGAGCACATCGAGCGCATCTACGAGCACACTCGCGAACCGATCTTCGATTGCGCCCTGGTCAATACCGCGCCCTTTTCGCAAGAGACGCTGGACCGCTACGCGGCCGAAGGCGCATCGCCCATTGTTGCGGACATTGACCGCATCCAGGCGCTTGGCGTCCGCGTCATCGCCGGCGACTTTGCCAGCGAGGGAAACGTCGTCCGCCACGCCGCCGGCCGCGTCACAGGCGCACTGCTGGCGATGGGGCTGTCGGCCGCTCGCAGGCAGGACTGAAGCGCAACGGTCATCCCAAAAATTCCGCTTCCCTCCCGCATCGGAAATGGGTAGAGTAGGGAACACGCCAATCATCGCTGGCAGAACGAGGAGGAATCCAATGCGCGTCCGTCGCAATGTGCTCGCAGTGAGTGTGTCTGTTCTGGTTCTTGGCCTGCTCGCCTGGGCGCAGACCCGCAAACCCGGGCTCTGGGAAGTAACCTCAACGATGACGTGGCAGCAGTCTCCGTTCCCGGCGGGCATGGCGCAAATGGGAGGCGGTCCCCATACCATGCAGGTCTGCGTCACGCAGGCAGAGATCGACAAATATGGCACCGTGCCGCCGCAGGCGCACGGCAACTGCAAGATGACGAACGTCGTGAAGAAAGCGAATGGCATGACCGCGGAGATGGTCTGCTCAGGACCGATGGAAGGCAAAGGCACTGTGGAAGCATCATGGACCGATGGCGCGCACTCAGCGGCCAAGGTGCACTTTACAGGCGCCATGCAGATGGGCCCCGCATCGAAGCCGTTCGAGTGGACCGTCGAAAGCACCTCCGTCTACAAAGGACCGGATTGCGGCAGCGTCAAACCCATCGAGGAGAAGTAGCGCTACACGCGGAAGTAGCAGATCAAAAGACCTTCATCCACGCTGCTCCCTGCCGCCATGTGAGCACAGACCACGGCAGCAAGCGCTGGATGGCCGTCGCGCTTGTTTGTCAGGCTTCCACCGTGCGCTTGAGTTGCCCGCAGGCCGCGTAAATGTCGCGCCCGCGCGGTTTGCGCACATAGGCCGGAATCCCCCGCGCCGCCAGCGCCGCGCGAAACTGCTCCGCCGTCTCCGGTTTTGGAGTTGTGTAAGGCAACTCCGGGCCTGGATTCCACGCAATCAGGTTCACCTTGGCGGGCAGCCCCGTGCGCTGCACCAGCTGGGCCACCTCGGCGGCGTGTTCGGGCCGGTCAGTGACGCCACCCAGCAGCACGTACTCGAAGGTGATGCGCTCGCGCGGCCGCAGCTTTACCTGCCGCACCGCATCCACCACCGCCGCGATCGGCCACTTGCGGTTGATCGGCATCACCTCGCCGCGCACTTCGTCGCTGGGTGCATTCAGGCTGATGGCCAGTTTGGGCCTCAACTCTGGCGGTTCCTGGGCAAAGCGCTCAATGCCCGGCACGATTCCCGAGGTGGACACCGTCATCCGCAACGGGCTGAGCCCAACCTCCTCCACCAGCAGCCGCACCGCCGCCATGAAATTGTCGTAGTTCAGGAACGGCTCGCCCATCCCCATAAAGACCAGGTTCACGCGGTCACGACCCACCTCCACTCCATGGCGATCCAGGACCGCGACCACCTGCCCGGCAATCTCGCCCGCGCTGAGGTTGCGCTGGAAGCCGAGCCGGGCCGTGAGGCAGAACTGGCAGTTGACGGCGCAGCCCACCTGGCTGGAGACGCAGATCGTGGCCCGGCTCCACGGCTTCGCCTCTTCTTCGCTTCCGTCACCCGTCTCTCCGCCGTCCCCTTCCGGCATCCACACCGTCTCGAAGGTCCGCGCATCCGTTCCGCTGCCCCGCACCAGGTAGCGTTCCGTACCATCCACTGAGCGGAAGACCTGCTCGATCGCGGGCCGGCCCACCTCCCAACCCTCGATCCGCAGCCGGCCGCGCAACGCCAGAGGCAGGGTTGTAATCTGGTCAAGCTCCGCAACCCATTGACGATACAACGCTTCTGTCAGTTGCCGGCCGCGCCACAGTGGTTCGCCGAGGTCCGCCATGCGGGAGGCCAGCGCTACCGCATCCAACCCAAAGAGTGGCTTCCGGCCCACTGGAGTGGCGCCTACGGCATCCAATTTCATCAGATGGTTTAGATTTCCGGTCACGGCTGGGCTCAGAATAGAGCATTTCCCCATTTCTCGCAGCTTTTCGTCAGATAAGCCAGAATCCCTTTCCGTACCTTTGTGGCGTGTAAAGTGGCATTGCCATAAAATTGAGAGTGAGCGTATGACGTTGAACACCGAACGCAACCTTCGGCGCACGGTACTGCCAAACGGTCTGATCGTACTGACCGAGCGTATGGAGCATTTGCGTTCAGTGGCCATGGGCGTCTGGATCAAATCCGGCTCCCGGTGCGAGCCGGCCGAAACCAACGGCATCTCGCACTTTGTCGAGCACATGCTCTTCAAGGGCACCCGTTCCCGTTCCGCGCAACTCATCGCCCGCGAGATGGATTCGATCGGCGGCAACCTTGACGCCTTCACCGGCAAAGAGACCATCTGCTTCAATGTGAAATCGCTCTCCGACCACGTGCCGATTGCGCTCGACATCCTCACGGACCTGGTGTTGAATCCCGTCTTCGCCACCCCCGACATTGAACGCGAGCGCGGCGTAATCCTCGAAGAGATCAAGATCGACGAGGACAACCCCGACGTGCTCGTCCATGAGCTCTTCACGCAAAGTTTCTGGAAGGGCCATCCCCTCGGCAAGCCCATCCTCGGTACCACGGAAACCGTGGCGCGGCTCGACCAGGGACAGCTCTTCGCTTATCATGGCGACCGTTTTCACGGCGGCAACATTGTCTTCTCAGCGGCCGGCAACCTGGATCATGATCTTTTCGCAGAGGCGGTGGCGAAAAAGTTCTCGAATCTGGCAGGTGGCGCAACCCTGCACGAACTGGCGGCACCGCTTCCCAGCGCCCGTATTGTTCTGCGGAATAAGAAGGCCCTCGAACAGGTGCAAATCTGCCTGGGTGTGCCCGCTCCGCCGATCACGGACCAGAACCGTTATGCCACGCTCATTCTCAACACGGTACTGGGCGGCGGCATGAGCTCGCGGCTCTTTCAGACGATTCGCGAAGAACGGGGCATGGTGTATTCCATTTTCTCCGACTTGAGCCCCTATCGCGACACCGGAACGCTCTGCGTCTACGCCGGAACATCAGCCGGCAAGGTCCTTGAAGTGGTTGACCTCATTCTGGCCGAGTTCCGCAAGCTCAAGGACACGCCGCTTCCGCAGGACGAATTGACCCGCGCCAAGGATCAGCTCAAGGGCAACATCCTGCTTGGCCTGGAAAGCTCCAACTCGCGCATGGCCAATCTGGCGCGGCAGGAGATGTATTTTCACCAGTTCTTTAGCGTCGATGAAGTGATTGCCCGCATCGATCTGGTGGACGCCTCACAGGTGCAAGCCATGGCGCAACGGCTCTTCGATCCGGCGCGCATCGCAGTGACCCTGCTCGGTCGGCTTGATGGCGTCAAGCTCAGCCGGGCGCGGCTGGTGTGCTGAAAGCGCAGTGATCGGTTGTCAGCGGTCAGGGGTCAGCGCTGGTGCCGGCATATGGGGTGTGTTGGCGGGCAGGAAATCACATGCATGATACGGAAATCTGACACTTTGCTTCTGCTCCGCAGTGTCAATCACGGCCTACACCGGAAAACTGACAACTGACCCCTGACAAGTGGTACCGAGCACTTAACTTCCCTTCCGCGTCTGTACGTTGTAGCATTTTCACGAATGGACCGGAGTCCCCGGTCCCCTCCACGAGGCATTCAAAATCCATGATTGACAAGTTTTCGCTCTCGCTCACCCGCCGCGGCAGGCGCGGCGCGGCCACACCCAATGGCTTCACGCTGATGGAGTTGCTCATCGTCATCGCCATCATTCTGATCCTGATGCTCATGGCGATTCCCACAATCGGCAGCTTGAAGAAAAAGGCCAATGAGACTTCGGCCATCAACTCGGTACAGACGATCAACAAAGCCGAGATTCAGTACGAATCCAGCTTTCCTGCCAACGGATATGCCTGCAACCTGTCGGCTTTGGGTGGCGATCCAAGCGCGGGCGCTCCCTCAGCGACGGCCGCGCAGATTCTGCAGGGTGACATTACCTCGGGATACAAGGCCGGCTATATCTTCACGATCGGCAATTGCACCAAGGTGTCGATCAGTGGAACGGATCGGATCACGGGCTACACGATCACTGCCGTGCCGCAGACCGTAGGCAAGACCGGCGACCGCGGCTTTTGCAGCGACCAGTTCGGCACCATCAAGTACGATCCGGCCGGGGGCACCAACTGCACACAAAACCTCGAATGAAATACGGCACGCCCATACGGCGCGGCGGCCTTCTCTCTCTGGCCGCCGCGCTTCTCTGCACCTGCATCTACATGTTGAGCCGGGGAAATGCGCAGGCATTGGACGCAAAGACGCTGGCCCAACGCGTCAATCGCCACTACAACAGCTTGCGCTCGCTCAAGGTGGGCTTTACCGAGAATTATCAGGGCATGGGCATGAATCGCACCGAGAGCGGCACGCTCTACCTGCTCAAGCCCGGGCGCATGAAGTGGGATTACAGCTCACCTGCCGGCAAGCTCTTTCTGGTCGATGGGAAATACGCCTGGTTTTACAGCCGGGGCGCTCCACAGGTGCAGCGGATTTCAGCCAAGCAGCTGGACGACCTCCGCTCGCCGCTGCGCTTTCTGCTCGGCCATTCCGAGCTTGAGAAGGAATTCGATCATCTCACCGCGGCCAACGCGCCCAACGGCTTATTTACACTGACCGGCCAGCCCAAAGGCCAGGAAAACCGCATCGCGCGCGTCATGCTCACGGTCACCGCATCGGGATCCATCACCGGCATTGAGGTTGAGGAAAATGACGGCGCGGTGACGCGATTTACCTTCACCGGCGAAATACCAAACGCGCCCATCGCGGCGGGAACCTTCCACTTCACGCCGCCACCGGGCATCCCTGTTGTGAACACCATGCCGCCGGTGTAGAACCAGCCCCGTACTTCTTGCCGATAACGGATCAATGCCGCCCTCGTGCGGGTGTTCTACTGTCAATAGCCAAAGCCTGCACGGCTGGAGAATCCGGCAGCGGATTCGGCGAAATCCTGCGCGTCAGGATTGTTTCTAACGTGTAGATTCCGGATGGGCGATATTCCTGGGCCATCGATACGGTATATTATTTGGATTGGCTGGCCGACTCCCTATTGACGCTCATTAGGGGACGTGAAGGAAGTCGGGACACTTTCAGTTGCGGGTAGCAAGATGACTGAGGACAGCGCTATCGTTGCCATCACCCTGGGAGGCATAGCTATTGCTGTGTACTTTCTCACGAACCGGTTCCAATTTGGACGGATGACGGGCAACCCAGCCGCAAAAGACTCCGGGCCCATCCCTGCCTGGCTCAACATGCTCATTTTCGTCGGAGTCGGGGCGCTCTTTGTTCTGGCAGCGCTCGGATCATTGCTCTTCTGAAGATGGATTTATATCAGGCTTACTGACCACTGATCGCTCTTTGGACACTTCGCTCCCAGCCTGAACCTGAACAAGGTTCAGCGGCTGCGTCAGGGTCAGCAGCAGCACCGAGCCTTCATCGAGCTGCACCTGCGGATGGCTGACCAGCAGATGCGTGGTGATCACTCCGAAGCCGACCAGCGTGCCTGCCAATGCCCCTGTCGGCCCGCCCAGAACCGCGCCGGTAACGGCGCCTGCTCCCATTGCGCCGCCATACTCAATGCTGTCGCGCTTCACCTGTGAACCCGGAGTGATGGTGCCTTCGGACTTCACATTCGCGTTGGAACCAGGAGTCTCATAGACAGCAGCATGAATCTGGTAGGTTGTGCCATCGGGCAGAACTACACTCTCCGGCCGCAGCAGCAGCGAACCATGACCTCCGAAGTGGCCCATGGACGCCTCGGCGACCGTGCCGTCGATCTCCGAGCCGGCGGGAATCAGCACATGGTTGCCTTGCAGAACATCCGAGGCAACCTGGCTGCGGAAAGTTTCGCCCTTCTCGCTCATCGCACTGGAAACCTCCGTCAGAAGCCTGACGCGAATGCTGGTTCCTTCGCCCAATTCATTGGGTCCAAGCGGGGCCGGATGCACAATGTCGCCGTCCGGATTGGAGGCATCAGCGCGCGTCGCCAGAGGCGGCGCTGTTGAATTTTCAGCCGCCGGCTGCGCGGTCGAGCCATCATTCGCCGGCTGTGACACCAGCACAATCCCGGAGTCCGTGCCGTCCACCTCTCCATCCGTACCACCTGCGGAAGAATCACAGGTGCGCGCTGGAGCGGACTGCGGCACAGCCTGCGGCGTTTTGTGC
>JAJZAL010000300.1 GCA_021799405.1 Acidobacteriota bacterium
ACCACTACGTCGGCCGGCAGATCGCGCTGACGGAGGCTGGCCCTGCCGGTACGCGCCAACACCCCTTCGATGGCTTCGGCAGGAAAGGATTTGCTCACTACGCCAAGGCTGATGTAGTCCGTGATCCCCGACCCGGCCGGAAGTTCGGCAACTGTGCGCGCCAATGTGGCCCTCCTGTACTTCCAATACAGAATGCCACAAAATTCGTTAAGTGAACAGTATTAGGGCTAGAGCAGGTGGCGGCGGTCGAGGGCGCCGGCGAGCGTGATGCGGGCGGAGATTTTTGAATTCCTGCCCAGGGTTAGTTAGAAAGCTTGCCCAGCACTGCCTCATCCCTGCGCTTGAGCAAAGATCGCAGAATGGGTGATTGAAAGTGCCTCTTAACCGTAATGGCGTAGAAATCCTCGAACAACTGGGGGACTACGCAATATTCCACCAGAACTCCGCTTCTCAACTCATCCTGCACGACCACTGTGGGAACAAGGGCGATGGCGTCTGTGTCCCGAGCCAGTAGCCGCAGCATCGCCATGTCATCCACTTCGGCGAGTACCCGATAGGTGACTCGGTGCTGCTCGCATAGGAGATCGAATCCGGCGCGGATTTCGCTTTCAAGACTCGGAAGGACAATCGTAGACGTGTCCAGATCATCTGGAAATACGAACGGCCTCCTGGTGCGGCGAGGCTTTCCAACAAGGCTGACCGGCTGTCTGGCAATCCGATGCGACTGCCAAGGATTCTGCGCATCACGGTGAACTCTACGGTTCGAAAGAACGAGGTCGAGGCTGTGAACACTCAGGCGCGTGAGAAGGTCCGTTAACGTCCCGGACTGCAGCACCATCTCAATTTCTTCGAGTTGCAGCAGCGGTCGCACAAAGTTTTCCTGGAAGTTACGGGAAAGTGTTGCAACAGCCCCTACCCGCACGATCTGGCGCTTACGGAACTCTCCGTCCCTCATCAATGCATAGAGCTCATTCCCCTCTGCAAAGATCCTCTCGGCGTATGTCAACGCGAGTCGACCTGCCTCGGTGAGTTGAAGACTTCTCCCTTCACGCAGGAAGAGCGCATGACCTAAGTTTTCTTCCAACGCTTTGATTTGGGACGAGAGCGCCGACTGCGAAACATGCAGGCGTGCTGAAGTCCGAGTCAGGTTGCCGTCCTTGGCGACTGCCCAGAAATACTGCAGGTGGTGATAGTTCAATCTCATTTGAAAGTGTTCTCCAAAACAGAACATGTCATTCTAAACAATGTATTTTACAGAATCGGAAACATACCTCAAAGTCGTAGGAGCGAAAGGAAATCCGCAAATGGCTGACCTTCGGTCCTTCTGGTCGTCTCACAAGGCCGTTGTGCTTTGTATTCCGCCGCTTCTGTACTTGCTGGGGGGAGTTGGCGGCCAACTCATATCAACGACCAAGCTCTCGGTCTCAAGAGCCTGGAGCTTGGCACGCACTACCAGTGCCGCAGCGCTTGTCTTCTCATTTGCTTCCTGCTGCCATGCAGTTTGGGAGGGGCCCTCTCTGGCTAGCAGGCCGCAAATCGGTTCGATCTTCTCGCTTGGTCGCCCCCACCTCAGCTTCCGCTTTGACCTGATCGAATCTCTAATGCTTTTGCTGGTCGCCTTCTTGGGCTGGGTCATCGTCAACTACTCGCACGCGTACATGGCAGGCGACCCGAGAGAGTCTGCCTATATCGGCCGCCTCATGCGTACCCTTGCAGCCGTGACCCTGCTCGTGGTGACGAACAGCTTAGTCGTATTCCTTATCGCGTGGATTCTCACCGGCTTTGCCCTCCACGGACTTCTAACGCTCTACCCCACCCGACAGGCAGCCATAATCGCCGCTCATAAAAAATTCCTTGCGAGCCGCCTGGCTGATATCACCATGTTAAGTGGAGTTCTGCTGCTCAGGTCACAGACCGGGAGCTTCGAGTTGGATCAAGTCGTGGATTATGTTTCGAAACTTCATCCAGTTCCGCTGTCAATACACATCGCGGCACTGCTTTTGGCCATGAGCGCCATCATCAAGTGCGCCCAACTTCCATTGCATGGATGGCTGATTCAAGTAATGGAAGCGCCCACCCCTGTCTCCGCCCTCCTTCACGCGGGGGTCGTCAACCTCGGCGGATTCATGCTGATTCGCTTGGCTTCGGTCATCAATACCTCCCAAGCTGCGCAGGCTTTGCTGGTGGCTGTGGGTTGCTTGACTGCGGTCATTGGCTCGCTGGTGATGACGACCCGCATCAGCATCAAGGTCCATCTCGCCTGGTCTACCTGCGCCCAAATGGGATTCATGCTCATGGAATGCGGGCTTGGCTTGTACGCCCTTGCCTTCCTGCATCTCCTGGCGCACTCGCTCTACAAGGCGTATGCGTTCCTGGGTTCAGGCGACACCGTGAACCAGACGAAGATGAAGAGCCTGATGCCAGCGATCCGCGCGCCGAAAGTTTCCACGCTGCTCGCAAGCGGCCTCTGCGGACTCATACTGGCAGGACTCGGAGAAGTCTTGTGGCGGCCTGCTGGCCGCATAGATGTGACCGCTGTCTTCTGCATCATGATCGTCGGGTTTTCTGTTGCAAGCATTCTTGCCGGCGGGCGCTCAACACGCGGCCTGGCAGGCTTGCTCCTCTTTGCGGGAACTGCTCTGGCAGCCAGCGCCATCTACTTCGTCAATGACACGCTCTTCCAGAAGATTGTGCCCACAGACATGTTCAGCGTAGTACAGCACCAAACCTCGCTCATCTTTGCGCTCGTCTGTTTCGCTCTTCTCTATGGCATCCAGACGATAGTCCGCACGGATCCTGTTGGGAGTTTCGCCACGGCTCTATATCACTGGTTTTATGCGGGGCTTTACCTCGATGAGCTCTTTACGCGAGCTACGTTTCGTCTCTGGCCTCCCACTCACCGATCAAAGGCAACACAGCGACGAGATGTCATGGAGCCATTCGAAGTAACAGGAGAGAGTTTATGAAAACGCTTGCTCACGTCACGGAAGCAAATCCTCAAACAGAAGCAATATCGAAAGCCGCAGACATCGCCTGCAGACGCATCGCACCGACCTGGCCGCTGGACCGATTCATTGCCGTCAACCCGTACTGGGGCTTTATCCACGAGTCCATTTGCGATGTTGCCCCGCGCCTTGAGACCTACTCCGGCTCGCGCATGTTGATGCCGCGCAGTTTTTATCGTGAGCAGTGGAAGGCAGGGGCACTACGCTCGGAGCATTTGCAGGAGGCTTTGCAGCGCTGCGGGGCGAGCATCTCGATGAAAGAGCTACAGGATGAGCTTGAGCACGAGTCGCAAAGCGCTCCCCGGCTTCCTCTCATGACTTTGATCGCCGATTCCCAACGTGACCTCTTTCACGGCATGTCCATCAACGACTTTGTCAAACACAACGTAAGCCAGCACTGCGCGTCCTACTTCGACTACTCTCAATCCTCATGGAATTCGCAACACAAGAAGAATCTGTACCAAAGCTGGTTGCGCCACGCATCTAGGGACATGAGCCCGTGGCTCCTCATGGGAATGCACGATGTGCGTCATTACGCGCGCTCTCTGCCCGACGAACCCTTAGCCATGATCGAGCTGGCATTGCGCTCACTGCCTGTGCCAAAGGCGGAATGGGTAGACTACCTGACGGCCCTCCTGATGAACATCAATGGCTGGGCATCATGGTGCGCGTTTGAACGCTGGCAAGCTGCGCTCGATCAAAGAGATGACAACCACATCGTTCAGCTGTTGGCGATCCGTATGGCCTGGGAACATTTCGCCTTCGTGTATCTTCTTGAGGCGAAAGAACCACTATCCTGGAGGATCGGGTGGGAAACGCTTCGTTTGTGGCGGGAGCAGTTGCGGTCTAAGTCTTCCGTGGATTGGATCTTTCAGGAAGCGCTTGAGATCTCTTACCAGGTTGATCTTTGTACAAGAATAAAGTACAACCCGGCTGCGAACCTTGCTGATGTTCCGATCGTACCCGACGTACAGGCGGTGTTCTGTATTGATGTCCGCTCCGAGGGCTTCCGTCGCGCTCTAGAGGAGTGTTCCAGCTCGATTCAGACGCTGGGCTTTGCCGGCTTCTTTGGCTTGCCCATCTCCTACACACCCCTCGGAACCAGCAGTGAACGTCCACAACTGCCCGGATTGCTCGCCCCCAAACTGCATGTGTCTGATAGCAGCGGCTCACAAACCTGCGACGAACAGATCAAGAACCAGAGGGAGCGTAGCCTACGCTTCAAGTCTGCCTTGAAAGACTTCCGGTCATCCGCAACGTCCACCTTCACGTTTGTTGAGTCCTGTGGGCTGTTCTATGCTATCGCGTTGTTGAAGAACACTCTACCCGCGCTGAAGCTGAAAATCAAACTAAGTGACAACCTGCCTGCGAAACATCCTTCACTGCGCCCATGCCTCTTGCATGGCAGCGGGCGTGACCCTGCCTCACCTGAAGCGATGTGTGACTTGATCGCAGGCGTTCTCAGAAATATGAGCCTAACAGGAGGGTTTGCGCGTCTGCTTCTTCTTACCGGCCATGGCAGCCAGACTGTCAACAATCCGTTCGCAGCAGGACTCGATTGCGGTGCGTGCGGTGGCCATACCGGTGAAGTGAATGCAAGACTTCTCGCGCAATTCCTCAACGATCAGGAAATACGCGCAGGCCTCAGCGCGCGCGGCATCGCGATCCCCGAAACGACGTATATCCTCGCAGGATTGCACAATACCACAACCGATGAAGTCACGGTCTTTGACACATATCTGTTACCCGAGAGTCATGCCTCTGACCTCGCGCGCCTGAAGTCCTGGCTCCAACAGGCGGGACTCCGGGCGCGTACAAAACGGGCTGCCTCTGTCGGAATCGACATGTGCAGTGCCGTGTCGGAGCAGATTCTCCTGAAGCATTTCCGGGCCCGGAGCCGGGATTGGTCCCAGGTAAGGCCCGAGTGGGGACTCGCCAACAATGCCGCATTTCTCATCGCGCCACGTAACCGCAGCCGAGGGCTTGATCTGCAAGGCCGCGTCTTCCTGCATGAATATCAGAGCGCCTGTGATCCCAACGGCACCGTACTGGAATCCATCATGACCGGTCCCATGCTCGTCACCAACTGGATCAACATGCAGTACTACGCATCCACTGTCGACAATCGCCAATACGGGAGCGGAAATAAGGTTCTTCACAACGTTGTGGGAGGGCGACTGGGAGTCTTTGAAGGGAATGGCGGCGATCTTCGCATTGGCTTGCCGCTCCAATCCCTGCACGATGGACGCAAATTGCGCCACACGCCCCTCCGACTCAGTGTCTTCATCGAAGCGCCGCAAAGTGCGATCAGTGCCGTCATTTCTAAATACAAGGTTGTCGGAGACCTGGTCCATCATGGTTGGCTCCATTTATTGCAAATCTCGCCGAACTCAGAAACCATCTCACGATACCGCCATGGGATCTGGGAGCCGGTCGAAGTGAATGCTTTCAAGCCAACTGAAAAGGAAGTCGCCGCCACAAAGGAGACGTATGCGCAAAATACTGCTGGTTCACAATGAAAGTTATCTTGATCGCGCTCTTGAAGATGCCCTTTACCTTATCGGGTATGAGCGACAACGAACGAGCAAGAATGAAGTTCTCGATCTCCTCGCGGTGATTCTAACGCCACTGTCAGGTGACGGCAGCTTCACGTCGGAGGACCAAACAGTCGAACTCTCCTGTCTAACAGACGATACCCGGTTTTTCAACCCTGACTCGGTTTCTGTGAGCGGTATTTGGCTGCTGCTGACGATCAATCAGTCCGACCTGGCAGATTCAACAGAACGCCAAGAGGCATTGACCCGAATCCTAAACGTCCTGCGAGTGAAAGAAGGTGTTCGGAGAATAAGCGCTGTTATGCCTATTTTCTCTGCCGAAGAGAGTGAGCGCTCGGT
>JAJZAL010000301.1 GCA_021799405.1 Acidobacteriota bacterium
TCGTGACCATTACGACCTGAATGGAACTCGCGCGTCCATAGTCGACTGTATATGTGTTGGCCTGGACTGTTTCCTCTGCAATCGAATCAGCGTTCGGGGTCAGGTTCAGGACACCTGGGCGTATGCTACTGGTGACATCCAGCCCGTCCACGATATACATGTTTCCGTTCTGCCCGCGTCCATTCGCGCTCGCGTCAATGTAGTTCTCGGTGTTGAAGTTCGTGGCAGAACCAGCTCCCAGCCCCGTTACCCCGGGCGTAAGCGTAATTAAAGATGTCGGGTTCAATGCGGGCAATGGGAGATTCTGCAAAGCAGACTGCCCCAGCGTCAGTTGATTGCGGCTGTCGGCTGTATCCAACAGAGGAGATTGTGTCGTCACGGTGACGTTCGTAGACACTTTTCCGACCGGCAGGGTCAGCGGGATGTTGCCAGTCTCTCCAGCGGTGAGAGTGAACGTCGTGCGTGCCTGCGCAAAACCCTTCTTTGCAGCCAGCACTTCATAGGTCCCAGGAGGCAGACTTACAAATTGATATACGCCTCTCGCGTCCGACGTGGTGTGTGACGTTATATTTGTTCCCGTATTTGTAAGGGTGACCGCCGCACCCGGAATTGCCGCCCCTGATTGATCTTGTACCGTACCCTGCACACCGGACGTAAACTGCGCATATGCCGCGGACCCGCAGATAAATATCATCAGCGCCAGGCCCAGATATTTCCTAATCTTTCGCACGATTTCCTCCTCAAAACGTTCCCAATGAATATGCCCGGGTCCGCGCGTAGAGCTGGCCCACCAGCTTAACAATTTTGCGGCTGATGTCCTCATCGGAGTGTCTCGACGATGTAAACGGTTTCAGACCCGGACTAAAATGAAACTTAAAGCCGGGGACAAGCCTAAACATTGGCTCGTGCGTCGTGCATCCACCAATCGAACCAGACCAAACTAGTTCATGTGAACTACTCTCTAGAACTGGTCTCATAAATAGCGTAGCGGCTTCGACGAAAAGCATGAGCCCCGCTTCGATGGCGGGTCTCATGGGAGGCCGCACCAGGCGCGGAGGGTTTATGAGACCAGTTCTAGGCTTCTGCTGAACAGGAAAGCTGTCGTGCCATCCGGTTATACTCCATCACAGCCGATGTCTTTTGTGCCGACATTTCTGAAGTGTGCACGGCAATCCTTGCGCCTCGCTGCCATGGTGCTGGTTACCGTATGCATATCCGGTTGCCGCTCGCGCGGGATTCGAATTGCCATCATTCCACAAACAACGGGCACGCCTCTGTGGGGCCCCATGCTGTCGGGTGCTCAGTCGATCGCAAGACGCCATCACATCAGCATTTACTGGAATGCGCCAACGAGCGAAGACAACATCAAAGCTCAAATTGCCCTTCTGGAGCAAGTCATACACAGCGGACAATACAGTGGCATTGTGTTGGCACCGGACCATGCCCTGGCGCTGATGAGCGCCGTGCAGGACGCCGAAGCAGCCGGAATTCCCGTGGTTGTGGTCAGTTCTCGGCTTAGTCTGCCACCTGGCCCTGGCCTGTCGTACATCCTCAACAACGACACTCAAGGTGGAGAGATGGCAGCCCGATATTTGGGAAAACTATTGCATGGTCACGGAACGGCCGCGGTGATGGGCATCGATCCCGCAATTACTGGAAACATCCAGCGCGAGCGCAGCTTTGAGGCGACGCTACGAGAATACTATCCTGGAATCACAATCGTCGCCCGACGCTTTGGCGCTTACAACATACCCCACGAAACACAGGTAGCTGCAGCACTCCTCCAGCAGGCTCCCAGGGTCTCGGCGATTATTGCACTCAACCCGGCAGCCGAACGCGGAGCCTGGAATACGCTCCTGGCCGAACATAGAGCGGGTCAGGTCAAGGTGGTTGGCTTCGATCAGGACATCGTCGTGGACGGCGAGCAGACGATTAAGATCAATGCAATCGTAGAGCAGAACACTTTCAAGATGGGACAACTGGCCGTTCAGCAGATTCTGGACGACATTCATCACAAATATGTTCCACCTCTTACCTGGATATCGCCTCAAATCGTGACCCAACCTCCGTCGCCAATAATCGCGCCTGCAGCCACGACGAACAGGAAGAGAAGCAGGTCATCATGAAGCGTTCAACCCGCCGCGGGCTGCAAGCTTTGGGGACCGCGCTCATTCTTGCGGCGGCTTCGGCATGGCTTGTCGTTGCGTGGCTCCACAATCCCAGCCGAGGCCTGCCTCGTACTTTTGCACTTCAAACAGGCAGTCTCGATAACTGGCAGTCATTCGGAGGTACATGGAACGTAACCCACGGTGCGATGCGAAATGACTCTGATGAACGCGGTGCCAAGATCCTTACTGGATCCCGCTATTGGAAAAATTACTCCATCGAAGCAGACATGGAGCTGTTAGGCGCAGAAGGCGACGCTGGTTTAATCGTCCGTTCCAGTGACGAACAAACGGGGGTAGATGCGTACAAAGGCTACTACGCGGGACTAAGAGGAAGAGAGAGCCAGATCAGCACGGATGACAGCCTTATTCTTGGTAAAGCAGGCTACGAATACACCGAATTTCAACACATACCCCTTCCCGACGGAGTGGTTCCTTTCCGCTGGTACCATCTCAAACTTCTTGTCTACGGTTGTCACATCGTTGCGTCGGTAACCTGGCCGCTCCATTCCGGCAGAACTTATACCACTTCTGCCGTAGATCCTCATTGCTATACGCACGGGCGTGTCGGGCTGCGCTCCTATGCTTCCGGCGGGGTTTGGAAAAACATTCGGGTCCTTCCCGCAACCAAATCCGACATGGAGAAGATGCTGGCGGTCCCACCGCCTCCGCCCTTGCCGCCAGGCAAGAGAACGCCTCCTCCACCAATCGCGACAACTGAACCTCCCGCCCCCAACCTGACTACAATCAACCGTCTGCGACTTATGCCTGCCGGCTCATCGCGCGCCACAACGATACGCGGCGTGGTCATCGCAACCGCACCGCGACTCTATATTGAGGACTCCACTGGTGGGGCTGCCGTCGATGCGTCAAAAGCTATCCCGCTGAAGATTGGAGATGAAGTACAGGCTACCGGCCTTGTTAGTCCCGGAACTTTCAGCCCGGTGTTGCGCCATGCAATCGTGCGCCTACTATGGGCGAGCACCCCAATCCCTCCGGTTTTCGCGACTTCATCGCAGGCAGCAACCGGTGCCTTCGACGCTACATTTGTTGAGGTCCGGGGCCTTCTGCAATCGAAAAGCTACAACCGCGCTCATGCTCTTGTGCTCCATCTTCGCGCGGGCCAACAGACGTTCCAGGCTCTTCTATATGGCGAGCAGGCTGCTTCACTCTACGAGAAGCTGAAGCCAGGCAGCCTCCTGGCGGTTCAGGGTGTCTGCGTTGTCGACCCGCTTTATACTCACAACCTCACCCCTTTTGCTCTCTTGCTCCGATCCGGTGGCGATCTCGATATCCTGCATGGTCCACCCTGGTGGACTCCGCAGCATTTGATCGAGCTCACCATTGCCGTTTTTCTGCTTCTTTTCTTCATTCAGTACCTGCATTCGCGCATGGAGCATTGGAGAATGCGTGCGGTGCTAGACGAACGGGGCCGCCTGGCGCACGAAATGCACGACACGCTTGCTCAAAGCTTCGCCGGCATTGGCTTTCAACTCGAGGCACTTCGCAATCAACTTCCTTCAGATGGCGACGCTTGTCGGCACTTGAACATTGCCCGCGACCTGGTCCGTTACAGTCACGAAGAAGCTCGACGCAACGTCGCGTCACTTCGCCCTGAATTCCTTGCGTCACTCGGACTCGTCGCTGCACTAAAACGCTTCGCGGATGGCAGACTGACAGTTGGAAAGGTTCAGGTACTTGCTGAGGGCAATGACGATGCTCTCACATTGCCGCCGGGCCTGGCCGATACGCTTTTTCGAATTGGCCAGGAGGCTATCGCAAACGCTGTACGACATGCTCATCCATCCGTCATCGCCATCTACCTCCATATCGTGAATGGCACAGTTGAATTTGTCGTCCAGGACGATGGAATCGGCTTCGATCAATCCACAGCAACCACTGGTTTCGGACTCGAAGGTATGCGTCGGAGAGCCGAAATGATCTCAGCCCGCTTCAACATCAACAGTAGTTCTGAAAATGGCACCACCGTCATGGTCCACGCAAGCTTGCCTCCGAGCCTCACGTGGAAAACCGTTCTCCTGTACACATGGACTCATCTCAAGGAGTTGCTGCTTCATGGATTCGATCATGCCGCCAAAGATTCGCATCCTTATAGTCGATGACCATCCCGTCATTCGATCAGGCCTGACAAGCATGCTTGGCACCAAACCTGATCTCGAAATCGCGGCTGCGGCATCAAGTGGAGCTGAAGCCCTTTCGATTCTGGAACGTGAACAGGTCGATATCCTTCTTCTTGACCTTCGGATGCCCGGCATGAGCGGCATCGATGTTCTTCGAGCCCTTCACGGAAGACCATCCTCCCCACGAACCATCATCCTTTCCACTTATGAAATGGACGAAGACATCTATCGTGCTGTACAGGCTGGAGCACGCGGCTACCTGATTAAGAGCACGTCGCAGGATGAAATCGTCGACGCCATCAAAACCGTACGCTCCGGTACGCTTTACCTTCCCCGTCACATCGCCCAGCGACTTACAGAACGCATTGGGCGCCAGGAACTGACACCACGAGAAATTGAAATTCTCGAGATGTTGGCCAAGGGCCTCACCAACAAAGAAATCGGGAAGGTGTTCGGCATCAGCGAAAACACGGCGCGCAATCACGTAAACAGCATCATCCAGAAGCTTGAAGTGTCGGATCGCACCGAAGCTGCAACGACCGCTCTTCTCCGTGGCATTATTCAGTTCGACCGCTAGGAGCCTGTTTCATCAACACTTGTCTGCCCGGAACAGGTTGCACAGACCCCTACAATACGACGGCGTCCATGCAATAACCTGCAGAACTGTATACCTGCGACCTGCTGTAAGGATCACGCAGCGGCCGTGCCTCAGATTGCGCCGTCAGGCTTTGTCTCGGGGCGGCTTGGTTCGTAGGTCAACTGAACTATACGAGCGTAGTTGTGTTGACTCATGCATCCAACAGCCCTGACCAAATAGTGTTGGTGTGATCCAATTGAAATAATCTGTCGCAGCCCACATGACTCGACCGTCAGGCTCATTCTGTGTCGCTGCCGCCGCACCACCGATTGTCGCCTTAATCATGAGGCGAAGAGATGCAACAGACTGGCGTCATCTGGAATAGGATCGGTAAAACAAATGAAGCTCCGTGACAGGAGCAGGAAAAGGAGAAGCGGTGAAGCTGGAAATGAACCGACGTATTTTTCTACAGGGCCTCGCGGCAGCAGGTACTCTGGAATTCACTCGTCTTACGCCCTACGCGCATGCCCTGGCCGCAGGACAGCCCGCGAAATCAGGGTACAAGCCGGGCCGCATTCCTAACGAATACAGCCTCTTCCTTCCCGGCGAACGCGAAGCGCTTGCCTCGCCGCCGCTCATCTCCGCATTCCATGATCGACGCGTCACCCTACAGTCATCGCAACGCGCACTCGATATCGGTGAATCCGTCGACGGCTGGAAACTCCTCGCCACCTTCGGCCTCAACGGCGCCGACACCGCCGTCTTTGAGAAGCACGTCACCCATCGCGGCGCCATCGCCTACGTCACTGTCGAGCGGGGCGTAATTGCCAACATCCCCAAGATGATCGGCAACCTCTCCAGCATTCGTCCGCGGCCCATCAATACTCCTGACGTCCGCTTCCAGCGCACCGCTTTCTACACTCCCGGACCCGACGTTCCCGGCAACTACATCCTTCACTCCGATGAAGATCCTTCTTACGAAAACGTCGCTGCCCTCGGCCCCGA
>JAJZAL010000302.1 GCA_021799405.1 Acidobacteriota bacterium
CTCCGTCAGAGTGAAACTTTATTGTCGAGCTAGTATTTTTTTATCCGTGAAGAGCCGTGCATGGCTCTCTTAAAGGCTATTTGCAATCTAGGGTTGGAATCGAGCAATTCTGCTGTTGAAATGGCCTGATATTCATTTGACCTCTTGGTTGAAAATTCGCGATTCAGATCGATCCAACACTAAGTGCTGTTGGTTGGATTTATGTTCGTATGGATATGTCCACTTCACGAGGACTAGCAAGTTCTACCTCGATTCTTTGAAGAGCCGCGACCCAATCGGGATTCCACACGCGACAATCGTTCAAGCCGCGAGCCGTCGCTACAAAACGGCGAATCATATGCAGCAAGTCTTGCCCATTGCGATGGACGGCATCATCCAGAATCAATGTAGCAAGACCTGCCTGCTGTAAGCTGATGATCACCGTCATGAAGTCGCTGCTGATCTCCGCATAGGGTGCAAGCGCTCTACCGATCGCTGCGGGATCAAACAACGCAGCCCCCGCACTACTACGAGCCTGATCGTGAACCACTGTGAAGACTTGCGGCCACCACCAGAAGAGATGCGCGATAGCCTGAGACCAAAAGTCTCGCCCGAGCCTTGGCTCGACAAGCCTTGCCTCCCGAAATGTGCGCTCGACCGCGAGCCACATTCCGGGAGCGTCCCCATGCTGCGCTTGGGTGTTCATCACAAGGGATTCAATAGCACCAAGCCCCCAAAGACCCATAATCTTAGCTGGATTTCCCTCACCATCGCGTTCCTTAGCGCGCCAAGCTCGTTCGCGCTCGAACCTAAGTGCAGACCAAGTGTTGGTGAACCATTGAGCCGCATCTGGGATTCTCGCCAGAGCATCGCCTGGAATGGTTCGCAAAGGCGCGCCGGGCAATAGGATTAGTTCGTTCGCGCCCGTCAGAGTAAACCCGTCGCACTTGAGCAGCCTTTTTGCGACTGCCCCGACGTCCAAACCGCCAGTCGTCGACGTGAACGCAGTTACACTTAGCACGGCCACGGCGCGAAATTGCCGTGCCATTGGTTTAGCTTCTGCAATCCAGTCATCTTGCGCTCGACGCGGCTTCAGTCGGCTTCCAAGTGCATGGACTAGAATCCCGATGCGATTGACCATCAGCTTGCGTGGGGCGCTGCGGCTCCCGGCAGGAACACGGGGTATCTGACGCAGAAGGTTTTCAAGCCAGCACCACGCGAGTTCGACACCGTCAGGACGGGCAAAAAGGACGTCGAGAACCCCATGGACAGCATCGCTGAAGTGTGCGACATCTTTGTTCAGGTCTTCGGCGGACTCCTCGTCGGCGCACGGCGATAACAGTTGTTCGCTTGCCAATTGCAACAACAGGATCGCCGCCATTCCTCGGCGGTGCCAGTGGCCTTCCGCATCAATGGTGGAATTCGCCAAACGTAACAGGGTCATAACACCCTCTGGGCTTGCCAGAAGCGCTTTGCTGCTGAGGCATTGCTTCACAAGCGTCGGATGCGGTAATTGATCAATCATCGCCACGAAGCGTTCAGCGTCAGCTCTGCGCAGGATCTCAAATGCATCACTTGACCGAAATAGGATTGTACATCGATCCGCTTCCCAAACGTCTTGAAAGCTCATCCTAGTTCGCGCGAATTGCTCGATAATTGATGCCAGCGACTCGCAATGGGGCAGGATTTCGGTCACGGTGTCCGGTGCGTCGACCGCTGTTGTTATGATTCCAGTAAGACAATCGATGAGCTTCTCCAGCAAGACTGGATTTTTGCGAAACACACTTGCCGCCGAGTCGGCAAAATCCTCCCACAATAATCCGTTAATCGCCGGAACAAAATGACTGATCCAATCGAGTCCACATGGGCCATACGCCGCATAGGCGCGTCCGCTCGCAGCTGCAAGTGCATAGCCGATCAGCGCGACTTCGGTTGGCTCTTTGCCTACTCCAGTTTCAATCTGCCACTTCAACGCCAAGGATAGTCCATCGAACCTTGCTGTAGACAGCCGATCGACAATATCCAGATCTGCGGGTAGCGAAGCAAGATCATGCCGAGAATAGAGCGTGATACCGCGATCCAGGATATCTGCAATCCAGTTTTCGCAGACCGCAGTGACGGCTTCGGCTTCTGTGTGCTGTTCGAGCCACGAGTCGATCCGCGCACGTCGATCGAGCAAATAGTTGTCAAACGTGCGCGGCATTATTGTCTATCTCCTTTCGGTTCCCCGAGAATGTTCTCACCAACCCAAACTGCGAGAGGTTTTGCGCGGTCTAGCGCGCGTTCAATTGCCGCGATGACATTGTGCGGATCATGAACCTGGCTAAGTAAGCCGATACGTTCACCTAGCTCGTTGAATGATGGTCCCGAAGCCCAAACGACATCATCGATCACGAGGAAGCGGTCGTGGAAGATAGGTTTCCTTGACCCTGGCATCACGAATACCTCTGGCGCGCCAAACCCAAGTTTCCCCTGCACATGCTGGATCTGTTGCAGCAGTAGGACGCTGGGCGGCGCGAAAGGCGCTGCCTGCTCCACCGCTGACGCATCGGTTATGTCATCGTCTGGCCGCGCTTTCCGCATGTGGGGTGCGCCGGTCAGAATTCTCACCGCTACACCATCGCGCATAACCCGAAGGGCATAGTTTTGGAACTCGCGCACGCCAAAGTCTGGATCAACAAAGATGACGCGACGCTGCGCCACGGCTACGAGGTTCGCCACATACGCTTCGGCCTCGGCGCGCAAGTGGGCCAGATCGTCACTTGTCAGATCGTTCTTATCGTTTTCATAGCAGCCGAACAGGTTTTGCGGCGCGGACTGTCGCTGGATTCGATCCTTGCGAACCTCCTGCAACTCAACGATCCGAATTGCACCCGAGGGCGGAAGTGCATCCCCAACATGCACTCCACCAGCTTCGGTCACGCGGTTCGTTTGGTAGCGCGCCGCAGGCTTGCGGCGACCGCCTGATGGCACCTCAACATTGAGGACTGCGTTGACGACACCTATGCCGAAGCTAATCTGGCGAAAAAACGATGTCGGTGGCACCATGCGAAGGAGGCCACGGACAGGACAAGAGATTGCGTAACCCATCTCGCCCACTGGCTCGGGGTAGTCCTTGATGGCGAAGCCATCGGGGTCGAACGAGGTGGGCAAGATCTCCGTCCAGCCGCTGGACCGCCGCTGGAGAAGTACGAGGTTCAGCGCATCGGCGTCTGCCTCGGGATAGCGATCATAACGGCGCCGGTGAGATTGAAGGACCACACTCTCAGAGCCGTTGGGATTCAATTCCCGCGTGAAATGCCCGACCCCTGTGAGCAGCGGGTCGGGGGCAAGCAGCGACAGGCTTGTAAGCCACTCCTCGTGATCGAAGGGATCGAGGCCGACATTCGCAGCAAGCCACTCACGAGCTGCGGTGCTCGATCCAAGAATCTGGACTGCCTCCGGCGGGTCTTCCATCGGCACCAACCGGTGTATCCGCGGTCCGCCGTGCCATTGCGCCGCGAATGGAACAATCTCACCCACGCAGAACCGGCCCAATGCCGGCTCGACTCCAAGGGGTGGTGCGTCAAGCTCGACAGGTGCAGTTAGCGGGATCATCACCCGTCCTCGGGCCGCCTCTTCGTACCAGGCGAGCGCTTCGACGACGGACATCGGCAGAGCCGAAACCGCAAGCGTTACGTCCCCCCCGAAGTTGGGGACTGCCCATGGCTTTTCCCCTGCACTGAAACTCTCCGGCACAGGGATATCGCGCGGGAAGAGCTCGACATATCCAAAGAGCAAATATTGTTTCTTTTTGACACGCATCGTCGCCAACCGTACCAGCGCACCGTGATAGTCGGTCGCGGCTTTGCGCCAAGTCGCAGTCTGCTGCGTTGGGTCGGTCCTATCGAGGTGCTCTACCACAGTATCGCCGTCTTCGTGACTATCCATCTTTCCTCCGGTTGGCCAGCCAATCACTGGTAGGCGTGGGGGCTCGAAAAACATCCTGGCCATGTCCGTGGCCTCGCGTATCACCACAACCTGCAAACCGATGTCATTGTGTGCAGCAATAACGTTTGTCATTCATGGAATCTCTGTTTCTACCGGTTTTAGTCAAGACCGCCTGACTCCGCGATTTCAACCAAGGTCGGAATATGAGGGCCGTACTCGATAGTCTGCGAACCCCTGCTGGTTGGAACTGATGTTGAATGAGGAACTACCATCCGGACTCCACTGCCCACCTTGCGAGCATGTTTGGCGTACAACGTCTTCGCCCGAATGATCTCGTAACTATATCCCCGCCCCATCCGGTTAGAAACCTTGATCAAGCCGTTTAAACATTCCGTGTAAGCATTCGTAATACGGCTGGGCGAATCCCAGTAGGAAAAGATGTCCTCGTGATGGTTGTGGACGGTCTTGGCCAGACTGCGAAACATATCAAACCCTGTTGATGGCAGTGAGGTCTCCCATGCCTCGAATGCCCGCATTGCCGATGCCTTGTCCTGGTCATCGTAAATTTGGTAGAAGGCTTCCTTGAAGTCATAAGCCTCCGCCAGCGCAGGAATGGTTTGCCGAACAACTTCCAAGGCAGTGCGTTCCGCAGGAGTCAATGATGCCGGTCGCTTCAGCGTGAGCCAGCGAATCGATTTCTTGACGTGCAAGCGTTCGTCCTTGGTCAGTGTCACCTGATACTTCTTCCGCTCTTCCTCTAGGGCTTCGGACGCCATCTTCACCACATGGAACTTGTCGATGACCAGTCGGGCATTCGGAAGGTATTGGCTGAAGGATCGTTTGAACGGCCGCCACATATCGGTGCAAACCCACTCCACTTTCTCTCTATCGGGGAGGTTCTTAAAGAATGGCTTCAGGTGTTCCTGGGTACGGAATTCCAGCATCTGGAAGACGTTGTTGGTGGCCAGATTCGTGATCACGCAACGATAATCACCAGCCAGATTCACCTCGTCGATGCCCATGATGACTGGGGTTTCGTAATGCACCGTGCGCTCCAAATCCTCGATCAGATCGTGTGCGATGTTTTTGATGGTATTGACGGCAAGCCCGGTTTGATCTGCCAGGGCATGGAAGGTCATTCCAAGGCAACGCTCACGCACCGCATCAACCAACCGTTTCGTCGCCCGACGGCGCTCATCCAGAAAGAGCAGTTCCGGCGCAACCGTTTTGCCGCATTCGCTACATCGGTAGCGTGGCCGGGTGATTTCAAGCCGCACGGGTTGCATCTGCATCGGGGTGTCGGCGAACGTATTTGTCCGCCGGCCATGTCGATACATGGGTTTGGCGCAGTCCGGGCATTGCGGCAGATCGCCTTCAATGACTTCGGCAATGACGACGATGGCTTTATGGCCCATGCGCAAATCCATCGGCTTGACGCCGGGGAGGTTCAACAGATCAAACACCGAGGTCATCCAGATCGATGTCGCGGCACTCCCGGATCAACTCGTAAATCACGTCAGTCAGTGCGGCCATTGCTTGACGGTCGGACTTGAGCACCAGGGTGGCCAGCTTTTGGTGTGAGGTTAACGCGCGAACCACCCCTTGCTGAACCGCGCCGGGCAAATTTCCCTTCAGCGCCTGCTCCCGGCTGTTGTTCTCCACCTGAGCCATCACGACATCGTTTTCCCGTGCAATCGCAACGATGTGATTGACGAATGTCGCCTGGTCACGCAGTGGCGTGGCATCACCAAACAACCGGTTCAGGCGGTCGATGATTTCACGCAGGTAGCGGGGGGCATCGCCTTGTCCGCCGCCCGTACCAGGGCCGACGGGTTTCAGCGTCGGAGGCTCATCCTCGTCACCGGCCGCATCGTGCTTGTTCTTGATGTCAAATCCCGTCAGCACCAGACCTTTCAGGTCGACGTTCTCAGGCGGTTCGCCATTGAGCCGCTTTTGAAGCAACTTGGCAAAC
>JAJZAL010000303.1 GCA_021799405.1 Acidobacteriota bacterium
TCAGGCCGGCGAGCAGCATCAGGCCCGCCATGAATGCCCGCGCCGGTCCGCCGAGGAAGTCACCGACTAACCCCGGCCGAGCCAGAGTGAATTTCACGCCTTCGTCATCTCTTGGGTAGGTCTTTGATAGCCACGTGCTAATGGCATTCAGGTCCGCTGTGGCTTGTGAGGGAGTCGCCCCCGGTTTGAGGCGGCCGATTACCCATCGCGAGTGACTGCCGCGACTTTTCAGCGGGTTGTAGCCATCCACTAAAGGCTCCTCAAGCATCGGAACCCAAAACGCCGGCGCAAACCACAGCTCCGTGCCGCGAAATCCCTGTGGCGCCACGCCGATGATGGTGAGTGGGTGCTTGTTAATGTCGATCGTGCGGCCAACCACGCCCGGATCGCTGTGAAAATGGCTGCGCCAGTAGGCATAGCTCAGTACAACGTAGGGCGCGCTGTTGATCCCTTTTTCGTCCGAAGCGTGGAAAAACCGGCCCAAATACGGCTGAATTCCCAGCGCGTCAAAGTAGTTTCCGCTGGCCAGGTAGGGCCACGCAATCGATGGATTCCCTCCGGTATCCGCCCCCACCGGACCAGGGATCTGGAACGACACCAGACTCTCGAAGGTTCGATTCCGGTCGCGCAGGTCAAGATAATCCGGGTAGGACTGCGACGGATACTGGAACCGCTGCACCATGTAGAGATTCTGCGCGCTAGGCACGTTCACTGGGCGCAGCACCAGAGCATTCAAAACACTGAACACCACGGCGTTGGCGCCAATTCCCAAAGCCAGCGTCACAATCGCAGTGAGGGCAAAGCCAGGCGATTTTCGCAATTGCCGGATCGCGAACTTCAGATCGCTGAACATGCGTTGTCCTCCTGTACGTAAGTCCTCTGCTACGGGTTCCTGCATCCAAGGGGCCAAATAGGCAGCTTGAAAACAAAAGCGTTATCAAGGTGAGGCGAGAATACTCTGTCCGAAACTGGCGATGGTTGTCCGGTATTGAACAGTACCGGCTTCTTAGTTCCGCAGCGGCTTACCGGTTTTGAGTGTATATGCGATGCGCTCCTGCGTCTTGCGCTCGCCGCAGAGCGACAGGAAGGCCTCGCGCTCCAGGTCGAGCAGATACTGTTCACTCACCGCGGTGCCTGGAGTCACGCGGCCGCCCGCCAGCACATACGCCGCCCAGCGCGCCACCTTCTGGTCGTGCTCTGTAGCGTAGCCGGCCTCGCCCATCAGGAAGATGCCGGTTTCCATCGCGGCCAGCGCCGCCGTGCCTGGAGCGGAAATCTGCGTGCGCGGCTGCGGCGGTGTATAGCCCACGCCAGCGAGCGCAGCCGCCTGCGCCTTGGCATCGAGAAGCAGCCGCTCGCGGTTCATGGTGATGCGGTCGGCTGAGGCCAGCAGGCCCATCGAGCGGGCCTCCGCCGCCGAGGTGGAAACCTTGGCCAGAGCAATCAATTCGAGGGAACGCTTGAGGGCCGAAGCCAGTTCCGCCGACTGCGCAAAGCGGGAGGGCGGATCGCGCGGATCGGGTGGCGCCAGAGCGATGGCGGCATCCACGGCGCGCAGCAGCATCTCCTTGGTGCCGCCTCCGGCTGGAATGAGGCCGACGCCCGTCTCGACCAGTCCGATGTAAGTCTCCGCATAGGGCTGGCGGCGCGTGGCGTGGAGGCATATCTCGGCGCCTCCGCCGAGTGTCAGGCCGAAGGGCGCCACTACGACCGGGCGCGGACAGAACTTGATGGACGCGGTCATCTGCTGGAAGGCATGAATGATCGCGGCAAGCTCCTCCCACTCGCCTTCCTGCGCGATCAGCAGCATCTGCATCAGGTTGGCGCCGACGCTGAAGTTGTCGCGGTCGCCGGTGATGACGAAGCCGGCAAAGTCGCGCACCGCATCAGAGGATGGGCTGAGCACGCCGGAGATCAAACTCAGCACATCGCCGCCGATGGCGTTTTTGAGTGAGTGCAGCTCGATGCAGCCGATGCCGTCACCCAGATCGACCAGCGAAGCTCCAGTGTTGGAGCGGACGATGCCATGACTGCGGCGAAAAGCGGCAACGCGCGCGTGACCGGGAGCAGCCGGTACCGGCTCCAGTTTGCCGGTTTCAGGCTGGAAGCATTCGCGGCCATCGCCGGAGTACCAGGAGGAACGGCCGGCAGCCAGAAGCTCCTGCGCGCGCTGGCTGGCCGTCAGGCCAAGCGTCTTCATGCGGGCCGCAGTGGACTCGACGCCAGCCGCGTCCCACATCTCGAATGGGCCAAGCTCCCAGTTAAAGCCGGCGCGCATGGCGGCGTCGATGGACGACGCGGCAGCAGCCACTTCGCCAATGCGGTCTGCCGCGTAGTTCCAGAGCGAAGACAGGAACGGCCACAGAAAGGCCGCTGCCCTATCCTTCCCCGGATCGTTGGCAAGCAGCAGGCGCAGCCGCTCGGTCACGGTCGAGGCATTCCTGGCCATCTCAAGAGCCGGAAGGGCCGGCTTTTTGACAGGACGATATTCGAACGAGTTGAGATCCAGAACCAGCCGCTCGTCCTTGCCGTCGGCGCCACGCATTTTCTTGAAGAAGCCCTGACCTGCCTTGTCGCCCAGCCAGCCGCGCTTCATAAGCTCGTCCAGAAGCGGCGAGAACTTGCCCTGGGGCACGCCCTGCGGGAAGTTCGCGGCTACGTGGGCCAGGACGTCGATACCGACCAGGTCTGCCAGGCGGAAGGTTCCGGTACGCGGCCACCCGAGGGCCGGGCCGGTCAAGGCGTCCACCTCCTCGATGCTTAAGCCCTGCTCCAGCATGAGGTTGGCTGCGGTAAACATGACGGCGATGCCGATGCGGTTGGCGATGAAGTTGGGTGTGTCCCTGGCGAAAACGACCTGCTTGCCCAGGATGCGGTCGGCAAAGGCGGCGAAGGCAGCCACCGCTCCGGGATCGGCCTCGCCGGTGGGAATCACCTCAACCAGCCGCATGTAGCGGGGCGGATTGAAGAAGTGTGTGCCGAAGAAGCGGCTGCGGCAAGCGCCGAGACGGGCGGCGATCTGCGCAATCGGCAGGCCGGAGGTGTTGGTGGTGAGCAGCGCGTGCGCTGCCAGATGCGGCTCAACCCGTGCCAGCAGGGCCGTCTTGATGGCGAGATTCTCGGCGACCGCTTCGATCACCCAGTCGCATCGAGACAGTTTCTGCAAATCGTCGTCGAAGGTGCCCGGGGTAACGAGCGCGGCCAGCGAAGGCTCGTAGAAAGCCGCCGGTCTGGCCTTCAGGAGCGCATCGAGCGCCGACTGTGCCAGAGTGCGTTCGCCTTTGTTCTTTGGCGGAAGGTCAAGCAGGAGAACGGGGATTCCTGCGTTCGCCAAATGAGCCGCGATGCGGGAGCCCATGGTGCCAGCGCCCAGCACGGCGGCGCGACGAACCAGAAGCGGCTGGGCGTCCAGGCTGAAAGCGGTGCTGGAAACAGGGCTGGCGGCGGGAGTTGGTGCCGGTGCGTGTGTGCTCATGCTGGCCCTCCCTGCGGGGTTAGAGTAAGAAGCCTTTCGGCCACGCGCAAACGCTGGCAGCATACGAAAGGACGGGGGGCCAGGTCAAGGCTGGAGCCGCCGGCATGATGGGCTGCGCCCCATCGGTCCGCTTGCGGCGGACCGATGGCGGCTAACGGCCGACCACGATGATGGTGAAGCTGTTGGGGACCGCGACAGGCCGGGGGCGCGGGTTCTGCGGCGTCGGCGCGGGGCGCGGGCCGAACTCGGCGGTCGCCAGGTAAATGCGGTCAGTGGATGGATCGTAGGCCATGGTGCGCGCTCCGCGCTGGGTGGGCAGGGTCTCAATCGTGGGATAGCCGGGAACCGCGGCATTCACGACTGAAAGAACTCCGCCGCCGCAGGAGGCGAAGGCCAGCTTATCTCTGGCGCTCCAGCGGGCGGCGTCGGGACCGTCGCCAATGGCGGGGTTAGCCAGCAGCTTGCCGGTCTTGGAGTCAATCACGGACATCTTTTGCCCATCGCAGACAGGAAAGAGGCGATGCCCCGCCTTATCCAGCGCCAGCCCGGAGGGTGAATCGCAGCCTGCCGGCCAGACGGCGGTGATCTTTTTCGCGCGGGCGTCGAGGCGGACGATCTCACTCTTGCTCTCGATGTTGTCGAAGACGTTGCCTCTTCCATCGACGGCGGGAAACTCCGGCTTGCCGGGCAGGGCAATGGTGGCAGCAACAGAGCGCGTGGCCGTGTCGATCACGGTAACATTCTGGCTGCGCCCGTTGAAGGCCCATACGGTCCGCGTGACCGGTTCAAAGATGATGCCGTCGGGATTCGAGCCGGCAGGAATGGTCGCCACGGCAGCCAGTGTAGCGCGGTCGAAGACAACCACGGCGTTGCCACCGCCATCGGAGATATAGCCGTACCTGCCCGCAGCGTCAAGCGCAATGCCATGCGTGCCGTGCAGGCCCTTGATGGAGCCAGTAAGCTTACCAGTACGCAGATCGACGACGTCGACGCCGGGGCCATGTGCGATGTAGAGGCGATGCGCGGCAGGATCGGCGTGCAGGTAGTCCCAGCGGCCTTCGCCACCAATCTTCCATCGGTTGAGGATGTGGTAGGGCTGCTGCGCGGCAAGCAGGGTTGGAATGGCAATCAGGCTGGCAAAAAGAAATGCGGGCAGGAAAGCCCTCGCAATGAGACGAAAACGATACTGGTCGTGCATCGGAGACTCCAATACGAACTCGGTAAACTGGAAGATTCACCGGCGCAAGAAGTCTGCCACAGACTCATTAATTGAAGCTGAATGAGCAGGTGGACTCGCGGGCAATTCCGTAGCGAGCGGCAGGCGGACGGCAACCGTGGTTCCCTGCCCCGGCTGACTGGTGAGCTGTATCGAGCCCGCGGCGCGCTCCACCACGGCCTTGCAGATGGCCAGACCCAGGCCGGCGCCGCCCGTGGAGCGGGCGCGCGACGGATCCCCGCGATAGAAACGGTCAAAGACGTGAGGCAGCGCCGCCGGATCGATGCCCTCTCCATGGTCTTCAATCAAAAGCTCTGCGGCCTTCTCGGCCGGATTTAGAACCAGACGAATCTGGACGATCGACTCAGGCGGGCTGTGCTGGATCGCGTTGAGCAGCAGATTGGAAACCAGCAACAGACAGTCTTCCGCGCCGAGAGCGACGCGGACGCCCGCAGCCTCAACATCCGGAGTCTCCATAGCTACGCGGACGCGGTGCAGCGCGGCGACAGTATCAAGATGCGCGGCAGCGTGGCGGAGACAGGAGACCAGGCCCGTAGCTTGCAGGGGCGCACCGCCTGCGGCAGAACCGTCCTCGACGCGCGCCAGGGTAAGCATCTTGGCCACCAGATCTTCGAGGCGCTGTGTGTCGGCAAGGCAGCGATCGATGCCGGCCTCATATTCGGCGGGGGTGCGCTTGTGCAGGCCAAGCAGTTGCAGCGACGACTTCACCACGGCAACCGCGGTCTTGAGTTCGTGAGCCGCATCTGAAACGAAGATGCGTTGTTGCGTGAAGGCGCGCTCCAGGCGCTGCAGGACACTTTCCATGGCGTGTGTAAGCGGGGCCAGTTCCGGGGTTTTGCGGGCACTGGCCGGAGGTGAAAACTGCCAGGAGTCCGCCGAGACATGCGCGGCCAGCGCGGCCAACTGGCGCAACGGCAGCAGGCCGCGATGCAGCAGCCATGCGATCAGCGGCCCCGTCACCGCAAGCAGCAGAAGGCTGCCCGCGGCATAGAACTCGACGGCTCCGAAAATGGCATTCCAGACGTGCGCCGTAGGTGCGCCGTAGAGCACGACCACACGGCGCAGCTTTCCGCCGCCGGGCTCATCCGGGTCCACGATGCGCGAGCCGTGACGCAAAATTACGCGATAACGATGGCCATTCACATCCAGGTGCAAAAA
>JAJZAL010000304.1 GCA_021799405.1 Acidobacteriota bacterium
CGGCACCTTTACGGGCGAGCTCCCGGGCTGCCTCAAAGCCAATGCCTGAGTTTGCCCCGGTCAGGATGACAAGTATAACGTAAATGCCTATAAATAAATAAGATAATATTCTTATACCACCTATACGAGTCCTGCACAGATGCGAGGATTCAAGAACTTACGTAACAACCCTACACGGAATCTGCACAAAACGAGTCAAACGACGGAGGCCAATTATGGCATTCGTCACCGAAAAAGAGGAACTGAAGCCGGGCCTCATCATCTTCCGGCGCGGCGATGTGGCGCATCGCATGTGGTATTGCCGCATGAAGATGCCGAAGGCCGACCGCTACAAGACGGTTTCGCTCAAAACCTCCGCTAAAGAAGCGGCGCGGGGACGCGCCTTCGATCAGGACGCAGACATCCGGTTTCGCATCAAGCATGACGTTCCCGTATTCAACCGCCCCTTCCGCGAAGTGGGGAGAGAGTATCTGCTGACCCAGGAAGCGCGGGCGCAACGTGGGGAAATCGGCAAGGCGCGTCCTAAGAAGATTCGCGCCATCATCGAAGGCGCTTTAGACAAATATGTCGGCTCCACGCAGGTTCACCTTATCGGGGATGAGCTTTGGGGCGGCTATCCGGCATGGCGGCGGGTGAACGGCGCGGGGCGCAATAAGCGCAACGGCGTTCGGGAGGTCAGCGACGAGATGGCGCAAGCCTTCGCTGACAACGAGGCCGAGCGCCGCACCAAGGTTCAACACACGCGTGGTATCCGGGTCTTGAAACCGATCAAGGTCAAACCTTCCGATGAAAGAACGGTTCCCTTTATCAGTGATTCCACCATCCGGTTCGAGATGTCTATCTTCGGTGCGGTGATGAACTATGCCATCAAGAAACGCTATGTTCCTGCAAGCCAGCGTTTCGACGAGCGCCCGAAGCTTAAGACGATGCGGCGTGACGAGTTCACGCTGGAGGAATACCGCCAGCTCCACACTGTAGGCCGCAAGTGGATTGGCGAGGCGGATAAGCCTTCGAGCGTCTGGTATCACACTGTCACCTACAACATGATTCTGATTGCCTGCAATACCGGCATGAGGCCAGCGGAGATGAAGAATCTCCGCTGGCGCGACATTATGCCTGCAAAAGACCGTGAGGGCCGCGAGATTGTTGTCCTGTTTGTGCAGGGCAAAGGCAAGTCGCGCAAGCTGGTTGCGCCCAAGAGCGTCGGAGATTATCTGGAACGCATCCGCGCTATCTCCAAAGCCACGGAACCGGAGGATAGAGTCTTTACCAATATCGCGGGCAAACCTGCAAAATCCCTTTACACCAGTTTAATTGCCGATCTTCTAAACGAAGCGAATTTGCGCGAAGGCACGCAGGGCGTTCCGAGATCGCCGTATTGCTTCCGGCACACCTACGCCACGCTCCGCTTGCAGGAGGGCGTGGACGTGTACTTCCTTGCCGAGCAGATGGGTACTTCCGTCCACATGATCGAGGAGCATTATGGGCATGTGAACACCATCAAGCACGCCGACCGCGTGTTGCAGGGCATGGCGGGATGGGAGTTGCCGCACCCGGAAGTGGACGTTACAAGAGCGAAAGCGTCGAAGGCGGCGGAGACGCACGATAAATCCAGGAGAGGCCAGCACCGCAGGACAGGCTGACCGTGGAACGCTCCCGAAGCCGTCTTTTGCCGGAGCCGTGGCGGAGGCTGGCGCAGGGAGTTCCATATCCACATCATCCCTTCCGATATTGGTTCTGATTTGCCGCAGCCCCGCCGGGGCGTTCTTCGCGGCAAATCCCCGCGCACGAGCCGCCGCTGGCGGCTGTTCTTTGTGCGCTTTGTGCCGGATACATTATCGATACGAGAAATACTAATTCTGATTGTAGATTTCCGCACTGTTGAGTGTATTTCCGTCACGGTTGACGCAGCCTGGAATCAGCCACCCGTGATTTGGCCCACTTCAATCGACGCTTGAGCACGCTTCTACATACAAACGTATGCAGCACTGGTAGCGTCAGGCAAAGCACAGCTGTAGCCAAGCCTGACGAAGTGCCAGCAATACGGAGGCAAATTCTCTAGGTTGCCCTTGGCACCTTCAAAATAGTCCAATCGAATCCCTGCGCCCCCTGTGTGCGATATTGCTCCACAATTTGAGCCAGAGTCGGGATTTTCGTCAGATCCGGGTTCCAGTCTTTCGTAACGATGTCGAGGCCAGTCTTGAGCAAGTGTCCTGGAACCCCATAAGTAATCGGAGCACCATTGAATCCTGCGTGGAGTATGCCGATGGCCCGCGGGTCATCCGTCCGAAATATCGGTGAGCCACTTGCTCCACCTTCCGAGAGAATATCGATGGAGAAACCGTGTGGGTCAGCGCATGCACATGGGAGCACGCTGCTTACAATTCCTCTCCTGGCAAATGTGGATACTTGGGAGGCTTTCGTCGTGTCGTAGGGTGTGAGCGGGACTTCACCCATTGGAAAACCTAGCGTGGCCACATCCAGACCCACTTCGATTGTGTTTGACTCGTCGCATATTTCCATCACCGGAAGACCTCGCAGATCAATTCGCACAAACCCACAATCCGGTTTGGCACTTCCAAATTAGGGACTGGAGGATTCAACACTAGCAATTGAGTTAATCGCCAAGATGGAGCGCAGAACTACGCCAAAACGTGTTTGTCCACCTTCACTAATCGGCTCAGGAAATAGAATCACGAAGCGTGCTGGCTTCGGGATTTTGCCAATGGCCTCTATGACATGCTCATTCGTGATGACTAGCCCACGCTCATCGACTATAAAGCCAGTGCCGATTATCGCTGGAAAACCGGGAGTTGCACTCGACTCTGTAGGAACGACACGTGAGCCGAATGCGACGACGGCAGGAGTAACCTTACGAATTACCTCTGTGAGCTTCATTGAATCTTGTACCTCTATAACGCGGCGTATTTAGATCGATCCATCTCTCGGAGGATCGAGACGATTGCGACTGCCAAGTGGTGACACAATTCTGCTTCCGCCTTGTCAGAGTTCACATATCCCCAATGAGCAATCCTGTTGCGGAGCTTAAATAGTTCGCTCCGGAAGTATTCGGTCGGAGCTACGTTTGCAGGGTTGGGCAAGCTAGAGCAAATAGCAGTTGCAGCCGCGTTTCCCGCAACAAATCTGTCGAAAGTCGTGCCGAAGAGCCGTTGCGACACAAAACCAATCGGACCTGTGAAGCCCCCGGACCTTGGGTACTCCTGTTCCCACTCGTTCTCCTGTGCCGTCGTTGGAAGGGTGAACGTGGAAGCATAGCTATCCATGCCTTTCAGCTTCAAATAGAGCCGCGTGAGAAACGATTCGATTGCCATCACCGCTATGACAATCGACAGGCCGTAGTCTCCGCTTTCCAATTCGGCTTTGCTTCGGTGCAGCAGCCGTTCTGCGACAACGCTGACACTCAAAGGATTCATCAAATGCGACGATTGCCCACACTTCTCGCAAGCAGCACTTCCACAATCGGCGTCTCCGTAAGCGGAGAACACATAGCGCCCTCCGCAGTTGCACGCTTGTTCAATGGTGAACTTCAGCGTTCAACGACTCCTCTGTCTCAGTGCTGCCGCGATTCTCTGAATGGAGTGGAACGGCCCGCATGACTGCGAGCACATCTCCTCAATCAAGCGAATGGCGGGTAATCGGGATAGGACCGCCCGCATTTGCGGCAAACCAGATCGAAAAACGGTTGTAGAGACTTCTTGGCGTCCTGAGCCGGGTCGTATGTTCCTGATTGAATAATCGGATCACCGAGACACTCCTGGCCACGGTGAATGTTGATGTGGCCTGCGGGCGGAGGAACGGCCAAACGACGCTTCTTTACCCCGATCAGACCTGCTATCCATTGAAAGGGACCTGTGATGCCGAGTCTTTGGAGAAATTCACCATAATCTTTCAATGCGCTGGTATAAGCCTTGACGATGGACTCAAGAAAGAGTTTATCTGGCTGGAAACCGAGATAGGCTGTATCCACGCTCCAGACCTCTCCCGTATCAAATGCAAATGTGACCGATCGTGTCTCGACTTTTCCATTGAAGTTTCTATCCAAGGAAAAGACGCCAAAGCCATCTTCCGCCCTAAGATGATGGAGAACGGAATCGCAAAATGGCATTAGCAAGTGCTGTCCACCGGATTGGGCAGCCGCTCGTAGCTCAGTGGCCGTCCATATCTTGTCCGGATCGTAGACCGGCATCACGCGCAGCCACATGGCCGGTTTGTTATGAAGAACTACCTCTTGATTCTCGGTCTGCTGGCCCGGCATATCGCTCCATGTATAGCCAAGTGGCTGCCGCAGATTCCGAAATCTCGACTCGTCTTCAAATGATTCATGGGCTGCGAAGGCGGGTGGTTCCGGTGCTTTCGGCAACGACGCCTGAAGCTCCTCGCTAGTCAGAATTAACCTGAGCGCAGATTCAAGGGTGTTTGTTAGTCGCTCTTTCTGTGTACGGCGCTCTTCGGCAGATGCGCCTTCAGGAAGGTTATAGGTGATGGGATGCCGTAGATGCGCAAGATCGAATGGCAACTTTCCATCCGGCGCACCGTGGGCTTCGTTCATCACGCCGATGATTCTGGAGCGCCCCAACGACTTTAAGGCCCAGCCGTATTCGATGAGAACATTCGGATTCGGCGTCAGCCCGTCTCTGCTCCGCGCGCCTACGAATGTCAGGTCTGCAACGAACACAGCGGCGTTATCAATCTTGCTAAAGATTGTGTCCATGATCGAGGGGCTTCCCGGAACACCCTTCGTATCCTTATCCAACTCCAGTCCATCTCGGATTGCTTCTTCCACGGTCGCATCACTGATGAGGCGAGCAATCGCATCCTTTAGACTCTGCTCAATAAAGTTGCGGCTCTCTTTGGAGGGTCGATCACTTTGCCAAGAAAAGAACACTGTAGTTTTCATATCGTGGGCGATGCCCACATTATAAGAGATTTCACTGGCGCATAGGGAGGGCGTCTCCTCCCTGGTTGCAGTCGCCGATAGTACCGGCGTCTTCCACCACCCACCTCAGCTAGGCCTGTTCCTGCCCCGCAAGACCCGCCCCTGAAAGCAATGTGGAAGTAGACCTAAATTTCTTCTTTTATCAAGTGCCGCGCTTCATACGGCTTTATGGCAGAGCCGGTCGGAACCCCTCAATGCTCTTCGCTGGCGCTTCGATGAACGCGCAAGAGAACACGCGCCCTTGACCGAAGCCGCCTCGCCTCTGCCCGCCGCATAAGACATGAAGCGGGGGCACTCATCAAGAAAAGGAAATTTGGTTGAGGGCCAAAGGCGAAATGCCCTCCTTCAGAATCTCGCCCCGCGCGGGCAGCACAGGAGAGCAAACGTCATGGCACAGTGCAACCATCGCAATGCAGCCAGCAGGCCCAGCATCTATCAGACCGTCACTGACCGTATTATTTCCAGCCTCAAAGCAGGTGTGATTCCGTTGGAAAAGCCGTGGAAGACGCCGCGCTATGCAGGCGGGCCATTCCCGCGCAACTTCTACGCCGGCAAGCCCTACCGGGGAATCAATGTTCTCTTGCTTTGGTCGAGTGAGTACAACTCCTCATTTTGGCCTACCTTCAAGCAGGCGCAAGCATTGAAAGGCACGGTTCGCAAGGGCGAGCATGGAACGCAGATTATCTTTTACAAGCAACTTCCCGAACATGCGCAGCCACTTCCGCCGCCACGGGTAGCCGTGGACTCTGCCGTTTCCGACTTGCTCACCCTCGAACCCCTTTTACCTGTACAACGATCCTTTGCGATCCTGAAGCGATCCTATCCTTCGCAAGTG
>JAJZAL010000305.1 GCA_021799405.1 Acidobacteriota bacterium
ATTGCCACAACCCAGACGGGCAGCCAATCCCTCCAGCGCTTCGCGAACCTGATAGGCCTGGCAGATGCGATTGGCATCCAGGCTCCCGACAAACACTCCCAACTGATCCACCGATTCGACCAGACCAAGCCTCTGTAGTTCAAACAGAGATTCGCGAACCGTACCCTGCGCTACTCCCAGTTCCCGAGCCAGGCTCTGCTGGCTGAGACGCTCCCCGGGCTTCGATTCCCCAGACAGAATTCGGCGCTGGATCTCTTGACGAACATGATGGCGCGCTACACGTGCAGGCATTGGGCCTCCCTTTCCTTTCGGCTGATTGCGGACTTGCGCAATGAAGAGCAGTCAGGCTCTGGTCTTGGAAGCTGATCAAGAAGCGGAGTCCAAGACGCTACAGCATTTTCAGTGTAAGTGTAGACAGACTCCTCGACCTCGATGGGCGCTTTCCCCAAGGAAAACGCCACTGAAAGCCCTCTTCGGGGCGCCCGCCAACACTGAAAATGCAATAGCCGATCCATTGCGTTGCTCTGTTTGCCACTTCATCTTTTCGCTGCGCCTCGCTTGTAGATTCGGCACGTTTTTCAATCAGCTACTGGTCATAAACTATCACAATCGATAATCGCTATCATCTTGATAAATCCGCTGTTACCAAATCACTGCCACCATGAAATTCCCAGCAATCTGGCTAGCCGGCGCAAAGTTTCGCCATGGGTTCCAAAGGAGACCAGCACGTGGTGCGGCAACCCTGCATGCAGCAAACGATCAAACCAGGGAGGAACGGCGACGTCCGGGATCTGGACCAGAGCGGTATTACCCGTAAGCTTGCGGCGTGGCTCGATGGTATGGCCTTCCAGCGCCGTAAGATGGTAGCGATTATCGCAGCGCCACAGACGCAGAACCGTCACAGGCTCGTTCGTTCGGATACGGCCATCTACCACCAGCGGCTTGGCGATATTGAAGTGGGGCGCCAGCGCGGGAGCCCCATCGCACCCAGGGCCGTCGCACATATCCATGGGAGCCATACCGGGGTGCCAGAAGAAGATCGAGTTCTGGTCGTGTTCCAGCCAGTCGGTCAGAAATCCAGGCCCAGCCCCAATCAGAAGACTGATCAGACTGCTCAGGGCCCCATCCACATCGCCTTCGATGGCGACGGCGCGTCCCTCAGTGCTTAGCCGCGAAACAGCGAGATACGGCCACTGCCCAAGCAGGTTCGGCAGTTCAGGCCAGCATTGGATGGCCAGAGCATCCAGCCTCTCCTCTTCCATCAGCTCTCGCATCGCCATGTAGTAGCGCGAGTTCATCGTCAGATCCTCGGCCACCACGCCCTGCAGAGGCAACTTCATCTCCTGCACCTTCTGGACATCGCGGAGAACAGCTTGCTCAGGTAGCTCTCGGACGCGCTCAATAAACTGCGGCAGGCTGAGCGGACAAAGCTGGGCGCCGACCGTTTGACGCAGCAGAAACGGCTCTACCGCCAGATCAATGAAACCCGGAACGTGCGTCCCCACCAGACCGACACGGCTACGGCGAAGGCGAAAGGCCGCGCGCGCCAGCGTGACCGCCCTCGCCAACTCCTCACGCGCAGCGCTGTCATCGGGATCGCCATAGACAAATTCAAAGGGATGTCCTGCCTGCCGCAGAGACGAGGCCCAGAGATGCTGCCCCACCAGCGAACAGGAGCTCACCTTCCCATCGCCAGGCCGTTCCGGAGTCGCCCAGAGAATCACCGGATCAGACCATCGCTGGGCCACTGTAAGGGCCAGTTGTCCATGGGCAATCGAGGGCTGCAGCAGCAGAAGCGCCTCGCACCCTGCCCGCTGAACCTCCTCCAGAGCTGCTACGGTCGTCATCTCGTCGACCACTGGCTCTTCGATTCGCATCGCGGAGTAGCCAAACTTCTCCAACCTCTCCAGGCAGCGGGCCGTCATTATCTGATTCCACTCCTGGTCAAATCCCGGGCGCTTGCGGCCCACAGAAATAACGCCTAGACGAACGCCCTTCCGAGCTTCGCTATTGGATGACATGTTTCCTCTCTTCTTCGGAAGCGGTCTGCCGAAAGCTTGGCGGATAATCCGGCAATGTGATCTGAGGGTGTGAGCCCAACTGGCCGATCAGCGGTCGGATGTACTCGAAAAATGGCGCGGCAAGCGGAACATCGCCATCTTGAATCCACTCGCCAGGAATTGGACGCTCCCTGCCCGCAACCTCAATCAGCGGCACAAGATCATATTCTCCTGACTGCGTGCTCTGCAGTGGTCGCAGCGATACCATCCGCGCGGCGCCACCCTCCAGGAGAGCTCGCACCCCGGCTTGCCCTACCAACTCCGCGTCCTCACGATCCTGGCAAGCCACATGCTGCATCGACGATCTCCCCAACAGGCCGGGCTTCTCACTTCGGCAGCGCAACTGGAGATGCTGGGCCACCCTGTCGGCCAGGTACTGCGCGACTCCGCCTGTGATGGATCGTTTCAGCGCATCAGCCTGAGCCGGATCCTCTACCTCATAGACCATGCGCCCCTGTGGATCCCGAAGACCTTCCGCCACTACAACCACACACCACCCGCGCCGCATAACGCACTCGTCTACCTGGCCCAAAAAACGATCCAACACGAAGGGTCTTTCCGGCAGAAGAACGATATGAGGAGCTTCCGCCTCATCTCCTTTTGTTGCTGAAGCCGCAGCAGCCAACCATCCTACGCTACGCCCCATCGTCTCAAGGATAGAGACCGGCTGCGGCATGGAGCGCACGTCCGCAGCAAGGTCGCACGTTACCTGAGCAATATAGCGGGCCGCGCTTGCATAGCCCGGGGAGCGGTCCGTCCTCTCCAGATAATTGTCAACCGTCTTCGGCACGCCGACGATCCGGATCAATCGTCCCTCCTGCTGAACCCGATTGGCGAGTTGATTCGCGGCATGCATGGTTCCATTTCCGCCAATCAGCAGCAGATCGGTCACCCGCAGGCGTTCCAGGTGCTGCAGTATCGCTGTAAGGTCCTCTACCGTCAACTGATAGCGAGACGCACCCAGCGCTGCTCCAGGCGTGCTTCGCAGGACGCGAAGATCCTGCGCGGAGAGACCGGTCAGGTCCGCCACTTGTCCCTTGGCAAGCCCCCTCATGGCAGAGCGAGCGCCCAGGATTTGCTGAAAGGCCCCCGATCCACGAGCTTCTTCCACAATGGCTGCCAGCGAGGTGTTCAGCACCTGAGTCGGACCGCCCGCCTGCACCACCAAGATGTTGCGCTCCGTCATCTGAGGCTTGCCTCCGCTGCGCCACCGACCGTTTATGCTATATTGAGAATCAGCTAAAGATGAGCTGAGATATCCCCGTCATGCTATGATCGATTACTATCGATTGTCAAGATGACCGCTCAGCCTTCACAAAATCGCTGAACTCCCTGTTGCTGATGCGTCCTTTTCGACGCTCTGCTTCGCGGCAATCCCCGCCCGCCCCGCAGTGCGTGACCGTCCTGTCAAGGCCTAGTTCGACGATTTGCTCTTCACTCGCACCCACGCCTTACGCGATTCCGGCCATTTGTTGCTCTCGGAGCAGCAGTGCCGCCGCACATTCCAGACTTTGCATAAACGAGACCGGGCAATCACTCAAACGTGATTTCACTTCCGGAGGGTGGGCGCCTCCAGCAAGGTATGTTTTCAGCCCTCAGCTCGGCAACAGGCAGCGTCCCCAATTCGCTGTTGGGGCATAACGGAATGTAGATGCCGGTCAGCCATTTTTACACCTCCACCCAGGCGCCAGCCGCAGGAAACACCTCTCCACAGCCTTTCGCTTTTGGAGTACCGGCTCAGAGGGTACCGCCACCTCGACAGCCACAGGATTCCCGAATCACCAGACGGGCAGGCAGAACAATGCGCCGGAAAGGTTGGGCGTGGTCACCCTTCAACCGCTCGAAGAGCAGCCGCGCACTCTCCCTCCCCAAAGAATCAGAAGGCTGCTGCACAACCGATAACCCTGGTATCAACATGTCGCCCAGGTCAAAATCGTCGAAGGATATCAGCGGGATATCACGGCCCGCGAAGATCCCTAAGTCACGGAGACCACGCAAAACATGCTGTGTCGTGACCCAATTTAGGGAAAAGATGGCGTCTGCTGCGTGCCCCCGGACAACCTCTTCTTCAAGCCATTCCACGGTCAAAAAGCTTTCGTGTTTGACGAAGCACTCTCTCGGCTTAAGGTTCGCTTGAGCCATCCTTCTGCGATATCCCGCTATGCGCTCCTTCGAGGTATAAAGATGTGGCCGCGTACCGACAGCGACAATCCTTCGATACCCGTGCGCGATCATATGCTGCGTCGCATCGGAGGAGCTTTGGCGGTTGGTGATGATAACGGAGTCGAAGACGGAGCTCCGGACAAGCTGGTCGAAAGTAACCACAGGGATATTCGCGGGCAACACACTGCTTGACAGCCTTGGGCCGCTGCTTGCCGGGGCAATGATCAAGCCGTCAATCCTACGCCGCACGAGACTTTCAATCTCAGCGCTCTCTACCTCCGGCTGGCCCTCGGAGCTCGTGATGATGAGAACATAGCCATTTGCGCGCGCTACTTGCTGAACTGCCTTAATCACCTCAATCACGAACGGATTGGCGAGGTTGGCAACGATGATACCAATTGCGCCTGATTTGCGTGTCATCAGGCTCCGAGCCAGTTCATTCGGGCGATAGCCTAGCCGCGTCATAACAGCACGGACTTTGGTCACCTTTTCCTGACGGACATTTGATGCCCCATTCAGGACGCGAGACGCAGTTTTCAGAGAGACCCGCGCCTCACGGGCAACATCCGCCAGGGTGGGTGCCTGCTTGCTTCGTATACGCATCTTGTTGGTACCCCGTCTCCCAGCTTGTTAATTGCCTGCCACAACATACAGGCAGCCCTTCTTTCCAATCGCGCCGCCCAAAACAAGTCCGCTTGCACGTCAACAGCGTAGCACAATGAAAGCTAGAGCCTACGCAAACAATCCCCGACTGCAAGACCACCCCATCCCTGTCAGATCGATACCTCCTTTCAAGGGCTTGCAAGCGGTCCTGCGGCGCGCCAATGTCAGATCGAAAGGCAAGGCGGCAAGCTGAAGCTTAATCTTCTTGACAAAGGCAACGGTAGCTGCATACCATTCTGACCAATTCGTGACAGCGCTGTCAACCTGAGATGAACTTTAGACGCACTGCGGTCGCATTTCTCACGGAGAACAACCAGGACGGTAAGCCTCCCGCAACTGTCTGATCGATGCAAGGCTGTTCCGATGGGTTTGCGCAAAAAGCCGGCTGACCGTGCTAGACGAATATCCTTCCCCGGCGAGGGTCGGCGATCTCTGAGATTCAGCGGATCCCCGACAAGCCGCCCGAGATATCTCGGTGACCGACAAGAACAACAGGGGGAGGCAGGAGAAAGACAATGAGGAATGGAAAGAACCAACACTCAGAATTGCGATGGCTGCTTGGAGCCCTATCCTGGCCATCTCGTCCCCGGCATCTCGCGGTGCTTCTACTCTTGGCTGTCCCACTGGTAACGCAAGTCCATGGGCAGGAGTTTCGCGCTACGATTACCGGCGAGGTGCAAGATCCCTCAGGCGCCGTCATTCAAAATGCAACCGTTACCGCGGTCAATGTCGACACCAAGGTCTCCGCCTCCGCAAAGACAGATACCCGAGGCGTCTATTCGCTGCTTTATTTACTGCCGGGAATCTATACGGTTACAGCCACGGCGCCGCGCTTTCAGACCGAAGTTTACAATCGCGTCCGTCTGGATTCGGGCCAACAATTGGGTCTAAACCTGACCATGAAG
>JAJZAL010000056.1 GCA_021799405.1 Acidobacteriota bacterium
AGGGAAACTTCACCACCACACCGGGGCCTGTGGGAGCGCCATCGAGCACAAAGAAGTCGTGATCGTAGACCTCTGTGTCGATGGTCTTGCTGCCGGTGTTTTTCAACTCATGCTGGAGGATGAGCACGGGCGCGTGCTTGTCGAGCTTCAACACTTTCGTGTAGACGTAACCAACTCCCAGTGTGGATTTGAGGTTCTGCCGGAAGGTGACACTGCTTCGCCGGGCTTGAACAGTCCAATGACCTCCGTCAACCAGCGGATAGTGTGTGGAAAACTTGAAGGGCGTATCGTCGATGCGACGCAGGACACCGATGCCGGGCTTGACAAACAGGCCGCCCGGCTTGGCTTCGTCATAGAACGGGGCGCTTTCACCGTTGCTTGACCGGAACTCCTCCACGGGGCCGGTGATCGAGTCGTGCAGCAGGGGATCGTAGCGCGGGAACCAGACGCCGAAGTACGTGTGGCCCTTATAAGCGAGGCAGCCGACCATGCCCGACCAGTCGAAACGCGAGCCGCGATTGTAGCCTTTCTCCGCATCGGGCAGGTACACCACGGCGTCGACGAGGCCATTCGAGATAAGAGCCTTCGGGTAGGGCTCCTGCTCCGCCGAAGCGCAATTGCGCGGCGCCGCATCGTCCGAGCCGCGACTCTGCGCTGCGCGTGCCGTATGCGCAGGAGGAATGAAAAGCGCCAGCGCCACAAAGACCAGGATAGATCCACGTATAGGGATTGCTTTGAATTCACTCATTTCCGACTGGCCTGGCTCCCTCCATTGGATATCGATTCGCGAGGATGCGCAATGTATTTCAGCGCCGGCTGCATGGTCGATGTGCCGCGGCTTCGGATTCTTCCACAAAGAACTGCCGCGGTCAATTCAGTTGGATCGTCCCATTGGCTGCGTCATTCCCCGTCGAGCCTTCCCACGCAAAAATGCGAAGAAGTTACCACGCGATGCGGTAAGGTAGAAAAACAGCGGTCAGTGGTCTGATTTTTCAGCGATCTGTCGCCGTTCATCGGAGCTGGGGCAAGCGGGTTTGCGGCGGGAGGCATGTCTGGTCGCTGTTCGCGGCTGGCTGACCGCCATCTTGCGAAGGAGGGAGATCATTGGGGCGTTTCACCGGAGTGTTGGGAATTCTGGCCGTCCTTGTGGCCGCATGGCTCTTTTCCACCGACCGCAGACGCATCCGCTGGCGGACTGTCGCCTGGGGACTGAGCCTGCAATTTGTCTTCGCCTTTCTGGTGCTGCGCGTCACCTACGGAGAGCGCGCCATGGCGTGGGCCGGCGATGTGGTGAGAAATGTGCTGGCTTCGACCTACGCCGGCACACAGATCGTCTTTGGCTCTCTCGGACTCCCCAACGGCTCGCTTGGCTCCATCTTTGCCTTCCAGGTTCTTCCCGTCATCATCTTTGTCTCAGCCTTCTTTGCGGTGCTCTACCACGCCGGGGTGATGCAGGTCGTGGTGCGCGGCATGGCCTGGGTGATGCAGAAGACGATGCGCATTTCGGGCGCGGAGAGCATCAACGTGGCCGCCAGCATCTTTGTTGGGCAGACGGAAGCTCCGCTGACGATCCGGCCGTTTCTCGCCAAGGCCACCAATAGCGAGCTGATGACGATCATGACCAGCGGCATGGCGCATGTTTCAGGCGGCATTATGGCGATGTACATTGCGCAGGGCGTCGAACCGCGGCATCTGCTGGCGGCCGTCATCATGACCGCGCCGGGAACGATCCTGGTGGCCAAGATGCTGGTGCCTGAAACGGAGATGCCCGCCACCGAGGGCCGTGTAGTGATCCCGATCGACGAAATGCACAAGGAGGAAAATCTTGTCGGGGCCATCACACGTGGCACCATCGACGGCGGCAAGCTGGCGCTGAATGTGGCCATCATGCTGATCAGCTTCCTGGCCCTGGTGGCGCTGCTCGACGGCGTGCTGGGCTGGGCTCACGGGCTGCCTCACTTGCATTGGTTCCCGAGCACGCTGAGCCAGATTCTAGGGTTTGTCGGCGCGCCGGTGGCGTGGCTCATCGGCGTCCCCTGGCGCGACTGCGCGGCCATCGGCAACCTGCTGGGCACGCGCATGGCGCTGAATGAGGTGATTGCCTATATAGGGCTGGGCGCGCAAAAGGCCATGCTGGAGCCGCGCTCATTCACCATCGCCACCTTTGCGCTGTGCGGCTTTGCCAATCTTGGATCGATTGGCGTGCAGATCGGCGGCATCGGCGCATTGGTTCCCGAGCGGCGCAACGATCTGGCGCGGCTGGGCGTGCGCGCCATGCTGGCTGGCACCATGGCAAATCTGATCTCCGCGGCAATTGCCGGAATGTTTTTGGGTTAGAAGAGGATACAGAAGATCGGACGCATGGAAACGCATTGAGAGGTCGTTGAATATTTTTAAAATCCGGGCGCCCCACCTCATCGCAGAAGAATGGAATGGGACCATACCCGGCATAGATGATGATCCAAACGCAATCAACGAACATCTAAGCGAAGAGCAAGTATTTCGTTCCGGCGGAGGAATGCGCCATATGATGCAAAAGTGGACAACCCATTTCGCGGCCGTCCTGCTGCTGACATTCGCATGCTCCGCGGGAGCACAGCACGCTTACCGCGGCTTTGACCGCAACATCTATCCCGGCGACGCGGCTCTGCCTGCGCTGCGCAAGAGCTTCAGCTATACCGGCTACTGGCTCAATACTCCGCCCGGGGCGCAGAGCAACACCTGGATGGGTAAGCGAGCCCTGCTCAAGCACGATGGCTTCGGCTTTCTGGTTCTTTTCAATGGCCGTACAGATGCCGAGCTGAAAGCCGCGCAAGCGAAGGGCACAAGCGCAACGGCGCTTGGCACGCAGGATGGAAAGGCCGCCGTGGCTGCTGCGGCGCGTGAGGGCTTTGCTCGCAATGTGCTCATCTTTCTGGACCAGGAAGAAGGCGGAAGGCTGCTCCAGGAACAGGCTGATTACGTGTTTGCCTGGGCAGACGCGGCACGCAAGGGCGGCGCGCGGGCCGGCGTCTATTGTTCCGGTATCGAGGTTCCCGATAGCGGCAGCACAATCAGCACGGCCAGGGACATCGTAGAGCGCGAGAACGCGCAAGCACGCCGCCTGCCCAAAGATAAGAGGGCAGCGCCCCCGATCGTGCTCTGGATCGTCAACGACCAATGCCCGCCTTCTCCGGGTTGCACGCTGGCCACTCCGTCGATGGCGGCGGCGTTTCCTCCGGCGCTGCGCTCCCATACAGAGGTGTGGCAATATGCGGTCTCGCCACGGCGGCCACAGTTCAGCGCGGGCTGCCCACGTAACCATGCCCCGGACGGCAACTGCTACGCTCCGGGGCTGGCGCACGGCGACAACTCCTTTGTGGATCTGAATACGGCGAATTCCCCGGATCCCTCCGAGCTTCAGTAACCTCCGCCAAAAACTTTTTTTGCCTGTAGAATGTGCTGAGTACATCGCAGGAACTTGCAATGACCTACTACGAGCAAGTGGTTGAAGCCGCCGCCTTCCTGAAGGCGATCTCGAGTTCTTTCCACGCCCGCATCGGCATCGTTCTCGGTTCCGGGCTGGGCGCGACGGTCGATGCTGTGACCGATCAGGTCATGGTGCCGTATACTGAGACGCCCTACTTTCCACGATCCACCGTCGCGGGCCACAAGGGCCGTATCATCGCGGGACGGCTCAACGGCGTGCCGGTGGTCATGATGCAGGGGCGCGTGCACTTCTATGAAGGCTACACGCCGCAGCAGGTTACCTTTCCGATGCGCGTGCTGGGCGCGCTCGGCCTTCGCGCCGTTGTGCTGACCAACGCGGCGGGAGCAATCACGGAAGATTGCCGTGTGGGCCAGCTCGTGGCTCTGGCAGACCACATCAACCAGATGGGCTGGAATCCGCTGACCGGTGCAAACGAGCCTCGTTTCGGCTTCCGGCCCGGCGGTGGACGGCGCTTCTTCGACATGACTGAAGCGTACTCGAAGGATCTGCGCGCATTGGCGAAGGAAGCCGCGGTCGAGGAAGGCTTCCCGCTGGAAGAGGGCGTGTATGTGGCCACAACGGGACCCAACTTCGAGACGCCCGCCGAGATTCGCGCCTTCCGCGCGCTGGGCGCCACGCTGGTGGGCATGTCTACGGTGCCCGAAACGATTGTGGCGCGGCATATGGGGCTGGAGGTGCTGGGCATCTCCTGCGTCACCAACATGGCCGCCGGCCTGAACCCAACGCCGCTGAGCCATGAGGACGTCGATGCGGTCGGGCAGGTCGTGGAAGTGCGCCTGGCCGCACTGCTCAAGCGCCTGGCGCCCAAGCTGGCTGCGCGCACGGACGCGCAGCCATGAGTAAAGCCGTCAGCGGCAGGGTGCGGGATTCGCATGGCCGGCCCGTGGTTGTGGGGATTTCCGGCTGTTCCGGCTCAGGCAAGACAACTCTGGCGATCGAGTTGGCGCGTGAGCTTGGCGGCACGCATTTCCCGCTGGACCACTACTATCGCGACCTCGCGCACCTGCCTCCGGGCGAGCGCATGCAGCAGAACTTCGACGATCCGGAGATGATCGAGGTCCCGCTGCTGGCGGCGCAGGTCGCGGCGCTTGCCCGCGGTGAAGCCATCGAGCGGCCGCTCTACGATTTTTCGACGCACACGCGCGTGCCGGGCCGCACGGAAACGATGTGTGCCGGCGCCTTCCTGCTTGTGGAGGGGCTCTTTGCTCTCTACTACCCGGCGCTGCTGCCGCTCTATCACCTGCGTATCTACATTGACGCGCCAGATGAAGTCTGCTTCGAGCGCCGCCTCAAGCGCGACATCGAGCAGCGCGGACGCACACCGGAGTCGGTGCGGAGACAGTATGAGGCCACGGTGAGGCCCGCGAGCGAGGCCTACGTGCGGCCCTCGGCCACTCACGCCGATCTGGTTGTGGATGGAACGCGCGCGCTGGACTGGAAGGTGGAGCGGGTGCTCGCGGAGTTGCGGGGGCGGGGATTGCTGGCGGGGGCGAGGTAGAGCGGCGGCCGGGTTCGGCGAGGAAGGCTCCTGCAGAATATGGTATAACTGTTATACCGATGCGCTTTCATTTCGATCCACGCAAAAGCCAGCGGTTGAGGGAGAATCCGCTGCGGGGCATCGGCTTCGAGGAAGCGCAGGAAATTTTCGCGCGGCCTTATTACCAGGACCGGCGATCCGATCTGCCCGAGCAGTACCGCGCCATCGGCTGGGTTGGCCATCGCCTTTACTCACTCATCTTTGAGGTTCGCGAGGACAAAGAGGGTGAATACTACCACCTCGTCACGCTTTGGAAGTCAACGCGGGAGGAGGAGAAACTTTATGCCGAAAACAGTTAGAGCACGGAAGCCGATTTCTGCTGATGCGATAGCGAAGCTGGCTGAGCGAGGCAAGGATATCTCGCGCTTTTTCACTAATCAGGGCAGGATGATGCCGCCAATTCAGCGCGTGAACGTGGACTTCACCGCTGGGATGTTGAAAGAGTTGGATGATGAGGCGCGGGCGCTGAATATCAGCCGCCAGGCGGTGATCAAATCGCTGCTGCGGCAGGCGCTCGATCGGCAACGGCTGGCGCGAAGGGCGCAATAACGCCCCATCGTCTCAGTCATCGGAAGGGAGCGTCTGTGATGAATGGATCTAATCCTGCAGATGACCGTCGATTTGCTCTTTACGCTGTGCGGAAGAACAGTCCGACCGCACTGATTCAAATCAATCTTCCCTGGGAGAGATTGATGGAAGATGTTGTTCTTCCATATGACGGCTGCGAGATGTTTTTCATCGATGGTGCGGCGGTAAAGGCCACCGACCTCGATCGGCTAAAAATTCTCTTGCAGGGCGAGGGCTTCCAGACCGAATTTGCACAACTCAACTGGCATTTACGGGTTGGTGATACCAAGAGAAAAGAGCTTTATGCGAAAGAGTATTATGCGTTTTTTGAAGCGATCCTGAGAGATCGTTGCGAAGATGTCACGTCTCAGGTAATTAAAGCCTATAAGACAGCGATCAAACCGAGCATCAAGGACTTCCTACCGAGGAAAGACGATCTCCTCCAGGCAGCAGTTCAAATCTTTATCGAGGGCATGAAACTGCTACCGCGCCAATGATCTGTGCCGGTAACTACTTAGCCGTCAGTGAGGCGACCGGCACCAGCATATCTTCCTTGCGCATCACCAGGTTGGTGGCGTTCAGCGTGGCCAACTCAAAACCGTGGCCGTGGGTGATGGCGTCGGTGGGGCAGGCCTCTACGCAGTAGCCGCAGAAGATGCAGCGGTTGTAGTCGATGTTGTAGACCTTGGCGTAGCGCTCGGATGAGGAGATGCGGTTCTCCGCCGTGTTTTCGGCCGCCTCAATGTAAATGCAGTTGGAGGGGCAGGCCGCTGCGCACAGAAAGCACGCGACGCATTTTTCCAGGCCATTCTCGTCGCGCTGCAACACGTGCGCACCGCGAAAGCGTGGCTGAAAGACAGCGCCGCGCAGGGGGCCCGGTCCGTCAGGGTAATTCTCCACAATCGTGGGCTGCAGCATCTCCCGGAAGGTGATGCTCATGCCTTTGGCAATGCCGGCAACGTTACGAACGATCGACATACGGCCAGTATACGACGATCGACGGCCCCAGTTCATGTTGAGCCCGGCCGTTGCGGGCTAACTCCAAGGAATCGAAGGGATTGATTACACCTGCCGGGCTGGCGCGACGAAAATCGGATTTCGCGGGTGAAGAGCGCATGCACGGGCCTTGCCACCGGAGCGAGTTTTCAACGGCGGCTGCCCGGCGGCAAGGATTGGCCGCGGTTGTTGGCCGGCGGCGTGGTCACCGGCCGGCGCAGGTTCTGCGGCCCGGCCATCATCCGGCAGAGCGGCGAATCCTGTCCACGAGCAAGTCCAGCAACGGCATTTTCCCCGAGGCAGAGCCGCATTTCCATGGCGGTCGCGTCCTTATCGGTCAGCTGCATGGCGCGTTCCAGGCCGCTGTAGGAGTCCACGTCGTAGCGGTAGACAACGTCCTCAGGCGGTCTCTGCTTGCCGTGGTCGAAGCGGTTCCAGGTGCCCAGGACAACGCGGCCGTCGTCCTCTGACATCACAGCGTAGACCTGCGTCCATGCCACTCCCGGCGGCGGATTGGCGCTCCATACGTGCGCGCCCTCGCCTCCGTGTATCCACCGGGCCGTCCAAGCATGGCGCGGCTGATCATAGTAGAACGCCGTGAAATAGGTATCAGCAGCGCAGTTGCGGCAGTTGTCATAGAGGATGACGGGCTCCGGCGGCTTGCCGAGAGCGAAGCGCATCGGATCGAACCAGCGCAAATTCACGCCCTTGAGCAGCGGCGTGACCAAGTGGTTGGTTAGCGAGACGCTCCATATATTGAAAGTGTCGGCACCGGGCGATGATTCCGGCGTAGCGCGCAGCGAGGTGACCACCAGCGCGGCGTCGTAGGTCACACCGATCTCGCGGATCGCCGTCCACTTCTCGGCTTCGAGCGAACGCGTCACCCAGACGACAATGCTCTGATCTTTCGGCGAGTGAAAATCGATCCAGTGGAACGAACTCGCCTGGTCCTGGGCAGAAAGCGAAACCGCGGCGGCCAGTAGAAGTGCAGCCAAACCTATCAGGCGCCCGGGGATGAAGCCACGCATGAATCTAGGTATATCAGAGGGAACTGGCTCAGGTTTTCAATTGGCACCAATCTTGTCACCAGGGGCTTGCCGGGGACTCCAGTCTTGAGACAGGCGCTGCTCGGGCGAGATTGGGGCGCCCTTATGTTGTGGTTCGATCGGCATTGCGAGTCCTGGACACACACCTCGACGCTCCATTCTTCGCTGGATTGCCGTGCCTGCCACGCATTAGACTTCCTTCGCAGGCAAATCCCGGGGGAATACTCATGCTTAATCGCCGTACTTTTCTCAAGACCGGCGCCGCCATGGTACCGGTCTCCGCTGCGTTCGGCGCCATCCATCCTGCCTCAGCGCACGCAGCCGAACTCGCCGCAGGCGCCATTGTTTCCGGCCCCTCTCCAAAACTCATTGCGCTGCCGTCGCGCCTCGCGCCGGTTGACCCATCTTCGGAACCGTGGCAACGGCGCATCCGCCGCGTCGGCCAATCCAACATGACCGAGCACGACCCTGCTGTGATGAACATCGAAGAGTGGGCCGACTTCTGGCATTCCGCGCAAGCCGACATCGTCTTCATCAGCGTCACTGGCATCCTTGCCTTCTATCCGTCGAAGGTGAAATTTCATCGCCACGGCAAATATCTTCATGGCCGCGACTTCTTTGGCGAGTGCCTTGCCGCCGCCAAGAAGCGCGGTATGCGCGCGGTGGCTCGCATGAGCCCAGACCTTAACTGGCCCGATGCACTTGCCGCACATCCTGAATGGGCCATGCGCAACCGGGATGGCAGCGTGCAGCACAACACGCAGGATTCGCGGCTCTTCAAGACATGCATGTTCTCCAGCTACATGGATGATTATGTTCCAGCCATCATGCGCGAGATCAACTCGCTCTACGATGTCGATTGTTTCTACACCAACGGCTGGCCGCCGGGCGGCAGCCTCCCCGACTGCCACTGCGCCATCTGCAGCAAACTCCCGCCTTCCGGCACGCCGGCCTACTGGCGTGTCTTCAACGACCGCGTCTTCGAATTGTGGCGGAAGTACGATGCGATTGCCAAAGAGAAGAGCCCCGATAGCTTCTTCTTCCCGAACCTCGGCGGCAACGTGCGTTGTGGACCGAATCTGCAACGCCTGGGCTCCATCGCCGAGTGGTTTCAGGCTGACAACCAGGGCCGCAACTTTGCCTCGCCATCCATCTGGGAGTGCAGCCTGCAAGGGCGTGTCTGCACCGCCATCATGGATGGCAAGTTCGCCACCAACGTCACGGGCGCCTATTCCACCGGCACCGTCACCTGGCGGAATAGCTCAAAGAGTCCAGACGAGACCCGCATCTGGCTGAGCGAATCACTTGCTGGCGGAACTGTGCCCTATCTTCACTTCGTCGGCTCTGAAGACGGCTTCTGCGAGGACCGGCGGTGGCAGAAGATCGGCAGCGATTACTTTCGCTGGACCGCGAAATACGACCACCATCTCGCTGGCCGGCGCACCGTTGCCAATATCGGCGTTGTGATGGGCCAGAGCACACAACTGCTCTACCCCGGACCGGCCACCGCGCGTGGCCGCGGCTACATGAGCGAAACCACCCAAGGCATCTACGACGCGCTGCTTCGCGGCCGTTTCTTCTTTGATTATGTGCACGAAGAACGCCTTGAACCGGAACGCCTCGCCAAGTACCGCGCCCTTATCCTGCCCAACGTGGCCATGCTCAGCGACCACCAGTGCCAGCAGATCCGCGACTACGCGCGGTCAGGTGGGTCGGTGATGGCCAGCTTTGAGACGAGCCTCTATGACGAAAACCTGCAGCCACGCGCGGACTTCGCGCTCGGCGATCTCTTTGGAATTCGCAAGGCCGGCGACGTCGTGGGCACCAATGGAAATGCCTATTACGCACGCATCGAACATCCGAATGCGGCCAGCCCCAGCCCTGTCCTCGAAGGCTTCACCAATACCAACTGGCTTCCGGGCGCGCAGAATCGCATTCCTCTCAATCCCGTGCCCAACCCCGTGCTTACAGTCGTGCCCGGTTTTGTGAGCTATCCACCCGAATTGGCTTATCCTCCGATTTCGCACACTGACGAGCCTGCGGTTGTGCTGCGCGAAACCGGCTCCAGCCGCCTGGCCTACTTCCCGGGCGACATCGAGCGAACGTATTGGCTCACCGGACACGGCGATTTGCTGCAGCTTCTCCACAACACCATCCGCTGGCTCATGAACGATGAGAGCATCGTGCACGTCGATGGCCCTGGCTTCATGGAGATGCTCTGCTGGGAAACCGCACCCGGTTACGCCGTCCACATGCTCAACTACACAAATCCCGACGCGCAGCATGGCTGGCTGAAATCGATTGACCCGGTGGGCGCTCAGGCTGTGACGATGAAGCTTCCACCCAATGTCCGCGCCAAATCAGTAGAGTTACTCCAAGCCGGCCAATCGATTCATTTCACCCAGCAGGAGCAGCTCCTGCGCTTTACCGTGCCGCGCGTGGAAGCTTACGAAGTCGCCGCGATTACAGTTACCTGACCGCGGCGTGTTTACCCATGCTTTCCCCGGTTCGTGCATTGCGGCTCTCCCAGATTTTTCGGTAAAAGAAATTCCCAGAGCCCCGGACCGGACGCATGAGCGGCGCAAGGTACATTGACACCCCCTGACCTGATCCAGCAGTGGAGTGGTAGACTTGGGCCTTCTTAGAAATGATCGCCAGGAAAGCAAGCATCTGCGGACAACGAGGAGGATTTCACAATGAAGCAACCGAAGGGTCTCTGCAGCCGGCGGATTCCAGTCTCTGCGATCTTTGTTCTGGCAACGAGTGTGCTTATCGCTTGTGCTCTTCGCACTGAAGCCCAGGCCGCGAAGCCGGCCCCGAAGGATATGCCCATCCGTCACATCATTATTATCTTTCAGGAGAATCGTTCCTTTGACTCCTACTTCGGCACGTTCCCGGGAGCGGATGGCATTCCAATGCAAAACGGCGTGCCCACGGTCTGTGTCCCCGATCCGAAGACGGGACAATGCATCAAGCCTTATCTTGACCACGACGATGTGAATTGTGGCGGCCCGCATGGGGCCAAATCGGTTTTGGGTGATATCGCAAATGGCGCGATGAATGGGTTCATCAGTGAAGTACAGAGTGAAGGGGCATTCGGTTTCAATGAACATGGATATGCGGGGCCCCTCATAAACTGTCATCATCCCACTGACCCGAAAGACTCTGATCAGGTGATGGGATACCACAACGGTGGAGACATTCCGAATTACTGGGCTTATGCGAGAGATTTTGTGCTCCAGGACCATATGTTCGAATCAGTTCGCTCCTGGAGTTTTCCATCGCACCTGTTTCTTGTTTCCGCGTGGTCGGCCGACTGCAGCAACGTCGATGACCCCGGGAGCTGCGTGAGCGCTCTGTCGCCCAAGGATAGAAATCTCAAGAATCCTACGCCATTTGCGTGGACGGAAATTACCTGGCTGTTGCACAAAGGGCAAGTGAGCTGGGTCTACTACCTGGACCACGGCGCGGAGCAACCACACCGCCCTCGGCGCAAGGGAGCTAACCAGGCCGCGAAAGGATCTGCGCAGGCTGCCGGCGCCAAGGAGGCCTCGTGGAAAGGCAGTCCTGGGGTTCCCGAGATCTGGAACGTGCTGCCCGGCTTTACAGACGTCCATGAGGACAAGCAAGTAGCCAATATCGAAGACCTGAGCCGTTTCTTTGCGGCTGCCAAAGCAGGAACTCTGCCCTCCGTTTCGTGGATTTGCCCACAGAGGGCAGATAGTGAGCACCCTCCCGGCAAAGTGAGCGTGGGGGAATCCTACGTGACACAAATTGTGAATGCCGCGATGCAAAGCCCCGACTGGAAGAGTACGGCCATTTTCCTTACCTGGGACGATTGGGGAGGATTTTACGATCACGTCGTGCCGCCCACCGTTGATTCATTGGGCTACGGCATCCGCGTTCCGGGCATTGTGATCAGTCCTTATGCGAGGCGCGGGTACATCGACCATCAGACGCTGAGCTTCGACGCCTATCTGAGATTTATCGAAGATGTGTTTCTCCATGGTCAGCGGCTCGACCCCAGGACCGATGGGCGGCCGGACTCCAGGCCAGGCGTGCGGGAAGACAATCCGAAGCTGGGCAATCTCATGAACGATTTTGATTTTTCGCAAAGCCCTCGGCCGCCCGTGGTCTTGCCCGTTCACCCCAAGACGACGCTGGTGGCAGATCATCCCAGATAGCATGGCCGGGGGGCCGGGCTTCAATTTGCGCGAGTGCGGTCAGTGGGCTCCTCGGAATTCTCGATGGAAGATGTGTCGCGAGAGCCGGGCCACCGGGCGACAAAAATCGCGACTGGCGGGTGTCCCGGATCTCAATTTGCACCAATCCTCTCATCTGGGCGCCCCCAGGTCTCGTTCGCCGCGGCGGATGAGACCTGGGAGGGTCTTGCCCTCCCGACAAACCATGAGACTTGACGGGGTGTAACGGAACGGCAGAAAGCAATTCGTTCTGGACAGCGGCAAAACCTGGGAATCTACTTCCTCGATACCCGGGTCCCAAAAGCGGGACCTGGGTATCGAGGTTTGTTGGCAAAGACATTATCGCCGAGACGCGATCCTTCCGACTATGCGCCCTGCGTGACGCCGCAGAGGTGGACGTTGATGCCCAGCTCCGCGAACATGGCAGCCTTGGTGGCGAGTGCCTTGTCGGCCAGCGCGGCCGTCGGCGCGTAGGCTATGTTCACATGGTTGGCGCGGTGGCGGGCCATCATCTGGTTCTGGCTTACGCCGTGCAGCACCGCATGGACGATGGGCCATTGCGTGGTGGTCTCGCGCCAGCGCCGCGCGGTCTCGGCCTCCGGCAGACTCACTACGGTGCCCCGGCCCATATCCACGTGCAGCGCGCCACCCTCAGCAAAGACGCGGCTCCAGACAATCTCGCCCGGCTTGCCGACTCCCTTGAGCGATCCACCGCCCAGCGGGAAGTACATGGCCGGCTGGCGCTCGCTGGTGGCTCCGGCATAGCCGCCGACGAAGTGATTGGCAGGCGCTGCGCCGGAGATCTGCAAGAGCCAGACAAAGTCATCGACGCCGTCGCCCTTATAGTGCTCGCCCCAGCGAACATCGTGCAGCGTCGTCGAGGGATCGAGGCCGAGCGCCTTCCAGCAGCGGTTGGTGATCATGGCATCCATGCCGGCGCACTCGTCCACTTCGTTGAAGTGCACCAGCGGACCGCCCGCATATAGCTCTTCCTTCGTGCCCTCCGCATACACTGGCGGACGGTCGGCGTTGTTCAGCAGGCCCTCGGCCAGGTCGGAGGCGGGCACCATGTCCTTGAGCCCCTGCTGGTACTGGATGCCCACTGCATCACAGCCAAACTCGCTGGCGATGCGCATCGCCGCGATATACATCTTGCACTGATCAAGCACCTGGTCGAGCGTCAGTTCGGTTACCGGATCCTTGCCGAAGGCGAACTTGACACCCCTGGCGACCAGCCAGTCGTAGACAGCCTTAGCTTCGGCGCCGGAGACGGTGCGCATCTTGGCCACCAGCGCCGACTGGCTCAGCCGCTCCTTGAAGATGCCGGCGGGGTTCAACAGCTCATCGTCGATGATGGCGTTGTACATGCCCATGCAGCCTTCGTCGAAGATGCCCATGATCGACTTGCGATAGCGAAGATCCGCGGCAAGCTCCGCGCCCAGCCTGGCACTCTCGGCGGGCAGTTTGCTGACGTCGAGAGCGCGCACGTGGCTGAGATCGTGAGTAATCTTGCCCTCGCGCAGCCATTGGTCTAGCGCGTTCAGAAAGTAGCTGTCGGTGAAGTCCTTGCTCCAGATGGTCGAGAACTGCCTGCCGGCCTTGATGAGCGAGCCGTTCAGGTTGAGCAGGCCAACCAGCCCCGGCCACTGGCCGGACCAGTTGGCCGCGGTGAGGATCGGTCCCTTGTGGCTGCGCAGGCCGGGCAGCACATGATGGCTGTATTGCCACGCTGCCGTGGCAAAAACCAGCCGCGCTTCGGGATGAATCTTCATGAAGACGTCCATCCCCATGCGCTGGGATGAGATGAAACCGTGCTTGTCCTTTTCGCTATACGCATGCGCGCGAACCAGCTTGATGCCCTTCTGCGCGAAGGCTGCCGTCAGCTTTTCTTCCATGTCGCGCTGCGCGGGCCAGCACACCTGATTAGCCGAAAGCCGCAAATCTCCGCTGGTGATGAGCAATACTTCACTGGCCGCCGGCTTGGCGACATCATTTCCGGGTACTGCCATGCAATGATCTCCTTCTATCGAAGCTTCGTCCAAGATGAAATATACACCCCGATATGGGGAGTGTTTTCCGCACCCCTTCCAGGGTTACTTTTACGATAACTGCCGCAACTTTGGCGATGCTGCGCTGAATGCGCCTCTTGCAGCAGCAGCCGCGCTGTCGCGACGCCGCCCAAAAATCCCCTATGCCTTTGAGAATTCGTAGGAAAGGTTCCCTTTCGCAACGGACTGCCTCGTATTCAGGCGAATGCGATAGATTGCGCTCCCCCAATCCTCGCGCAGATTCGGATCCGTAATCGCAATCTTCTCGACCACTGGCTTCAGCTCTGCGCCGCTGAATCTGAGCAGGGCGTCTTTGCCCTCACCCGAGGCCAGCCTCATGGTGATGCTTCCATCGGCGCTCACCGCAGGTATGCGCGAGGTCATGATCGAAAGGCTCACGGGAACCGCACGCTCCAGGTCGAAGTTCTCCTCAATCGTCACCTTGTCGTTGACGCGATCCAACGTCACCGTGCGCATCCACGAACGGATCCCGGCGTCTTTGGGATAGGCATCGGCTATGTTGAAGGAGACCTTCGCCTGCCGGTCGCTGGTCTCATAGCGTCGATCGGTCGCCCTGTATTGGACGCCGTTGTGCTGCATCACGCCGCCCACGGTCGGAAGGTTATGATATGCCGATTGCATGGTCCAGATGGAGTAACGGTCGGCGCTGAAAGTCTTGGCGGTATACGCCTCCACACCCACATCAATCGCCACCGGCTGGCCGTCCTCGTAAATGACAAAATTGCCGGTGTCGTTATGACTGTGGCTGCGCCCGTTGTTCGCTGCCAGCACCGCGACATACATGCCATCTGTGGAACCCGCTTTTACGCGCGCCGTCATCAGGCCGAAATCCGGATACCACGCATCGCGGACCAGCACATCCTCCTGCCGCGCGCTGCGGATCTCATTGGCCGCCAGAATGGCGGGCAGCGACCGCGAGAGGCTGGGAAGGTGCATGTTCAATGCTTGTTGCAACCCTTCGCCGCGCGCCGCCCAGCCTGACTTCATTGCGTAGTAGGCTCCGAAGGCTTCGAGTTGCGCATCGTGAACGGCCTTGCCATAGCGGTAGAGCACATCTCCTTCCGGCGCCGCCTTGCCGTGGACATCGCCGTAGTCCACGTAGTCATCCCCCGCGATGTGCACGTTGAGGATGAACCTTCCCATAGCGTCGATAAACGGGTCGGCAAAGATCTTCGTGGAGTTCCCCGTAGCCGACTCCAGTGTGCTCACACATTCAAAAAAGCATAAAGGCGAGCGGCTGAAGTAGCCGGGCCCCTCTTCTTCGCCCGCGTCGGGCCAATAGTCGTTCAGGTAGGCGTCCACGCTCCGGGTGATGCGCGTGATCTCGTGCAGGCGCAGTTGCGGATCTTCTTCGAGAATCAGATTGGCTATCAGCAGATTGGAGTTGATCCACGGCGTCCAGTTGTTCACCCGATCGTCGTGCCCCGGCTCGCCGAAGCCCATCCACCAGAAGTCGTTGCGGTTGCGCGCGGGGCCGAGAATGCGCCGTTCCGACTCGAGCACGATGCGCTTGTTGATGAGCGGCGAAACCGTATCGAGTTGCTCGCCGAGCAGGTACTTCGTCCACGCCAGCAACTGCACAGTCTCCGCGCCGAACAGCTCCACAACCGGATCGGTCACGTCGGGCAGGCCGGACCCGGCCTTCTGCATGCCGAGGTGCGCGGGCGCTCCCCAAAAGCTTTCTTCGCAGATCAGCCAGACGCCATTGGTGATGTCATCGAGGAAACGGCCTTTGCCTTCAAGGCACTCGGCAAGAACAAGGTGCTGCAGCTTCGAGCGCCGGCCAAAGTTCACGTCCTGATACCGGGTGCGATTGCCGTTGCGCTTGAACTCAAGAAAGCTGGTGGCCAGCAGAACCTGCCAGCCCTCTTTGCGCTCGGCCAGTGCCTTGTCGACGATGGCGGTGCGGATGTCGGCGGGAACGGCCTCCCAGGCGGCGCGCTCGCTGCATCGGGGATACGGATGCCACTGGTTGAGCGGGAGCAGCTTGCTCTGAAGAAACTCCTCAGTGTAAGTGGTGCTCAGGAGATTGTGCGGAGCCACGAGCGGCTGGTTCATCTGCCCGCCGAAGGAGAGGGCTCCCATGGAGCGAAGTAGTTTGTGTTGCCCTGCCAATGCGGCGCTGCCTGCCAGAAAATTCCTGCGATTCATAAAATTGGTTCCTCTTCTTGTGGGGATTCGTTTGCTCGTCTTGCCGGAGTGGCGTGCCGGGCGGCAGTTGCGGTGCCGCTCCGGCACGGCGTTCTATTGCGTGGCGCGCATGTGCATCACCACGCGGCCGGACTTATCAAAATGCATCTCGGCAGTCACGCGGGTGAATGCGGTGCCGTGATCGACGAGGGGCGTCTGGGTAATGGTGAACTTCACGGGCGCATCGACGGTAACGAGAAGGCGCGCGTTCTGGTAGTCGAACTCCAGCGTCCTGGCATCGATCTGGCGGCAGGTGCCGTGGGTCGGGAGAGACTCGATGATATCGGCCGGACCAGCTACGTCAAACTGGTCGTCGATCTCAATCGAGCCGCCGTCTTTGCGGACAAAATGCATGGTCCTGACCAGCTTCTTCAGATTGGGATCGTTGTATGCGCTGGTAATATCCATCGAGATGGTGTCTTCCGCCGGCGTCAGCCTGGCTGTAGCAGGCGGCAGCTTCACTCTGGTCGCATCCAGTTGCAGCGTGCCGTCGACTTCCGGAACCGGATGGCCCCAGGAATTGATGAGCTTCGATTCAAGACGCCTGCGGCTGAAGGTGTCGGCGGTGTAGTAGCTCGGGCCGCCGGGGTCTCCGAGCGGCTGCGTGCCATTGAGACCGATGGCGTAGGCGCCAATGTCGTTGTGGCTGTGCGGGCCGTTACCGTCATCCTTGATGGTGATGGCCAGATCGCCGCCGGGAACGGGACGGTCAACAAGGACGCCGGCGTCCGCGTAATACGTCCGGATGCCGATCAGGTCAGAGGAACTGCCTTCACCGTTGCCCTTCCACTGGGAATGCAGCGGGAAGGCGGCAAGCACAGCTTCAGGCAGAGCGCCTTCGAAGGGCGAGCGGCGCGGCGGCTCCAGCGTGCTGCCCATGCCGAGCTGGAAGATGCTGTTGATCGCGGCCAGCAGATTCGGGTCAGGCCGGCTTCCAAAGTGCGCATCGGCAAACGAAGCATAAACGCCGGGCATCATCGCGAACTGGAAGCCGAAGAGCGCGGCTTTGCGTGCCTTGGGCGTGTCGAAGAAATCGAGCTTGCCGCTGGTGGCCTGCCAGATCTCCTGGCGCAGTTCGACATAATTTGAGAAGCCATAGACCCAGTAGCCGATGCCCTCCTCGTCATAACCGCTGTCTTTGAAGCTGAACAGGTAATTGGGCGAGAAGTGCTCGGCAGCGGCCACATAGAGTGCGCGATCCTCGCGGCTCGGCAGAACGGCCAGCGCCGCGCCCACCGTGCCGTCGAGGCAAACGGAGTTCCAGTTGCTATGCACGTGCAGCCAGGAGTCGGGATGGATGCCCTTGAAGGACTGCATCATGAAACCGAAGACGTGCGAATCCAGGCCGGCCATGGCGCGCTGGCGCACGTCGGCCGGCAGCTTGTCGCCCAGCAGGTAGAGGGCCTCGGCCACCACATGCGCCTGGCTGGCGGCATTCAGGTCAACGCGATGCATCGTGTGCGCCGGCTCAACCCACGAGCGCTGGGCTGAGAGCGCGTCCAGCTCTTCCTCGATGCGCGGCAGGAAGCGGCCCTTCCACTCGGCGCACTCGGCCAGAACCAGCGGCCCGAGCTGGCCATCGTGCGCGTGCATCATGGACTCGCCGGTCTTGCGGTCGCCGGTCTTGTAGTAGAGCTGATAGGCATCGTCGTTCCACGGCGGCAGCGGGCTGGCAATGAACCTTTCAGCCTGCTCCACGCTGCTCTGGAAGTCGCGGGCCACCGGCTCCCAGGCAGCGCGGTCAGAACACGGCACGCCGAAGCTAGCCGGCTGCACAGGCAGCATCTGCGCAATCTGGGCGATGCGGGCGTCGCTGAGGCCGGGGTAAGTCTGCGCCCGGACTAGCCCCGGCGCCGCGAGCAGGACGGCCAGGGTGGCGAGCGTGGCCTGCGTGAAAAGTGTCAAACGAGCAAACATGATTGCCTCCTGTAAGTGTTGCCAGTGGCCGTCCCAGGATTTTCGGAACGTAACCAAGAACGCACGCGCTGCTGCGCCGTGATTACGCGCACAGAACAGCCCTGCTTTTTGCGAACGGTCGAGTGTAGCAGACGGCACGCGGGACTGGCGAAGGCGTAGAGCGGCCGGAAAACGTTCCCCCACTCGTCCCTCTGCCACCGCGTAACAGGACTGCTGACAAACCGCTGGAGCCCGCTAGCTATCCTGTGTCGGTTCGATCTCCGCCAGACCATCTTGTCCAGTTGTAGGTTTTTTTGAGCCTCGCACGATCAACGCGAACTCGGGGCAACTTCAGGGGCAACTGAATTCGGACGATTGTCAGCCCAACTCCGCCATTTACACGGCAGTTATCGTCCGTCCGCATGAGTCCTGGACGACCATTTAGTAGAGTCCTCCGCCACCAAGATGCCCTGCCAAGCCCGTCGTGGTGAACGCATCGAATGTTCGACGCCGTCCGAGTTCCTCCATAACAACTTGAAATATAAAAGCTTATCCCCACATATTGCTCTTGTGTCGTCGACGAGGGGCCAAGGGTGGCAATGAGAACATTGCGCTCCCTTCGTGGCCCGTAACTGAACCGTATTTGCCTTCAGGCCGCTTTCGTCCGCGCACCTTAAAACCCTGAAAACGGATGCAGCGCGGCTTCCCCATCAGCGCATGTACTGATAAGCGCCAAGATCAAAGGCCCCATTCTGCGGGCGGGCATTACCGTCAAAGTCGGTAGGAGGCACGCTGATGCTTGTCCCAGCTCCGATGGCAGGACTCGCTGGTTGCAGATGGTAGTTTCCCGATGCATCACCGGTATCGTTTACAAATTGAGGGCTCACATCCATGGTGTGTTCTGCCAATGAACCACTGACGAGGGAAATTAACTGAGTGGCGCTGCCCTCAACCAGGTTGTGCGTGGTGATGTTATGGGTTCCGATGCAGCCGGGCCTGCCCTGCTCTGAGATGGCGGGACCGCCGTTATTGATAATGATATTGTTGCTCACGGTAATGTAGTCGACGGTAAAGCCGGTGTTGTCGGTACCGAGCACGATGCCGCCGCTGGCGTTGTTGAAGATGGTGTTGTTCACCAGGGCGATGTTCGACGGTTGGTGCCAAAGCTGAATACCGAATCCGGAGTTGTTAAACGAGATATTGTTATAGGCAAAGCCGCCCGAGGTCAGATAGTAGATCCCCTGCACATAGCCGCAGGCGGTCGGATACGGACCGATGTTGTGCACGTAGTTGTCTGTCACCTGGGCGTTGGTCCCGTTCAGGTTGATTCCCGAGCCGCCCGTCGAGTTGCAGGTGCTGGGCAGGATGTCATGCACATGATTCTCAGTGATCACGGTGGCGTTGCCCTGCGTATAAATGCCGTTGATGCCGCCGCCGGTCACGTCGAAGCCCTTGATCTGAACGTAATCGCCGGAGTTGGTCCAGGTGGTGCTGCTGCCGCCCACCAGCCGGACGCAGGTGGTCAGGTCGCCGTGATTGGCGGCCACCTGCGCGCAGTTGACCGGCCCGCTGAAGTTCGCAGTGTCTGCCTCGTAGGTGATATATGCCGACGCCGTGCCCGACGCCGACGTGGTAAACGATCCGTTGTAGACACCGGCGGCTACGTGCACGGTTGCGCCTGCACTTACGTGCGCAGACGCATTGGCAACCGTCGCCCACGGGCTTGAAATCGAGCCATTTCCGCCCGTGTCGCTGCCCGTTGTGGATACATAATAGTTTTGCGCTGCTGCTCTCTGTGTCGCTCCCACCTGCAGCGCGAACAAGATAGAAAGCGCGACAAGCGGAGCTATCGTGACCCGGGCTCTCATGCGGGAGATACTCCTTGGATGGTTTCGCCAAGACCGCATCGAACGCCGGTTGCCGGGGGAGGCGTTTGGACACGAGCTTTGGAGCCTGCGGTAGCATCTCTGTGAATTGCTGAGTTGCAGGAAACGGCGGCAATCAAAACCGACCGGAATCACGCAGGCTATTGATTCTTAATAGCTACTCAGATAACGAGAAACAGGCTCCGTTCGTCTCCAGAACGGCAGCAAGCTTGGCACTTGGATTAGTGTCTCTTTGTCAGGTAAAACCCGCAACTGATCTGTAGGGTAGATTATGTACAGTCGTGTAGGTGGCAGTTAGTACACGATTGTCGGCTGTACCATGTACAGGGATCACCTGTACTCAGTCTCTAAGTGGGCGCGGGACTCGAATGCTGCGGTCTGAGAGAATCTGGGATGGGCGTCATCAGGAAATGACGGATGGGGTGTGAGGCTGAGGATCAGGAATGATTCTTGTGGAAAAGGGGGTTTTTCCCCAATTGTGCCTTCGCGCACTCCGTGTAGTCTAACTGAAGCGAGGGAAGTGGGCTGATTCGTAAGGTCGAATGAAGGCAGCTTGTGACAGGAGGATTGTTGCATGGGTGAAGCAATCGCACTTCCCGCGGTTCGAAGTATAGGTAATGAAGTCACCGAAGCGAGCGTAATGTTCGATACGATCCCTGTTATCGAGCAAGCAGAGGCGCAGATTCCGATTGCTGACGGAAACTTTATAGAGCAGCTAAATGGCCGCAGTGCCTTTGTCGCTGCCAGCCCCTCCATGCGAGAGGTGCGCCGGCAGGTAGAGCAGGTCGCGGATACTGGCGCGGTTGTATTACTCCAGGGCGAAAGCGGAACGGGCAAAGATGTTGTTGCGAGGTTGATCCATAAGCTTTCCAGCCGGGCGTCGCATACATTTCTCAGGGTCAACTGCGCAGCTCTTCCGGCGGACCTGCTGGAAAGTGAGCTGTTCGGCTACGAAGCGGGCGCCTTTACTGGCGCCCGCCAGCAGAAAGCAGGTAAGTTCCAATCCTGCCACAACGGCACAATTTTTCTGGACGAAATTGCGGAAATGCCTACCAGTCTGCAGGCCAAGCTACTGCACGTCTTGCAGGATGGAGAGTTTTCACGCCTGGGCAGCACCTCCACGGTGCGCGTAGACGTCCGCGTCCTGGCAGCCACCAACGTCAACGTACGCCAGGCCGTGCAGACCGGAACATTTCGCAACGATCTCTACTATCGGCTGAACGTATTCAGGATCTATCTGCCGCCGTTGCGGGAGCGCAAGGAGGACCTGCCTTATCTGCTCAATTACATGATGACCACCTGGGCGGCATCTTACGGGCGGCCCTGCTTGCCCATTACGAAAAGGATTCTTGAAGCGTGCGCAAAATATTCATGGCCTGGCAACGTGCGTGAGCTCGAGAGCTTCATCAAGAGATATCTGGTTTTGGGTGACGAAAGCCAGGCGTTGAGCCAGCTTGATGGCGAGCAGGAGATCAGTCGCGCGCCCGCTTTCGCCGAAGTGTCAACCCAGATCGAAACGCCCGGCATCGCCAAGCGTGGCAATTTGAAATCTCTGGTACGCAGGCTGAAAAGCGAGACTGAGTGTGCCGCGATCCTTCAGGCGCTGGAAAAGACGCACGGATGCAAACAAGAGACAGCGAAGCTTCTTGGTATTAGCTTGCGCGCGCTGCATTATAAGATTAGGCGTTACGGCATCCAACGCTACTCATGTGCCGATCAGCCTTCATGGACTGCGATGATGGCTCCCAACACAGATGCTGCGGCTCCAGAGTCAAGATGTTAAAGGCCCGTTGACACTTTCAGGCCGCTCACTCCGGTTGCTTTAACATGTGCTGACTCGCATCCTGGGATTGTCATTTCTGATTCCAACTGCTTTGGATCTTGTGGTTTCCGCGCGCTTCGCGATAGATTTGTGGCGCGCGGGCGTCACTGTGAATCGCCGCACCGTATAACCATGTCAGGCAAATGCCCTACATGGTTATCCGGTAACAAGTGGATTGCAACCCTCCGTAAGGGTTTCCACAATGTTATAAGGTTCGTTCTTCCCGACAACCGCTGGAGGGCGCGGAGGCATCCAAGATGCTATGCGCCAGCGGAGGAGTAAGTGAAGTTACGGGTATCGTTCCACGCACCATGCAGTCTCTCGAGTGGAATACGGGCCCTGCGAGGAAGGAAGGACCGCAAGTGAGAAGGATTGATAAGAGGATGCAAAGCAGCACTGCCAACCCCGATCAGAACACGATGGCCGCTATAACTTCTAAAGCATGGCCGCCTGCAGAAAGCGAAAAGAGCGGGACGGCCTACGCACTGGCCGGAGTAGCTCGACACCGTGCTTCGGATGAATCCGGCACCGTGGAACTCCTGCGTTCCCTGGCTCACCTCCTGCGTGAAAACCGGACTCAACTATGCGAGGAGTGGTCGCGGCGCATTTCTGGAGCCAGCTTGTTGACCGCGATGACCAAGGAGGAGATCTTCGCCGAGGCCATAGCCGTCTACAACAACTATGTGGATGCGCTCGAATCCGGAACCCTTGAAGCCCTGCAAGCATATGCGCGCAGTCTGTCTGAGCGCATCATTCCGCGCGGAGTTGAAACACGAGAAGTGATCGGAATTGTGCTCCTTTTGCGCGACGTTCTGGCGCGGTCGTTATTTGCCGAATACCAGTCGGATTTTTCCATGCTCAACCGCGTTCTTGATTCCTACGAGCCGGCGGCGAACCGCATTGCCAATACCGTGGCTGTTGGATTTGTGCAGGAGAGAGAACGAGTGATCCGCGAGCAACAGGAGGCCATCCGCGTACTTTCTACCCCAGTTTTGCAGGTCCGTGAGCGCCTGCTGATCCTGCCGATCATCGGCGAGATCGATCCTCAGCGCGCACGGCAGTTAACGGAGCAGCTACTACGTGGGATCCGCACCAACCGCGCCAAGGTCGTGGTCATCGACATTACGGGTGTGCCGACGATGGACGCTACAGTTGCCAACCATCTGGTACAAACCGTTGATGCTACGCGCCTGCTGGGCGCTACCGTCATCATCACGGGCCTGTCGCCTGAAATTGCGCAAACCTTGGTTACTCTCGGCGTTGACTTGAGCAAGATGAATACGGTGGGCGATCTGCAAGGTGGCATCGAAGAAGCCGAGCGCCTGCTGGGTTACAAAGTGGTTCCAATTAGCGAGTTGGCACACGCCGAGTGAGATCCGAGTGAAAGACGAGAGTGCCGCGTGCAAGTTCCTATCCTGAAACAAGGCGCATACCTGATTGCCTCAATCCAGTCTGCACTGGAAGATGACGATCTTGTGAGGCTATGTGACGCCTTGAGCACTCAGGTCGGCAAGTCCCGTGCCCGCGGGGTGATCGTCGATGTGACTGCGCTCGACGTCATGGATTCCTTCTCTACACGCACGCTGGTCGAGTTGGCAACGATCATTCGCTTGCGCGGCGCGGAGATGGTGATTGTGGGTATCCAGCCTGAAGTGGCCGTCGCTGTGGTACGGCTGGGACTCAAGCTGGAAGGCGTGTCTACCGCTCTCGATCTGGAAGAAGGGATCGCGTATTTGGACGGCAAGGCCCGAAGTTCCGGTAAAGAGAAGAACGATCGTGGATAGAATGTCCAGGACCAGAAGCCGCATCGGTGTTGTCCAACCCGCCACGGGAGAAGCTCCGGTCGGCGAGGATACATGTGTGCCGATCCACTCTGCCGCAGATATTCTCGAGGCACGAAAACGAGGCAGAGAGCTGGCGGTTGCGCTGGGATTTGCGGCTACGGATTGCACGCTGGTTGCAACTGCCATCTCAGAGTTGGCGCGCAATATTGTGCTTTACGCAGACCACGGCGAAATTCGCCTCAATTCTGTCGCCAGGAAGAACAGCATGGGTATTGTAATCACGGCCCGCGATGACGGGCCGGGAATCGCCGACCTGCAGAGGGCAATGCGCGACGGTTTCTCTACCTCCCATGGCCTCGGGCTTGGACTGCCGGGCGTGAAGCGGATCATGGATGAGTTCGAAATTTCATCGAAGCCGAAACGTGGCACCACCGTGACGGCGAGAAAGTGGAAATGCCAGTGAGCGAAATTCTGGGAGGGATCATCGAATGGAGTGTCGCAAGCCTGCCGCGGCGCGGCGAGGTGGAATCCGGCGACTGCTCCGTCGTAAAATTTGCGGGCGACGAAGTTCTCGCAGCTGTCGTAGACGGCGTGGGGCACGGCGAAGAGGCTTTGGCGGCCGCGCGATTGGTGACCGACATTCTGCAGGAATTCTCGGGTCAGCAATCGTTAACCGAATTGATGAATAAGTGTCATGAGAAACTTCGAGGGACTCGCGGGGCGGTTGCCAGTATGGCAATCCTGAATGTTTCTTCCAGCACATTGACCTGGTTGGGTGTTGGAAATATCGAGGGCCAATTGCTCCGTAGCGAATTCCGCTTTGCAGAGTCCAGCGTGAAGGTCCAGGAAACGCTCTTGCTGCGTGGGGGCGTCCTCGGGCACCGGTTGCCGCATCTAATCTCGACCACGGTTTCACTCAACTATGGTGACTTGCTGGTATTTGCGACAGACGGGGTGCGGCCCGACTTTGCCGGCGGCATTTACAACAGCTCATCCGTCCAGCGTATGGC
>JAJZAL010000306.1 GCA_021799405.1 Acidobacteriota bacterium
AGATCTTGAGTCAGAGGTCAATGACTTCTTCAGCCCGGGATACACCACCATCAATGTGGGCACCATCCGCGGCGGAACCGCGAAGAACATCGTAGCAGGAGAGTGCGCGTTTCTACTCGAGTGGAGACCCCTGCCGAACCAGCCGCGCGACGCTGTGGCCCAGCAGGTACGCGTAGCGGCAGCGCGCCTGGAGCGGGAATGGCATGGGGCCATCCGGTATGACATTCGGGTCACGCGCATGCAGTCCGGATTCGAGACACGCGCGGATGCTGAACTGGTACGAACGATGGAAACGATGAGCGGCAAGGCGGCCATCGCCATTCCTTTTGGCTCTGAGGCGCCATACTTTGCCGCGGTTGCCGATGAGGTGGTTGTCTTTGGACCGGGAGACATGCGAACCGCCCACAGCGAGCGCGAATGCGTTCCTCTCAATGAGTTGAATGCGGCCGTTGACTATCTGCAGCGACTTATGCGCGCGTGATTCACGAATCAAGCCAGGAAAACGGCCGGCCTTGCAGGGCCGGCCATGTGAGCAAATTTCTCGACGCGCAATTTCCGCTACTGGGAGAAGCCCGCGTAAAAAGCGTCCAGATCGTGCGTGAGCTCCTTAAGAGCCTGCACATTCAGATAAATCATATGGCCCGATGGGTAGTAGTGGAATTGCACATTATGGACAAGGCTGGGCGCGAGCATCATCTGGCTGATGTCGTATTCGGTCTTGAAGAAAGGCGTGGCAAGGTCATATAGACCATTCGCGGAGAAGACTTTGAGTTTAGGGTCTTTTCGCATCGCAGCGGCAAGATCGACGGCCACATCTGGCCAGCGTTGATTCCAGAAGCCACGCTGCCCTGAGGGGTGATGGCTCCAGTCCCAGTTGCGGATTCCGCCGGAATCGGCACGGTATGTTTCCGTGGTCGTGTATTTCAGATCCTTTTCGAGATAGTTATTGACTGCAGCAACAAAGACGCCAGTGATGCCCGAGTCGGATGGGTCGTACCCGGGAGTCGCACCTGCATTGTCTACGTCAGTACCCTCAAAGCGCGCATCGTAGCGGCCCAGAATCTCTCCCTGGCCGCGCAGCAATTCCTTGCGGAAGCGCGTGGGATTGATGCGCAGATTGCTGTTCTTGACGTATTGAACGCTCAGCCCCGTGTAATCGGCGACCTTTTGCGCAATGGCGTCAAATTTTGCGGGAGAGATCCTGTCTCCTTCCCACAATGCTTCAGCATATGGACCGGCAGCAAAATCGCGCACCTGCTGTAAAAATGTGGTCAGATCCGCCGGCTTGTTCTTCAGCTTATTGTAGTAATCGGCGATCGCTGCGTAGGACGGCAGATACCCAATGTAATCCACATCCTGGCCCGGTGCGAGATCGTTGTAATTCAGAATCGAAGACAGCAGTATCACACCATTCATGCTGACCCCATGGCTCTGGAGCATGGCCACCAGCCCGGCAGACCGGGTTGTGCCGTAAGACTCGCCCATAAGGAACTTCGGCGAATTCCATCGCTGGTTGAGCGTGATGTATCGAACGATGAACCGGGTGAATGCTTTCAGGTCCTGATCGACACCGTCGAAGTCCTTGGCCGTTCCCTTTCCCACAAGGCGCGAATACCCGGTAAGAGGCGCATCGATGAAGACGAGGTCCGTCTTATTGAGCAACGAGTACTGGTTGGGGACGATCTTGTAGGGTGCACCGCCCGTCGCCTGCGGGCTGTCCGTAATCACGCGCACCGGACCAACCGAGCCCATATGCAACCAGAGGCTGGCCGAGCCGGGGCCGCCGTTGTAGAGGAAGGTGACGGGACGCGTGTCGGAATTCGCACCATCGAGGGTGTACGCCACGTAGAACATGCTGCCGTAAGGCTCACCCTTCTTGTTACGGATGAGCAGGCTTCCTGCCGTAGCCGTGTAGCGCAAGGTTTTGCCGTTCAGCGTCAGTTCGTGTTTGGTGACGACGCTGCGTTCGGCCGGAATCGCATGATTTGCATTTCCTGCACCCGGCGTTGTCTGGGTTGGCTTTTGTTGTGGATTCGGTCGTTGTTCCTGAGCGTGGGAGGGGACGATACACCCCATGAACAGCATGGCCAGAACAACTGCAGCAAGTGTATGACTCGATTTACTCAACTGGACCTCCAGTCAAACGAGCACACTGCCATACTGCTGGCAGTCAGCAGATTTGCGTGAAATTTGACCTCAATTTACCAGAGAATACGACTCCCAGCATCAGACATTCGGAGGAAATCCGAACAATATTGGTTCGTCAGATGGGAGGGGAATTAAATTCCAGTGCCGCCGAACACGACGCCAACCGTCCGAATGAGGATGGTGAGGTCAAGCCAGAACGACCAGTTCTCAATATAGGCCGTATCCAAAGCAATATACCGCGCAAAGGAAGCATTCTGGCGTGCCTGGATCTGCCACAGGCCGGTGAGCCCTGGCAGCACGTCCAGCCTGCGCAGATGCTCCAGTTCGTAGTGCTCTACTTCACTCGCCAGCGGCGGACGTGGCCCAACCAAGCTCATTTCGCCGCGCAAGACATTGAAGAATTGCGGCAGCTCATCCAGGCTGTACTTGCGAAGAAACCTTCCAAGTGGTGTAACGCGGGGATCGTTGGATGCTTTGAAGAGAATCCCATCGCGCTCATTCAATGCATTGACTTCCTTGCGGTGTGCATCCGCATCCGGAACCATGGTACGGAATTTGAAACAGCGGAATGACCGGCCGCGTTTGCCGATGCGCTGGGAGACATACAGGATGGGGCCGGGTCCCTCAATCAGGATCGCCAGCGCGATTACGGCAAGTACAGGAAGAATGAGGACGATCGCAGTGAACGACAGAACAATGTCGACAATCCTCTTGAGGAAAAGCGAAAGACTGCGATGCTCGCGGCGATGCAACATCACAACCGGATAACAGCCAATCCGCTCCTGAGGAGCATTCGCGCTGAGATCCGGGAAATATCCGGTGATGGAGCTAAGATCAACATCCAGTACGCGAGCTTCTTCAACCAGACGAATTGCCGTCTCGGTCGAACAGGGCTGCGCGATCACCAATTCATCAATGAACCTTCCCCGCACCAGTTGCCGGAGGTCAGCGATGCTACCCAAAATGCGTTCTCTCGGTACTTCGTGATCGTGACGGCTTCCGGGAATCGCAATGTAGCCGCACAGTTGATAACCCATGTGAATGCGGTGGACCATCTGGTCGCCCATAGCCGCGCTGAGCCGATCTGTACCCAGGACGAGCACATTGCGAAGCTCCACCCCCTGCTCATAATCGAGATACCGGGCGCGCCGCCAGATCGCGCGCCGGATTGACAACACCACTGCCGTGACAGCAACGAAGACCATGATCAGCAGACGAGATGAAATGAAGTTGTGCGTCATGTAAATCGCACCGCACAAAAACAATGCAGCCGTGACCGCTGCCTGTGCGATCAACCGGGTCTCGTGGGCACCGTTACGAAGCGGAACGGGAGCATACAAACCATACCGGCGGGCAACCAACGTGTAGCAAAGAATGAACCATGCAAGGTAGAAAATTCCCGATCCCGAGAATCCCGTGCCAGTCCCCCAATAGCTTTTGAAATCATGCAAAAGGAGAAGACGAATCAGGATCGAAAGAACGGCTGCAATCGCAATCAACATCGCATCATGGAGCATGCGAAGCGCCGGTGCAGCCAGCGGCACACCTGCGATGCTCTTGCCGCGAAGTCTCTGCTCTTCCGGTACGTGTAGATTGTTGCGTTTGCCAGCGTCCTTTAGAAATTCCGAAGTAGCCATAACGATATCCGCGGTGCTACATGGGATTGCATCGAAACCGATGAAACAAAATTTCTAGGTTTTAAGGCCGGAGTTGCGCGATGCCAAGGTTGATTTACTTGTCAACAACGCTGGACCAGGGGGGACCTTTTTTCGAACAGCAGTAACTACACTTTAGTTATCACCTCTTGTTCTCATCTACCTAAACCGAAGTTGACGCCAAAGAAAAGACGCTTTCGGAAAATATTCTTTCGCTACTTCTGTGATATGCGCGGCCACGTCTCGGTGGCGTCCAGTTCGCGGCGTTTTCCCCTCCCCGAATCATCGATCTTCCCACTTGCTATTTTCTTGCGCTCTTTCTCTGGGAGTGCAGAGAAATCCAGAAAATTAGGACTCCAAGGTACTGAAATCATTGCACAGACCGACACCACTATACACTTGAGGCAGTGCTGTTTTGATTTCATTTCGCGGGCCTTTCGAGCCCTTCCAATCCAGAGGTTCAGTGGACGAGTTTGCGCGCATTCAACGCCTGCCAGCCTATGTTTTCAACATTACCGGGGACCTGAAAGCACAGGCCCGCCGGCGTGGTGAAGACATAATTGACTTCGGCATGGGCAATCCAGACGGTCCCACTCCCAGGCACATTGTTGACAAGCTGGTGGAGACGGCGAGCAACCCGGCAACGCACCGGTACTCGCTTTCGCGTGGTATTGCTCCGCTCCGCAGGGCAATTACGCGGTGGTACAAGCGGCGCTACGACGTGACATTGGACCCCGAGACCGAAGCCATCGTCACCATTGGATCGAAGGAGGGGATTGCCCACCTGTGCATGGCGACATTGGAGCAGGGCGATGCGGTGCTGGTTCCAAATCCCAGCTATCCAATTCACATTTATGGCCCCGTCATTGCGGGAGCTACGATCCGCAGCATTCCGATGTACCGGGCAGAAAATTTCCTGACGGAACTGGAATCCGTAATCCCTTTGATGTACCCACGTCCGCGCATGCTCATCCTGAATTTCCCGGCGAATCCGACGGCACAGTGCGTGGATCTTTCCTTTTTCGAGCGGGTTGTTGAGCTGTGCCGGCAGTGGAATATCTGGCTGGTACATGATCTCGCCTATGCCGACATCGTTTTCGATGGCTACGAAGCTCCGTCGCTGCTTCAAATCCCCGGCGCTCGCGACATAGCCGTGGAGTTTTTCACGCTTTCGAAGAGCTACAACATGCCAGGCTGGCGCGTAGGCTTCATGGTTGGAAATCCAAAACTGGTCTCCGCGCTCGCGCGACTCAAGAGTTACGTGGATTACGGAACCTTTACGCCGATTCAGGTTGCTGCCATTGCCGCTCTGGATGGTCCCCAGGAGTGTGTGGGAGAGATTCGGGAGACATATGAGCGGCGACGGGACTGCCTGGTTTCAGGACTGGCTCGCCTCGGCTGGCCCGTAGAACTGCCGAAGGCAACGATGTTCGTCTGGGCTCAGATTCCGGAGCGGTATCGAAATCTCGGTTCCCTGGAGTTTTCGAAGAAACTGCTGCAGGATGCCAAAGTCGCTGTGAGTCCTGGTATTGGATTTGGTGAATATGGGGACGGGTACGTACGCTTTTCGCTGATCGAGAACGAAGAGCGAACCCGCCAGGCCCTGCGTGGAATCCGCCGGATGTTCCAGGCGAATGAGTGAAGCAGATGGATCCTACGCCTCAGCAAGGACAAACCACACTGGAGGCATGCGGGACAAAAGTTGGTCTGAAGGAGGCGAGAGCAAGAGCAGAATCGCTGAAAGCAGCGACGGCCCGCAAGTTCGCTCGGAAGCTTTAGCGCTCGACGCGGTTTCTCTGTCAAGAAAAGCTGTGCTGTTCGAACCCGCCTGGATCAGAACAACAGGAAATCTGCCTATAGTGCTTCTTTGGCTTTGGTAGACTTTCCGGAGTGCAAGGCCGCACCGTAGAAGGCTTCGTAACGTCGGATCACAGTAAGCGTCCGCTTCCGACCGTGTAGACGAGAGCGAC
>JAJZAL010000307.1 GCA_021799405.1 Acidobacteriota bacterium
ACAAGTCGCCGCAGGAGATCACGGACAGTGTTCTGAGCCAGTTGCAGCAGATGAAGACGACGCGGTGGATGCGCGGCAGCATCATCTTGATGCACGACGGCGGAGGAAACCGCTCGGCGACCGTCGCAGCGCTTCCGCTGCTGATTACGACTCTGCGGGCCAAAGGATACAAATTTGTGCAGGTGTCGGACCTGATCGGCAAGACCCGCTCGCAGGTGATGCCGCCCATCAAGCCGTCTCAACGGTGGCAGGCGCGCATCGATGCGATCGCGTTTTTCTTTATTGCGTTCTTTTACCGCTCGCTGATCGTGATCTTCTTTGTCGGCGATGCGCTGATGTGCGGCAGGTTGATCGTTATCGGCATTTTTGCACTGATCGATCGCCTGCGGGAGCGCAAGATTCTGCCGGGCATTTATCGGCCGCGTGTGGCGGTGCTGATTCCGGCATACAACGAAGAGAAGGTCATTGTGCGCACGATCCGGTCCGTGCTGAATTCGGATTATCCCGATCTGCATATTGTCGTCGTGGATGACGGGTCGACTGATCGAACTTATCAGGTGGCGTGCGAAGCGTACGCACGCGAGATTGCGGAAGGCAAAGTGACGGTTTTGACCAAGCCCAATGCGGGCAAGGCCGCGGCGCTGAACTTTGGCATCGAGCACATCCACGAAGAGGTCTATATCGGTATTGATGCGGACACCGTGATTGCGGTGGATGCGATCTCGATGCTGGTGCGTCATTTTGCGGATCCGAAGATTGGCGCGGTGGCAGGGAACGCCAAGGTCGGCAACCGGGTGAACCTGTGGACGCGATGGCAGGCCCTGGAGTACATCACAGGCCAGAACTTTGAACGGCGTGCGCTGGATCTTTTCAATGTGGTGACGGTGGTGCCCGGCGCGATTGGCGCATGGCGTACGTCCGCGGTGTTGGCGGGCGGGTGCTATCCCGTGAACACAGTGGCCGAGGACGCCGACCTGACGATGAACCTGGTGGAACAGGGCTTCAAGGTGATTTATGAGGATCGCGCACTCGCCTTCACCGAGGCCCCAATCAACGCAAGAGGGCTGATGCGGCAGCGCTTCCGGTGGTCATTCGGCACGTTGCAGGCGGTCTTTAAGCATCGCAAGGCGTTCCGGACGAATCGCGCGATGGGTTACTTTGCGCTGCCGAATATTCTGATCTTCCAGATTCTGCTTCCGCTGGTGTCGCCGCTGATCGACTTGCTGTTTCTGGCGAGCCTGATCCAGTTTCTGATCAACAAGCACTATCATCCGGAGACGGCGAGCGCGGCGAGCTTTGACAAGCTGCTGATTTACTTCCTGGCATTCATTGTCATTGACTTTGTGACGTCAGCGCTGGCGTTCAGCCTGGAGCGGAAACATCCGGCGAACAAGGGGGACGGCTGGCTGCTGTTCCACATCTGGCTGCAGCGCTTCAGCTACCGGCAGGTGTTTTCGGTCGTGCTCTTTCGCACGCTGAAGCGTGCCATTGACGGGCGGCCATTCAATTGGGAAAAGCTGGAGCGCACGGCGAAGATGTCGCGGCAGACGGAAAAGATCGCGGAAGGATCGTAGAGCAGTTTCAAGGAAATTTGCCGGGAATTAAGGGCGAATTCGCTAAGCTGGAATTAGAGGTAAATTCTTGAAAGGCGCAGCCACATGGCTGCGCCTTTTTTGTTTGCCTCGAATCTCGAGATCCAAACAAGAAGGAAACATGGCAAATATTTTCAAGAAGATCGGCATCGGCATTGCAGATGTGGGCAAGTGGGTGGCAACGGCAGTGAAGGATGTGGTGGGACTCGCGGTGAAAGTGGAGAAGATTCTCACGGCAGCCAAGCCGCTGGAGAAGCCCTTCATCGATGGCCTGGTGACGGTGGTGAGCGACGTGGAAAAGCTGCTGAACGACGCACAGGGCGCCGTGACGGCGGAAGGAATGAATTTCGAAGCCGACAGCGAGACGTATCACGACTTTCTGAAGCTGATCGATGACTTCAAGACGCTGGCTCCCATTGTGGAGGAAGCACTGGCGATCCTTGAGGGCAAGAGTGTTGCTTCGGCAGCTTCTGCCAGCGCGTCTGCCGCAGTTGCCAGCACGACGAAGTAGGATTGTGGCTCCCGGTCCTTCCCCCCGGCCGGGAGCTGTTTTCTTTCGTCGTGCAGCGGAATGCGCGTGCAGCCGCATCGTACAGATTTGGAATCACCATGGAATCAGGAATTTGAATTCTTGGATGCTGTGCGCATCCACAGGGGGAAGGTATATGCGTCTTGACGGAAAGGTGGCGATTGTCACGGGTGGCGGATCCGGTATCGGACAGGTGATCGCAGAACGGCTGGCAAGCGACGGCGCAAGTGTAGTAATTGACTACGTCGGGAGTCCGGATGGCGCACAGGCGACGGCTCGATCCATTGAAAAGCAGAACGGCAAGGGGGAAATCTTCGAGGCAGACGTCACCAGGATTGAAGACATTCAAAAACTGGTGGATGCGGCGTGGAATCGTTATGGTTCAGCAGACATTCTGGTGAATAACGCCGGTATTGAGATTCGCGCCGATTTCTGGGATACGACCCAGGACGACTTTGACAAGGTGATGGCTGTGAATCTGCGCGGGCCGTTCTTTCTGGCGCAGGAGTTCGTGCGACGACTGCGCGCCGCCGGGAAGCCGGGGCGCATTATCAACATCAGCTCTGTCCATGAAGACATGGCGTTTCCTGGCTTCTCTACGTATTGCTGCAGCAAAGGCGGAATGCGGATGCTGATGCGTGACCTTGCGGTGGAACTTGGTCCGTTGGGAATTACATGCAACAACGTCGCGCCCGGGGCAATCATTACGCCAATCAACGAGTCGTTACTTGAGAACAAGCCAAAACTGAATGCATTGCTTGCGAATATTCCGCTGAACCGCCTGGGTGAGCCGAAGGATGTTGCATCCGTGGTATCCTTCCTGGCTTCTGAGGAAGCCAGCTATGTCAATGGCTCTACGTTTGTGGTCGATGGCGGGCTGATGTGCAACTACCACGAGCAATAATCCATGAGCATGAAAATAGAAGACTACGCACTGATTGGGGACTGTCACACAGCCGCCCTGGTTGGGAAGAACGGATCGATAGATTGGCTTTGCTGGCCTGATTTTGCTTCAAGCGCCTGTTTTGCCTCGATTCTTGGGGATGAACGTAACGGTTACTGGAGCATTCGTCCGCAGGGTCGCAAGTGGAAATCGAGCCGCCAATATATTCCGCACACGCTGATCCTGGAGACGACGTTTGAGACAGGGCAAGGCGCTGTGCGCGTGATCGACTTTATGCCGACACGCGACGAGAACTCCGACGTGGTGCGGATTGTCGAGGGTGTGCGTGGGGAAGTGGACATGCGTATGGAGATGGCAATACGGTGCGACTACGGACAGACGATCCCGTGGGTAGTCAGAACCGAGGAAGGGGTACGCGCGGTTGGTGGGCCGAACCTGGCATTTTTACGAACCTCAGAAGAAACGCACGGCGAAGACATGAAGACGATGAGCAACTTTACCGTACGGCGTGGTCAACGCGCGTGGTTCACGCTGACTTACGGCAAGTCGCATTTGGGAGATCCTCCAGCCACGGAACCCGAAGAGGCTTTGCGGAGGACGAAGAAATTCTGGGTGGATTGGACGCGGAAGAATCGTTGCGACGGCAAGTATGCGGATATCATCGAACGCTCGCTGATTACGTTGAAGGCTTTGACCTACATGCCGACGGGCGGCGTGGTGGCGGCGCCAACCACTTCACTGCCGGAAGCGCTGGGCGGACCACGCAACTGGGACTATCGCTATTGCTGGTTGCGCGATGCGACCTTTACGCTGCTGGCGCTGATGAGCGGCGGCTACTATGACGAAGCGAGAGCATGGCAGGACTGGCTGCTGCGCGCGCTGGCCGGATCACCGGACCAGGTGCAGATCATGTACGGGATCCACGGGGAGCGCTTGCTGATTGAGTGGGAGGCCGACTGGCTGCCGGGATATGAGAATTCGAAGCCGGTGCGCATTGGAAATGCGGCAGCAAAGCAACTTCAACTGGACATCTACGGCGAGGTAATGGATGCCTTTTATCACGCGGAGACGGGGGTGCGGAGCCTGCGTGAAGAGGACTTCCAGATATGGAAGGCTCTGATCGAACACTTGCGCACGGCCTGGATGCTGCCGGATGAGGGTATCTGGGAGACACGCGGCGGCCCTGAACACTTCACCTATTCCAAGGTGATGGCGTGGGTTGCGTTTGACCGGGCGATTCAATTGGCGGAGCATCACAACCTGGATGTGCCGATGGAGGCGTGGAAGCAGACGCGCGATGAGATCCACGAGGAGGTTTGCAGAAATGGATTTGACAAGCGCAAGAACAGCTTTGTGCAGTCTTATGAAACGCGGCGGCTGGACGCAGCTCTGCTGCTGATTCCATTGGTGGGGTTCCTGCCAGTGGACGATCCAAGGGTGATCGGGACGGTGGATGCAGTACAGAAATATCTAATGAAGGACGGTCTGGTACTGCGGTACGACACTTCCAAGGGAAGCGACGGCCTGCCGCCCGGGGAAGGTGCGTTTCTTGCATGCAGCTTCTGGCTGGTGAGCGCACTGCATGCGATCGGACGTCAGCGCGAGGCGAAGAAGCTGTTTGAGCGGCTGCTGAAGCTGTGCAATGACGTCGGCCTGCTTGCCGAAGAATACGATCCTAAGCACAAGCGGCAGGTAGGGAATTTTCCGCAGGCGTTCTCGCACATTACCTTGCTGGTTTCCGCGCTGCACATGGAAGGAGACGAGCTGTCTGACCGCCGCCAGGGATGGCACTCGAAACAGGGGAAGCAGACCATTCGCGAGCAAATCGCGCGACATAAAGCCCATGGGGGCCGAGTTCGCAAAGAGAAGCGATCGCAGACAAAATCGCGGCGGGTTCGGGCGCGGTAGAAGGGTGGAGACAGTGCAGCAGTTTGGAGTGCTAATTGCTTGCACAAATGGGCGCGGATTGCAACTTTTTGTAAAACTTGCATTTCGGGCCCACTCCACATACACCTGAATATGATGAGTACGATCGTCTTTTCTGCCTGGCTGCTCCTGAGCTCGCTGCTTGCGGGATTCCTGGGAGCGCTGACGGGTCTTGGCGGCGGCGTGGTGATCGTTCCCGTGCTCACGCTGCTCTTTCATGTGGATATTCACTACGCCATTGGCGCGTCGCTGGTCTCAGTGATCGCGACCTCTTCCGGCGCAGCGGCCTCCTATGTGCGCGAAGGATTCTCAAGCGTGCGGATCGGGATGTTCCTGGAGGTAGCGACGACGCTGGGTGCGCTGTTTGGAGCGTATCTGACGACGATGGTGTCTGCTCCGACGATCGGCGTTATCTTTGGCATTGTGCTCTTGTACTCGGCCTGGGCGTCGTTTCGGACGAAGCACGATACGCATACGGACAAGCCCGACGCCATGGCACTGAGACTGAAGCTGAAAGGCAGTTTCCCCGCGCCGGCTGGAGAAGAAAGTTACGTAGCGCAGCGAGTTCCGGCAGGGTTTGGGCTCATGTATGTAGCCGGGACTCTATCCGGGTTGCTGGGCATCGGTTCGGGGGCGGTCAAGGTGCTGGCCATGGACCAGGCAATGCGTCTGCCCTTCAAGGTATCCACAACGACAAGCAATTTCATGATCGGCGTGACGGCAGCAGCGAGCGCCGGTATTTATCTCAGTCGGGGTTACATTGCGCCGGGGTTGGCGATGCCCGTGATGCTGGGGGTACTGGC
>JAJZAL010000308.1 GCA_021799405.1 Acidobacteriota bacterium
GCCGCCATCGGCGGCTCTGCTGCGGCCCGCGTCGTTGCAAAGAATATCCATCCCATCAAAGTGAGTCAACCCGAGGAGATCGGCGGCATCCTGGTCAAGCTGGAGGAGGTCCTGAAAGGCAGTCCCCCGCCATGGCTTCGCAAGGCATTGAACAAAAGCAAAGAACGGGTTCTAGATCTGGAAGACGAGGTGGAAAATGCCTGAAACAGCAGAGGCCGTCGCGACGACGCCGGCAGCCGATACCGTGTTCATCAAGGAACTGGTTAAACAATGGAGGGCGCAGGACGCGCACGGATCGTGGGACCACAAAAGCGATCTGGACCTGCTCGAACCTTACATCGTTTCCAAAGAGAAGCGGCGCGAGATTCCTATCATGGGCGACCCCGATCCGGAAACCATGTGGCGTGTTGAACTTTTCTACAATGCGGTTGGGCTGGCTATCGAGCGGGCCACTGGCATCATGTGCTCGCCGATGATGAAAATGCACCATGAAGGCTTCGGCCGCATGATCCTCACCGCAGGCCGCTTGGTGGTTGTCAATAAGTATCTGCGCGATGTCCATCGGTTTGGATTCGAAACCCTGGAAAAACTGGCCGGCGAAGGAAGCAAGCTCATCGCTGCCGGCGTGGAGATGATTGAAAAACACCCAGAAGTCGCCCGCACCTGACTGGAGCAGATCATGCCAATGGTGGAAGGGACCTTGTCCACAGTCACACGCGATGGCCGTTCCTGGCAGCCCTCGTATCTGCTGAGAATCAACCCTGAGAAGTGCATAGGCTGTGGGCGCTGCTTCAAAGTGTGCGGGCGCGGTGTGATGGAGTTGAAGGGACTCGATGAGGACGGCAACCTGGTGGCTCTGAACGACGAGGACGTAGAAATCGAGCGCAAGATCATGACCATGGCGGACCCCGGCGCCTGCATCGGGTGCGCTGCCTGCGAGCGTGCTTGCCCCAAAGACTGCCAAACACACGGAGTCGCCTGAGCGAGGGCGATCATGGAAGTCACCGCAATCTACGACTGGCTGGTCGACGGTTCGCGCCGCGCGGCTCATGCCCCGGCGGACACGCACGTGGTGGCGTCGGTGATCGCCATGGCTGTTCAGGAGGCACGATCCGGCAGTGCGCTCTCCGTAGGGGTGGGTCTCGCCGGAGCCGAACTCCGCGATCTGCTTGCTGCATTCTTCCCGCAAGCTCTTTCTCTTCTGGAGCGGTTCAATCTGGATGAGGCCGTCTTACTTTCCGAAGACGAACGCTGTTTGCGGGAACTCCTGGTCCGGCATGCTACCCACGACACTCCGTTCGAAACATGGCTTGCTTCCATGATCGCCCGCCGCTCAATGCGCCCCAATCATCTCTGGCAGGATCTGGGGCTATGCACACGTCATGAGCTATCGGACATATTGCGACAGCACTTCGCTTCCCTCGCCGCGCGCAACAACCGCGACATGAAGTGGAAGAAGTTCTTCTACCGTCTCATCTGCCGGGACGAAGGGTTTCATCTATGCACCGCGCCCAGTTGCTCGGAGTGCGATGACTTCGCGGTGTGCTTTGGCGATGAGTCCGGCGAAAGCATGCTTGCTCATATCCGGCGCGCTGCCGAAATGCCGGCCAGCCACGGTCTTCTTTCCGTTCCATCGACTCTCTCTCTCCCTCGGTCATGACACCCTGGGTCGAGAATCCTCACACTCGGCTAACGCCTTATCACCCGCCACTCCGCTCATCCAGCTTTGGGGTGCGATGGGCGGCCAATCAGACGAAATAAAAGTCTTGCATGAATGACAATGACTTGTATAAGATACATTCAGCCGAATCGATTCCACGGTTCATCGCGTGGGCGGCGGACATCGGGCGCGGCGATTCAAAGGCGCAACCTGGAACTTTCGCGGATGCGTTCCTCTGTTAGGAGGAAATATGACAAAGGGCCGGCGGCTCGTTTTTTTTTGCCATTTCTTTCCTGGGCGCAGTTTCAACAGCGCTTGTTCCAGAAGCGGCGGCCTCTGGCTCCGCTTCGCTTATTGCTCGTTACCAGGCGCGCGTGAGCGCCACTCAAGCGGAGCAGCCTCACTGGATCACGCCCCTCGTCACCGTCACCCCGCGCCTCGAACAGGAGCTTCGCACCGACTTCGTGCGCGACGTCTCCAACACCGGCTACGACACCTGGATCTATGACAACGGCAAGGGCCTCGAGATCGTCCCCTTCCGCCGCATCGAGCTGCTCTTCAACACCCCGCCCTTCTTCAACCACCTCGCGCCGAACACCAACGACGGCTTCGGGGATGTCACCTTCCTCGGCAAGCTGCGACTCTTCGCGCGCAACGAAGAAAGCGGCAACGCCATCGTCACCGCCTTCCTTGGCGGCTCCGTGCCCACCGGCAAAAACGGCAACGGCTCCTGCTGCGCCATCGTCACGCCCACCCTCGCCGTCGGTAAAGGCTGGGGCCTCTTCGATCTCACTTCCACCGCCGGCGGCGCCCTGCCCGTCACCAATAGCAAGGGCCTTGGCCGCACCGTCCTCTGGAACTCCGTCGCGCAATATCGCCTTGCCCATACCGGCGCCGCGCGCCTCTTCTGGCCGGAGGTGGAAATGAACTCCAGCTTCTTCTTCGGCGGCTCCAATGACGGCAAGGCCGTCACTTACGCCACGCCTGGCATGGTCGTCGGCCGCATTCCGCTCTCGCACGGTCCCGACGGCAAGCCCGGACGTCTCGGCCTTACCTTCGGCGCCGGCGAGCAGATCGCCGTCACCCACTTCCACCCCTCCAATCACAACCTCGTACTCACCATGCGCCTGCCCTTTTAGCGCATCGATAAACTGAGGAAGTTCCAATGCTCCTCGTCGCCCATCGCCGCACCGTTCGCCGCGCGCTCACTGCCGGGCTCATCTTCGGCTGCCTGAGTTCGCTCAGCGCCTGTCGCGCCACGCATCGCGTCGTCCTTACCGCCTCGGTCGCCGCCAGCCTGACGGACGCGATCCAGGCCGCAGAAGGCGCCTACACGCAGGCCCATCCCGATATTGAGTTCCGCAACAACTTCGGCGGCTCCGGCGCGCTCGCCCAGCAGATCGAGCACAGCGCGCCCGTGGACATCTTTCTCTCCGCCGCAGCCGGCCCCATGAACCAGGTCGAGGGGAAAGGTCTGCTGGTTCCCGGCTCTCGGCGCGACCTGCTCCGCAACTCGCTCGTCCTCATCGCGCCGCTCCACTCCACGCTCTCCGGCATCGATCAGCTCGCCGGTCCCGCTGTCCGCTCCATCGCCATCGGCGATCCCGGACCTGTCCCCGCCGGCCTCTACGCGCAGCAATCCCTCACCGCGCTCGGTCTCTACAACACGCTCCATCCCAAATTCGTCCTCGCAGAGAGCGTCCGCCAGGTACTCGCCTTCGTTGAGACCGGCAACGCCGACGCGGGCTTTGTTTACGCCACCGACGCGGCCACCTCGGGCAAGGTCCGCATCGTCGCCACGGCGCCGGGGCTCACCCACGACCCCATCGTCTATCCCGCCGCCGCGCTCCGCACCGGCGCGCAACCCGCCGCCGCATCGGACTTCGTCGCCTGGCTTGCTTCGCCCGCCGCGCGCAGCCTCTTTACGCAGCGTGGATTTACCATGGCTGCAAAGTAATGCTCCCCATCGACGCGTCGACGCTGCTCATTTCGCTCGCCACCACCGTCTGCGCCACGCTTGTCACGTTCTGCCTCGGCCTGCTCGCCGCCTGGGCGCTCTACGATTCGCTCAGCAAACTCCGCCCCTGGATCGACGGCATTCTCACGCTGCCGCTCGTGCTGCCGCCCACTGTCGTGGGATTTCTTCTGCTCCTCGCCTTCGGCCGCCAGAGCCCCATTGGCCGCGCCCTTGCGCACATCGGCGTCACCATCGTCTTCTCCTGGCCGGCCACCGTCCTCGCCGCCACCGTCATTGCCTTTCCGCTCATGTATCGCACCGCGCTCGGCGCACTCGAGCAGGTCAACCCCACCCTCCTGCAGGCGGCTCGAACCCTGGGAGCCAGCGAATGGCGGGTATTTCGGATAGTGCTGCTTCCGCTTGCGGCCCCCGGCGTCATTGCCGGAACGGTGCTGGCCTTTGCGCGTGCGTTAGGCGAATTCGGCGCAACCCTGATGCTCGCTGGGAACATCCCCGGCCGCACCCAGACGATGCCCATCGCGATCTTCTCCGCAACCGAGAGCGGAGATATGCGTGCAGCCATGCTGTGGGTCGCATTGATAGTTGTGCTTTCTCTGGCGATCATCCGACTCCTGAACTACGAACGCAAGAGCCGTCCCGCTCCCTTTGCGGAGAATGGTTCGGCAATGACTTCGGCGCCGGCGGTTTCGGTGTGTGCGAATTGCGGCGGAAACGGTGGCTTGCCACCGCGGCTGGAAGTCGCGGTCGAACGCCGACTGGAGAACTTCACTCTGCAAGTGTCTCTCGAGGCTGCGAAAGGCGCCGTTGGATTGCTAGGTCCATCCGGCTCGGGCAAATCGATGACCCTGCGCATGATTGCCGGCGTTACGACGCCCGATCGCGGGCGGATCGTCTTGAATGGCCGGGTTCTCTTCGACAGCGCGACCAGGCAAAACATCCCCGCTGCGCGCCGGCGGAGTGGAGTCGTCTTCCAGGACTATGCGCTGTTTCCGCACCTGACCGTCGCCGAAAACGTAGGGTTTGGGCTGAACGCACTTCCCCCCGCTGAACGCCACACGCGTGTCGAACGGCAATTGGCGTCGCTCCGCATTTCCGATCTGGCAAATCGCTATCCGAAGGAACTATCGGGCGGACAGCGGCAGCGTGTGGCCATTGCGCGCTGCATGGCCATGGAGCCGGACGCACTTCTCCTCGACGAACCATTTGCAGCTCTCGACCCACACCTTCGTAGACAAACAGAAGAACATCTGCGCGAAACGCTTTCTGCGTTCAATGGGGTGGTGATCTTCGTGACACACGATATGGAAGAGGCGTTTCGCTTTTGCACCGACCTTCTGGTGCTCAGTAGCGGAAAAGTCATTGCTCACGGGCCCAAGCACCAGATCTTCGAGCAGCCGCGGACCGTTGCCGCCGCCCGACTCACTGGATGCAAGAATATCGTTGCTGCTCGCAGAATCTCCCCGAACCGCCTGGCTGTGGAAGCATGGCAGTGCGAACTCGCAGCAGCCGAGGAACTGCCTGAGACTCTCACACATCTTGGTTACCGCTCGCACCAAATCGTGCTTCAATCCGACGCAGGAGAGATCAACAGCTTTCCCTGCTGGCTCGTCAGCTTAAGCGAAACGCCTCATGAAATGACCCTCTATCTGCGCCTGCACGCTGAACCAAAGGCCGGGGAGGCCGCGCATCTTCAAGCCGACGTCTCCAAAGACATCTGGCGGACGCTTAGCGCACGACCGCAGCCGTGGCAGATCAAGCTCGATCCTGGCCGACTGTTGCTGCTTGAAGGGTAGAATTGCGCGATCATCCCTCCACGATCTCTCGCGCGGGCGCGATTGCCGGCATGGGGGAGGCTCTGTGACGCTCTGCCGGCGCGTCGCGATCAACGCGGAAACTTTACCTCTTGGATCGCGCATCGGCGTTATGGGGTAGGCCTCCCCTCCAATGACTTTCAGCGGCGTTTAAGGACGAAGCCATGTGATGATCGTCTGTGTCTTCTTCATTTAGCATTGCGGCTGGAAGCAGTTTCATGAGGACGATATATGCCTAAGACTTGGGTTGATGCCGCGCCACAGATTGGGGTTCGTACACGGCTGGCTG
>JAJZAL010000309.1 GCA_021799405.1 Acidobacteriota bacterium
GAAGCATAATCCTGCGACACATAAAACTGTACAACTTCGTCACCCGCCCTGGAACCCGTATTGGTCACATCCACCATCAGCGTTGTGGAACCATTGGGACGGATATGGGAAGAAGCGAGTCTAATATTCGCAAGCCGGAAGGTTGTATAACTCAGGCCAAAACCAAATGGAAAGAGCGGCGAGCTTTTTCCTTCGATATACTCGCCATGCCCCATGCCGGTGAATGCAGCTTTCTTCTGATAAAAGCTCGGTAATTGACCAAGACTCTTGGGGAATGTCATCGTCAGCTTGCCGCCCGGGTTGACCTTGCCAACCAGGACTTCAGACATTGCAACGCCCGCCTCGCAACCCAGGTACCATCCCTCCAATAAAGCTTTAGATCGCTGCACCACATCGCTAATTGTCAGAGGACGTCCATTTGTAAGTACAGTTACAATGGGCTTTCCGGTTGCCGCAATTTCGTCAAACAGTTCTTGCTGCACGCCGGGAAGACCAATTTCATCGCGGTCGTGACCTTCTCCGCAAGTCGCATGTGACCCGCCGATCGCCATAATCACCAGGTCTGAATCGCGAGCCAGTTGCACCGCGGCGGCGAATCCGCTTTTATCCTCGCCAGTCACTTCAGCGCCTCGGGCAAAGCGAATGGAAGCCTGTGGAAGCAATTTCGGCAGGGCTGCATTCAATGGAACCCCCGGTGCATGACCGGTCCCTGCGTAGTCTCCGAATTCCACATAGTCTCCGTGCGGACCGATGATCGCAATCTTCGCAGCAGATCCTTCAGCCAGTGGCAGAACTCCATCGTTCTTCAGTAGCACAAGGGCTTTTTCTGCCGCGCGCAGTGCAAGTTGCCGATGCGCCGGCGATCCCAGCACTTTGCCTGGATTCTCTTCTGTAGCGTGATCGAATAGCCCTAATTTGAATTTGGCTTCCAAAATCCTGAGCACTGCATTATCGACATAGGACTCGCTGATCTTTCCAGCCTTGATGGAACCGACCAGCGTCTCCTTATAGGTTGCATAACCCTGCCCCTTGGTTAAATCCAGTTCCATATCCACGCCAGCCTTCAATGCCAGAATGGCAGCCTGGGCTGGGCTTCGAGCAACGTGATGCATCTCATAAAGCCGATATATGTCAATGTTGTCAGAAACAACAAATCCCTTGAATCCCCAATCGTCCCGAAGTATTTCTGTCAGCAGCCACTTGTTCATGTGGGCTGGTATGCCGTCAATATCCGAGTGCGCCGGCATAACCGCTCCGATGCCGGCTTCCTTGACGGCCGCCTCGAAGGGAGGCAGAAAAATGTCGTACATCATCCGTCGGGATAAGTCGACATAATTTCCGTTCACTCCACCGGTGGATAACTGATATCCCGCATAATGCTTGCCCGTCGCCATGACGTGCTGGCTGTCGAACCGGGCGGCGCCGGTACCCTGGAGACCGTTAACATAAGCAACCCCCATTCTCGATACCAGATAGGGATCTTCACCATAAGTCTCTTCCGACCGCCCAAAACGCGCGTCCCTGGCTACACCGATAACCGGGGCATAGGCATGCGTAATGCCAAGCGAGCGCGCTTCAGCCGCAATCGCGTTTGCGACTTCTTCAATCAACTGCGGATCCCAGGTAGAGCCCAGTGCGATCGCCTGCGGAAAAATTGTCGGTCCAACTTCTTCTGGCAAACCTTTGCTTTTAAGGAAGGCCTTGGTCGTGACCACGCCGTGAAGCGCTTCCCCGTGCATCATCTTGGGAATCCCCAGTCTTTCGTTCACAGGCGCATCGTTCTCCATCTGTGCAATCTTCTCGGCTAGGGTCATGCGGCGCAAGAGATCTTTAGCTCGCACTTCCGGGCTCCTAGTTTTGTCTTTGTATAAAGCCTGCAAGGCTGCATTGGCCGGCACTGCAGTTACCGCTAGTGCAGCGGCGCCAGATTGCATAAATTTCCGCCGATTGAATCCAGAGCTCATCGCTATTCTCCCAACATAATCCGCACCTCAGGTTGTGCCGCTGCAATGAACTATTGCACCTTATGGCCGTTGACTTACACGTGCTTTGCCGGCTTCATCCCACGCGAGCCGGCGATCTCCTCAAGCCTGGCGCGAAGACGGGACTTGAGAGCGGACATGCTCGAGTCGTGCGCCAGGTTTTTCAGCTCGCGCGGATCGGTCTGGTAGTCGTAGAGCTCCTCACCGTCAGCGTCGCCCGACCACATGGTGTAGCGATATCGTTCATTGCGAACCGAGTAGCCCATCGTCGGACCCGCAGCGTTGCGCCGTGTGACTTGTGAAACCGCGGGATGATCCCAGGGCGCATCCGGATCCTGTAGAAGAGGAACCAGGCTTCGTCCCTGCAGATCAGCTGGCGCGCCTTCCAGCTCGCACAGCTCGACCAGCGTCGGGTAGACATTGAGGTGCTCCGATGTTCTGTTGCAGGCGCGGCCGCCGCCGGTCACACCGGCTCCCGCCATGATGAAGGGCACGCGCGTGGCGGCTTCGAAGAGTTTCATCTTCTCCCACTGGCCGTGCTCGCCGACCATGAAGCCGTGATCGGCCCAGAAGACGATGGTTGTGTCCTTGGCAAGATCGAGCTTCTGCAAGGCATCCACTAGGCGCCCCACCTGCGCATCCACGAAACTGATTGCCGCGTAGTAGGCCCGCACCGCCTCGCGATGCTGCTGCAGCGACATGCCGTAATTGGGGTTCATGGTATCGTACGCGATGCGCGGCGCTGACTTCAGTTCCCCGGGATCGAAGGGCGGAACCTGGATATCGTCGAGCTGGTACAGATCAAAATATTTAGATGGGACGATGAAGGGCACATGCGGGCGAAAAAACCCGGAGCCGATAAACCACGGCTCGTTGCGGTGTTCCTCCATCATGCAGATGGCCGCCTCGGCAACCTTGAAGTCGGTGATCTCTTGATCTTCGGCAGTGGAGGCATGGCCAGCGATGGCGGAGCCCAGAAATCCGTACTTGCTGAGCGGTAACAGCGGCGTGCAACCGTCTTGCGAGATGCGAATTCCTCCTGGGCCAGGGCCGCCGTGGCGCCACGGAACTTTGGCGACAATATCCTGCCAGTGCTCCTTCATCTGCTTTTCGCGGGCGGCCTGCATCTGCCCGTACCGTTCTATTCTCTTCATCTGTGCGGGAGCATAGAAGGTGATCAGGCCCTCATCATGGGTGCGGTCATACCCCGCGGGGTATGAGACCTTCTGCCAACTCGCCGGATCGTCGAAGCCGGGAGTGCCGATCTCACTCGGATTGTTGTAGTGGTAGATCTTGCCGGCGCGCGCGGTAAAGTAGCCGTTCTTCTGGAAGAGCTGGGGAAGTGTTACGGTCTGCGGGATGGTTTCGCGGAAATCGGTGTACAAGTCGTAGCACCGGGTAGTATCGGGCGCCAGGCCGGTCATGAGCGAAGTGCGCGACGGCCCGCAAAGAGGAAACTGGCAGTAGTGATGTGCGAAGCGCACCCCCGATTGCGCCAGGCGGTCGAGGTTGGGCGACTTCACCGGGACGCCATAGCAGCCCAGGCGGGTGCACATATCGTCTGTCGCTATGAAAAGCACATTGCGCCGGCGCACGCCCTTATTGATGTTCGGGGTGGCCAGGCCTGCATGCGATGCCGCAGCGGGAGCGGCCAGCGAGGTTGCGGCTGCAGGGGCGGCCAGGGCGCTGGCGGCAAGGAATGTCCGGCGGCTCATTCCCTTCTCTTTCTTATTTGAGCTCATCTGCAAAACCTCATAGTTGTTAACATGGGCAATTTCGCTTACTCGTTAGTTTCAGCAAGGGACCGGGCGGCGCTGGGTTCTTCCCATGGCCGCTGACGCGCATTTTGCTGCGCAAACAGACTTGCAGCCCCTCACTCAGAAGGGGAATGTTACTGCGAACTGGTAGACCTGCAGAGTATAACCGGCCAGCATGCGGGTCACTTGTCCGAAGATAGTGCGATCCCCAATACTGGTTCCACTTCTCCGTTCCCAGCGTGCCCTTGGCCGGCGAGGCGAAGGCGCCAGAATTGAAGAAGGCACCGCAGCGCCTGGAATGCGGCTCCGGTGACCGGGTTGGGCGCCGGAGCATTGAAGTCGTTGAAGGTCCGGATCGGATCCTGTCCCCACTCTCCGAGTTAGCTGACGGTAACAACGTTCGCGCCTCACCTGCTTCTGCACTGTCACGTCGAATTGATGGACATACACGGTTCGGAAGTTGAGGTCGGCGGCGTCAGGGATCGTATAGATCGGGTCTCTGGGCACGGTCGGAATGGGAGCCACAAAGTCATCCGCAAACAGCGTCATACCGGCCGAGCACTTTACCGAGGAGTTCGCCAGCACACCGCATGCCGACAGGGCGGAGGTGAAGCGTGGGTTCTTCGATATCCAAGACCGAAACGGTGCTGTAGGGGTTGTCGAATCCAGCGCAAGACAAAACACACTGGCCATAATGGAATGATGTGTCCTCCTGTACCAGTAGGCTCGGCTCCAGCGGTGGATCTTCATTTCCTCCTCGGATCCGAGGAGCATTCCAATCTACATTCAGCTCTTGATTCCGCCTTCCTCTCTCTATCAATCTACAATAGTCGCGAGACATACGTAAATAGGGTTGGACGCTCGAGTAAGGCACAAAGGCAAAAGAGATGATATCGTTCGGAACTCGGAGGTAATGTTGAGGCGGTCCTAGCAGTACGAGCAGTATACTCGGGCTGAATGGTGGAGAGACTGTTTAACTAGTGGTCTGTCGCTAAGTAAACGTTAGTAGCTTCGGTCACGTCTAAACTGATGCGATCATCAACTCCATTCTTCTCGCCGAAGAACAGGCGGACCATCTCATCAGATCTACGGCAAGTTCCATGAGTGGCGCGAGCGTCTCTGGAGGCGAGTTTTCCTGTGTTTACTTCGACGGCTCGCCGCTGAAGCGGAGCTGGGCGGCGAGGTTAAGAATGTCAAGGTATTCGCAGCGAATTGGCAAGGCAGCAGAGCAGTTATCGCGAGATTCTGGAGGTGTGCGGAGGCGCCAAGAGAGCGTATTAAATTCGATGTCGTTGCGTTTGAGCGTCTCCATGCCGCGCATGACTCTATCGAAGGTGGGCTGGCCGCCCTTGTCCACGCGGTGGGCTTCGTGCAGATGGTGTGGACCGTCGATCGAGAGGCCGATGAGAAAATTGCTTTCTTTAAAGAGTGCGGCCCACTCATCGTCGAGCAGTACGCCGTTGGTTTGGAATGCGTTCTGGATCTGTTTGCCGTTGGCGTATTTCTTTTGGATCTTGACCATGTTACGGAAGTAATCGACTCCCAGCAGGGTGGGCTCTCCACTTTGTCAGGCAAAATTCATCACAGGCGTGTCGTGGGCTTCAACGTACTGGCGGATGTAACTGTCGAGCACTTCTTCCCGCATGGCCCATTTCGAAACCTGCGGGTAGAGAGACTCCTTTTCAAGATAGAAGCAGTACTTGCAGTCGAGATTGCAGATCGGCCCAATCGGCTTGGCCAGTACGTGGAAGTTTGTGCTGCTCATTGTGATCTCTGCGCCTGCGATGCGGCGGGCGGCGCTTTCGCGCTAAGGGATTGAGTCTTCCGTCTGAGAATCCAGAGCAGACGCCTCTTGATCCGACATTTAGTATTACTGTGTCATAAAAGGCCACGCAGGCAGCAAGGGCAGCGAGGCAGAGATCGAGCCAGATGGGTTGCGATCTGGCAGCGCAGGGTGGCGATGGAACTGGGGTTATGCCTTTCGGTTCTTATGGGCAG
>JAJZAL010000057.1 GCA_021799405.1 Acidobacteriota bacterium
GATCGGGAGATTCCGGCGCGGCCGCAGTCCGGTAAGGAAATAGTAAATGAGCAAACGGATACTTATTTGCGGTATTTCAGGGCAGGATGGGACTTATCTCGCCAAGCTTCTTCTTGAGCGCGGTTACGAAGTGTGGGGGAGCTCACGCGACGCGGAGCAAACCTCATTTCACAACGCACGCCAGCTTGGAATCTATGATTCAATTCGGCTGGTATCTCTTAACCTTCGGGATGTGGGCAGCGTAATCGGATTACTGAAGAGAATCAGCCCGGATCAAGTCTACAATCTGACGGGGCAGAGTTCTGTGGGACTGTCCTTCGAACAGCCAATCGAAACCTTCGAAAGCATTGCCCTGGGCACACTTACTTTGCTGGAGGCGATTCGTCTGTCAGATCCGGGCATTCGTCTTTACAATGCTGGCTCAACCGAGTGCTTTGGCGACACGGGGGATGGCGTCGCGAATGAAACTACGCGATTCAATCCGCGCAGCCCCTATGCCGTCGCCAAAGCATCTGCCTACTGGACGGTTGCAAATTACCGGGAGGCCTATGGAATGTTTGCTTGTACCGGCATCCTCTCAAACCACGATTCGCCGTTGCGACCAATCCGGTTTGTTACGCGGAAGATCATCCACACGGTTGCGTCGTTGGCACTAGGGATCGATAAAAGACTTTCACTAGGAAATGTCGCAATTGAGAGAGACTGGGGCTGGGCGCCGGAATACGTCCAGGCTATTTCGATGATGCTGGAGCAAGCCTTGCCGCAGGATTATATCATCGCGACGGGGCAAAGTCATACTCTGATTGAGTTCGTTGCAACGGCATTCAATCAGATCGGGAAGGACTGGCGTGCTTATGTTACGCTCGATGAGAAATTCATTCGCCCCGACGATATATTGCACAATAAAGTAGATCCATCCAGGGCCAAAACTCGTCTGGGGTGGAAGGCCCGGAATGGTATGCAAGAAGTTATCAGCATGATGCTCGAAGCTGAAATGAAACACCTGAGTCAGAATCGTTTGCGCTAGCAAGCGAGGTGTCAGTGCCGTCTATCAGTCGCATTTCGAATTTGGTGTGTAAGCGAGCCGCAACAGCAATGACGTTCAATCATCCGGCGGCCGCCGATCAGAGTAGATAATGTATCGTATGGATCTCTCTGCGAGCCGCTTGCTGGTTCAGGTGGTTCCCCGGCTTCAGCCGGCGCGCTGCGGCGTCAGTGATCAAGCCATCCTGCTCGCTGGAGAGCTTAAGGCTGCCTTTGGAGTCGAAACGGCTTTTATTGTACTGAACTCGACTGAGCCTTGCAGCGTGCCGTTTCCGGTAGCTCATTGCGCACCATCAGAGTTGCTGCGTGCATGCATGTTAGTGAATGGCGATCGGCCAGGATCAATTCTTGTTCACCTAAGCGGCTATGGATATTCAGCGGACGGAGTACCCGCGCATCTGGCCTCGGCGCTCGATATCGTGAGAACGAGCGGAAAGTTTCGCGTCGCAGTTTATTTCCATGAACTCTTTGCGAGTGGAATGCCATGGCAGTCAGCATTTTGGTATTCGCGCAGACAGCGGAGATCCGTTCGCAGGATTGCCGAGGGGTGTGATTTGCTGGTTACGAATACCTGCCATCATGCTCAATGGCTGGAACGGGAGTCTGTCAAGCATTCTGATACACCGGTCCTACTTCTGCCGGTCTTTTCCGCGGCTGGTGAAACGCTGAAGCCGGTGGCGAGTACGGACAGAGTGCCGGCAATAGCGGTTTTCGGGCTAGCGGCTACAAGGCGGCGATCTTATAAGGCGATGGCTGAGTTAGCGTGCATGCTGAGGGATCTTGGAATTGAAGAGATCCTGGATATCGGGCTGGAATTTGATGCCCCGCGTGAACTGAGCGGGATTCCAGTAAAACGTGTGGGAGCATTGACCACCGAGGCTCTCGGCAATCTTCTCGCGCGAACCATGTTCGGGTTTGTGCAACATCCGCCATCGTATCTGGCAAAGTCATCGGTTTTCGCGAGCTATTGCGCACAAGGAACCATCCCTGTTCTCGCTTCTCCATTTTCAGAACAAGTAGACGGGTTGAAAGATGGGGTTCACCTCGTCAGTCCTCGGACGGCCGCAGCTGTTCGGTCCACTGGATTGGAACGTTGCTCAACCGAGGCGTGGCGTTGGTATTCGGCACATTCGATTCGTGTTCATGCAGCAACGTATTCGAAATGGTTGGAGCAATCGCATATGGGAAAGGATCGTTCCGTTTTGTTGCCGCCAAAGCAGGAGAAGGACGAACGGGGTTTGCGACTGGTTGAGGAAGAAGGACCGTGACAAAAGCCTGTGATGTAGGTAGCCCGGCGGTTGTGTTATCTCATCCGACGGGTAATCAGAATGTTCGTAACGCGCTTAAGAGTCTCGTCGAGAGAGACATGCTTGCGGAATTCTGGACTACTATTTCGTGGGATGCAGAATCGCCATGGAATCGCTTGCTGCCTTCCTCCGTGCGGGTTCAATTGAAGCGACGCGCCTTTGAAGATATGCCCGGAAACCGCATGCGATGCGTTCCCTGGAGAGAAATTGTCCGCTTGAGCGCATGGTCATCGCCTCTGACGAATCTGCTTTGTTCGGGTGAAAGACCTTTTTCCGTTATTGGCATGTATCGCCATTTTGATGGCCGGGTTGCACGGAATCTTAGAAATAGCAAGAGCGATGTAGTTTATGCCTATGAAGGCGGCGCGCTACAAACATTCCGCGAAGCCCGAAGATTGGGAAAGGTCACTATCCACGAACAGCCTAGTAGCTACTGGTACTGGGCGCGCAGACTGCTCGCGGAAGAGGCTGAACGTAATCCGGAATTTGCGGGGCTTCTGCCCACTCTCATTGATCCAATCGGGCATCTGGAGTGGAAAGATGAGGAACTTAGCCTGGCCGACTATGTCTTAGTTCCTAGCGAGCATGTGCGCCGAACGTTAGTTGGCGTGGTGCCGGATGAAAAGATACGAGTTGTCAGCTACGGAGCGCCACCGGTACGGGCGAGGAAACCGATTTCTCTGGAGAGCAGCAAGCCCTTGCAGATTCTTTTCGTTGGCGCGTTGGCACAACACAAGGGGATCGGATATCTGCTCAGCGCAATCGATATGCTCGAAGCGCCCTTCGAATTGACGATGATTGGTAAGCGCTTTGCCCCCAATGATCGAGTCGACGCCGCATGTAATCGCTGGCGCTGGTTCGATACACTTCCACACAATCAGGTGCTGGATAGGATGACGGAATCCGATGTGCTCGTGTTGCCGTCGTTAAGTGAGGGCTTTGGTCTCGTGGTTACTGAAGCCCTCGCGTGCGGACTGCCGGTAATTGTAACATCGCACGTCGGCGCACGTGACCTGATTCAAGACGGCCGCGAGGGCTTTGTAGTGCCAGCAGCTTCAGCAGGAGCTATCGCAGAGCGTCTGAGTATCCTCAGCGGCGACCGGGAGACCTTAGCTGAGATGTCACGGAATGCCTACGTAACGGCGACGGACCAATCATGGCAAAGTTATCGCGCCAGATGGGCGGACGCAGTGAGGGCCGTATCATGCCATTAGCACTGAGAGATATTAGACGACCCGCCGTCAAGCGGCGGATGCCGTTACTGAAGAAGCTCTTCTGGCTGTACTTCTTGCTGCTGATATTTGAGGGCGCTCTGCGAAAATGGGTCTTCCCCCAATATTCTGCGCCTCTCCTACTGGTGCGCGATCCAGTTGCTCTGTTTATTATCTGGGAGGCTTATCGCACGCACAAATGGCCGAAGCAATGGTCGGCTATTACGGGGATTTTAACGGCAGTGTTCCTGGCCCTGTGCGTGCTCCAGATTGTCTTGGTGGAAAACCCTTGGTTTGTTGCCTTATATGGATTGCGTTCCTATTTGCTTCCGTTCCCAGTAGCTTTCATCATGGGAGAGAATCTGGACCGGGAGGAATTGCGTCAATTTGCGGTTTGTACACTGTGGATTCTGCTGCCGATGACAGCGTTGGAGGTCGCCCAGTATATGGCGGCGCCTGACTCTCGTCTAAACGCAGGTGCTTATACCAATGCCTCACAAATTCTCTATTTGGGCTCTCACGTTAGAGCTTCGGGAACATTCAGCTATGTTGTGGGCCCAGTCAGTCTCGGACCGCTGGCAGCTGCATTTATCTTTTACGGCATGGCAACCGGTAAATTCGTGGAGAGATGGTTATTATGGGCGGCGACCTTTGCTTTACTTCTTTCGATTCCGGTTGTCGGCGCCCGAACCATGGTTTACGAGCTTTGTGGAGTCCTGGCGTGCGTAGCGATTGGTGCATTTTTTGGAGTATCTCAGTTCATGAGATCGCTCAAAGTTATCATGCCGATCTTGATTGTAGGTCTCCTCGTTTCGCGCTTGCCCATCTTTTCTGAAGCATCGAGTACCATGGACAACCGCTTCAGTCAAGCATCCAAGGATGAGGGGAATGCGGAACACGCGCTGCTGGAGCGAACATTGCTTCCGATTATGCAACGGATTGAAAATACTGATTATAACGGTAATTTGATCGGTGCAGGAATGGGCCGCGGTTCAGCCGCGATCTCCAAGGTATTGATGGGTACGGTAGTGTTTCTCGCCGGCGAAGATGAATTTTCGCGCGAGATGTATGAATTTGGCCCTTACGTGGGCATCGCTTTCATGCTCTTTCGTCTGATCCTGTCATTGCTGATCATCGCCAAAGCGATCTCGCGGGCTCGCGATCACGACCCTTTGGCGCTATTGCTAGTTCCATTGATGTTTTCTACGTTGTACCTCGGCATTTTGGAGCAGACAACGGATCAGGGATTCATGGTCGTTGCCTTAGCTTTCTCCTTAGCTTCACTGCGGGGATCTCCGATTTCCCTTGTCACGGCACAAATCGTGACTCGACCAACGCCCAGGGTGCGCTACAATCCGCGCCTTCATAAATCGGCAGGCCAATGATTGACTCTAGCCCACTCAGTGGCAGTCATTGTGTCTGTGCTGAAGAGCGTTCTTCATTGAGTTGAATATAGCGCGCGGCCGGCGGTGTTCTCGGCCCCGCCGCTTCCTGTATGGCCTTCGTGTAAGAAGGGAAGTTCAAGCTGGAAATTGCCTTAAATCCCGCTGGCGCCAAGACGAATTTGCCCCAAAGCCGAACTGCGATGCTGCGGATTGATAGGCCGCCCAAAGGTAGCGCCTCGGTCCATCTTGACGCTTTACGCGGTTTTGCGGCGTTCTCCGTCTTACTTAACCATTGGCGCGACGCTTTCTTTGTGGACTATCGGACGATAGCGCATCACAACCCCCTCGCCGCGGCTTCGTATCTTGCCGCTGGACTTGGTCATCAGTGGGTTATTGTCTTCTTTGTTCTGAGTGGATATCTGGTCGGTGGAAGTGTCTTGCGCTCTGTGAGTTCCGGACGCTGGTCATGGCGGAAATATCTTCTGGCACGGCTTACCCGGCTATACATTGTGTTGCTGCCTGCATTGTTGTTGGGTGGTGCGATTGATTGGGCTGGTATGCACCTGGCCGGCGCCAACGCAATTTACAGCGGTCAGTCAGGAATGCACGCACTCACTGAAAATGTTCACGGTACCCTGACCCTTCCCACCTTGGCGGAAAATGCGCTATTCCTGCAGACCATTTCGTTGCCGGGAAGGAATGGGCGAGCTGTCGCAACCTTCGGATCAAACGGACCTCTGTGGAGCTTGAGTAACGAATTTTGGTATTACATGGCCTTTCCGGTGCTTGCACTTCTATTGTTCAGGGGCAGATCCTGGCAAGCATGTGCGGTATGGGGTCTTGTTCTCTTAGTATGGGGATGGTTCGTGGGCAGAGAGATCGTTCTACTTGGAATTCCCTGGTTGATGGGAGTCGGCATTGTCCTTCTGCCGCCTTTTCCTGCTCGCGGACAGTGGATCCGTCGTACGGCTGTTGCCGTGGCTCTGGTGCTGGTAGTTGGTGGATTTGTGCTGGGCAAGAAATTGAACTCGTTGCCCAGCGATATCTTGTTGGGATTCCTGGTCACTTTGCTTATCTGGGTGATGATTCATTGCGCTACCGCTCCTTTACCCTCTACTTATATGCATCTTGCCCAGCGTTCGGCGCGCAGTTCGTATACTCTTTATTTGGTCCATTTACCGCTAGTGATTTTCCTCAAGACATTGCTACATCTTCCTCGTGCCGTTCCCAGCTGGCATGTAATTGCGGTGAGTGCAACTCTTCTGTTCGGAGTTCTCCTGTATGCGCAGCTAGTCTACGAAATATTCGAAAAGAACACAGAAAAGGTGCGTGCATGGATCAAGCCTCATGTTATCAGCCGCCCGTTGGGCTGAATTGAAAGCTTATTGGTCGTGTATCACCTCAGTTCAGCCGTGCGGCATACCGCCTCATCCTGGAATTATCAAGCTTATCTTGCCTCCTCCTGGCTTTGCGAAGCGTTAAGTGAATATTTATCGGCGAGTTAGCTCGAAGGGCTGTGACATGTGCCTCAAAGAATCGCACGGTCTTTCTGGATTATCGTTGGGTTCAATGCATTACATAGGCACGCGGTTACATAGGCACACGTATGAGAGTCCTGATTCTGAGTATCAATTATTGGCCAGAGGTTACGGGAATTGGTGCGTTCACAACATATCGCGCCGAACACCTTGCCACAGCGGGGCACGATGTGGAGGTGTGTACAACCTTTCCTTATTATCCGGAGTGGAAGGTTCCGGAAGATTACGCAGGCAGGTTCCTGTCGAGTGAAGTGCGAAATGGAGTTCGAATTTTTCGCAGTTATGCTTATGTTCCAAGCCACGTAACATCTGTGAAACGCGTTTTTCACGAGGGAAGCTTTGTAATCAGCTCGATGATGCGAGCGTTAACAAGAAGACGCCCCGACGTTCTAATGGTGGTGTCTCCTCCGCTTGGATTAGCAGTACCCGCCATTCTCTTGAGTCGCATATGGGGAACTCCCTATGTTTTTGATGTTGAAGACCTGCAACCCGATTCAGCCGCAGATTTCGGTATGCTTCCGCGCTGGGCGGTGAGGCTCCTTTATAAGGTCGAAAGCGCTGCTTACCACCATGCCGCGCTGGTGACTACCCTGACGGCCAGCATGAAAAGGCGGATTATTGAAAAAGGTGTCGCGGAAGAAAAGATCGAACTGGTTGAGCCGCGCATGGACGATGCGCTCGCGACGATAACTCCTGAAGAGGGCTTCATATTCAGGAAGCGCTATCAGCTGGAAGATAAGTTTCTTGTGACGTATAGCGGCAACATGGGCGTGAAGCAGGGACTCGACGTCGTATTAGATGTTGCCGATCTTAATCGTTCAGATGAAACAACATTATTTCTTTTGGTTGGTAGCGGTGCTGAATCGCGAAGGATTCAGAAACGCTCGGTGGAACTGAATCTACGCAATGTGCGATTTCTTTCGCTTCTCGATGAGAAGGACTTTCGCGGCCTTCTGGCTGCGAGCGACGTATGTCTCGTTACCCAACAACAGGCGATTTCGGAAGTAGCCTTTCCATCAAAAATCGTAACTTATCTTGGCGCTGGGCGTCCAATTATAGCCTCGGTGAATCCAGGCAGCGAGGTCGCAAGCATCACCGCCGAGTCCGGGGCGGGCAGGGTGGTTAATGCGGGTGAGCCAAAGGCGCTGCTGGCGGCGATTCGGGAGTTGAGAGGAACAGACCTGGAGAAGCTTGGTGAGAATGCGCGAAGGTATGCTAGCGTGCGGTGGGCTCCCGATCGAGTGTTAGGACGCCTTGAGCAAAGTCTGACGGAAGCCGCGGCTTTGCAATGAGAGCCTTTGCCAGGGAGGAGTGATTCGATGAGCTTACAGCGGAAGATCAGGATTTTGGGACTCTGTGCTATCGCATGCGCTTTGATTCCCCATAGCACGCCCGCTCAGAATGCATTGGGTCCGGCGAATTCAGGGAGTGACAGCACAACGGCTTCACGGCAGGATTTGATGCCGACTGATCTGCCGGCAGACCGGTCCGCTTCCTTGGGTGCGGCCTCGAGTTGGATGGCGGGGCAAAGGAGTTTTGGAGCCGGTGACAAAACCGCCTGGGGGGCGGGGATTGCAGGAGAGAGTGTGAAGTCTGCCAGCCACTCGAATTGGAGTGCAGGCAGAGCGAGTTTCGGATACGCTAATCAACCGGGCGGGTTATGGGTCGCCAAAGTGCCTTCCGGTGCTGGGTACGGCTCAGATAAAGGCGCTAAGCGCGCTGCCGCCATCGAAAATTATATTCTTCCATCCCAATCTGATCTTCTGTCGATGCCGATAAGTCCGGTTTCAAAGAAAGGCCAGCCCAGTGCACTATCTGGAGCATTTGGATTTCATCATTCTTCAGAAAGATCGCAGCTCGGGCGTTCAAAAGGACAGTATTCTGGCGCTCCTTTATCTTTTGCATTGAGACATCCTGGATCTGGGAAAGTGCGCCGTTCGTATGCAAAGGGTTACGGCATAGAGAAGAGGGGAAGAGGAGAAGGTATGCATATTTCACCGACAACAGAACCCATCTTCAATTGGAAACTAGATACAGGTTCCTCGTTGGATGATAGCGAGGGGGGGCATTTGAAACTTCATTCTGGCGGTAGCTTGCAGTAGTTTCTGAACAGTATTGCTCCCCAGTGCGGAACGACCTTATGCCGCTCGCCTAAGGCGCAAGTGCATTGCCGACTTGCGTGGGAACGGAGAGCCGATTCATAGGGTAGGCTCGGGATTCATTTGCTCACCGATGCGTCTGGCATTACGCCTCTCCCAGATCTTGGCATCTATCAGGAAACGAAACCAAAAGGATTGTAATACCCAAAAGATGAGGCCCTCGGTTCCGTCAAGCAAGCCAAGGCGGAGGAAGTAGCGATAAGCAAAGAGAATGAAGGGTCTGACAAGAAGCGGCATCCTATAGTACTTTTCGCGCAGAAAGCGCTTGCGCTGTGCTGGGTTACCACGGAAATCCGGCTGAAGGCGATCGGTGGTTTCCCCGCGCATCAATTCGGCTACCTCGCTATCGGCCCAGCGATTGTGCCGGGCGGTCCATTCAGTGAGAGGCATGCGAATGTCGTCGATCATCGTGCCATGTAAGCTGCCGACGGTGCCGCTGTGAACGATGAAATGCTGATCGTACTTGCGATCTTCACAGCGACCGACTCCCGTGCGAAATAGACGTAGATGCCATGTCGGGCTCATCCCACCGTGGCGCAAAACCCTGCCCAGAAAGCGCAGGTAGCGAGGCAAAAAGTAACCAGCGTGCGGGGATTCTTCTGACAGTCCCTGGATCGCCTCTACTAATTCATGATCCATCCACTCATCGGCATCCAAATGCAGTTGCCATGACCGCGAAATGGGAAGATTGTCGATGGCCCAGTTGCGCTGAGCGCCATAGTGTTCGAACGGGTGTTGAACTACCGTGGCTCCAAGAGACCGCGCGAGTGCTACGGTTCCGTCCGTGCTGTAGGAGTCTACTACGAAGATTTCATCGGTAACCTGTCGAGCGCTCGTAAGCGTGGCGCCTAGGGTATCTTCGGAATTGAAGGATAAAAGAATCACTGCAGGTCGCATGACATCGATGGTAACGCATGAGCGCCTTCGCAGTTAATCGGAATTGTGCGTAGAAACTGCCTCCCAAGAATGAAAGCATATGAGATGAGATTCTTATGAAGGTTTTACTTGTCGGAAATTACGAGTTTGACGGATCGACGAGCATGAAGATCTGGGCGAATGCTCTACTCCGCGAACTCCGCAAGCTTGAAATCGACGTAATGCTGATCACTCCAAAACCTCTGTTTGGCAGAATCAAGCAGTCTAAGGATGGTTTAGGTAAGTGGTTCGGCTACATCGATCGCTTTCTCCTGTTTCCCCGGCAATTACGGGCCGCGGCTGCGAAGGCCGATGTCATCCATCTATGTGACCATGGAAGTGCCATGTACGCGTCCGTGGTGAAGACTAAGCCTGTCCTTGTCACATGCAATGATATGCTCGCGGTCCGGGGAGCGCTTGGTGAAGTTCCGGATTGCCCCGCATCTCTCTTTGGCCGTCTGTTGCAACTTTGGATATGCAAAGGGTTGGAGCACGCGACGCGAGTAGCTTGCATTTCGCAGGCGACCTTCGACGATGCGCGGCGAATTCTAAGGCGGAACGAACATCTTGGCATCATCCTGGATGCGCTCAATTATCCCTTCCAGCAAATACCTGCCGCAGAGGTTTCGTCGCGCCTTGCCGCATTGCCGGAAGTTCGCTCTCCCTTCATTCTTCACGTTGGCTCCAATCATGCGCGGAAGAATCGCGCCTGCGTCTTGAGAGTCTTCGCAAAGGTCGTTGATGAAACAAACATGCAGATGGTCTTTGCGGGAGAAGCTCTAAATCGAGAACTGATAGAGATCGCAAAGAATTTGCGAATCTATGACAAGGTTGTTCAAGTCGCCAATCCTGATGTGGAGATTATCGAGGCGCTTTATAATGGTGCGGTCGCGTTATTGTTCCCATCGCGGTACGAGGGCTTCGGGTGGCCGCCAATTGAAGCGCAGGCCTGCGGTTGCCCGGTGGTCGCAAGCGCAATCCCTCCACTGGTTGAAGTTCTCGGTGAGTCTGCGGGGATCAGGCCACTCGATGACGAAGAGGGAATGGCTGAATGGATTCGCAGACTCGCCACCAACAAAGAATGCCGTGAGCAGATGCAGCGGCGCGGCATCGAGAATGTTCGATCACGGTTTCAAACCTCGCGCATGATGGACGAATACGTGTTACTCTATCGCGAACTCGCAAGCCGGGGCAAGCACCTATAGCTATGGTCGGCAATGCCGCGCCGGCAGAATCCATGGTCTGTTTGAAGACCGTAAGCATTTGCCTTTTCGGGACTCACAGTCAGCAATAACTCTTCCAGTTCCAGTGGAGAATACGTTCCAAAACACGCAGGTGCCCTTGATAGTGTGATCGTCATGATCGATCCGAATAATATGCGCCCGCACCGTCTGATAAATACCTTGATTCTCTGTGCCCAAAGCTTAGATGATGAGCTTGCAGTCGCGCGGAAAGTGGAGCCGTAATGAGGAAATGGGCGCGATCGATCTATTATGACGGCCTTCTCTTTATAGCCAACAGAGTCATCTCCTGTGTGCCGAGTCACTTTGTCCGGAGAGTCTTTTACAGACGCGTTATGAAGTTTTCCCTTGGTTCCTCCAGTTACATCTTCATGAATGTGTGGTTTGACGCAAAAGGTCAAGGCAGCTTTGTCATGGGGCATCATAGCGTTGTGAATCAGAATTGCCGGCTGGATAATCGAGGAACCATCATCATTGGCAACAACGTGTCAATCTCTGCGGATGTTACGATTCTCACGGCAGACCACAATCTTCAATCTTCCACCTTTGAATCTCGCTGTCGGCAAGTGGCGATAAACGATTATGTCTTTATTGGCACCAGGGCGTTATTGCTTCCGGGTATCACGATTGGAACTGGCGCGGTAATAGGGGCCGGCTCGGTGGTGACAAAAGATGTACCCCCGTATACGATCGTAGCGGGTTGCCCAGCTAGAGAGGTGGGGCGCAGGAATGTGGCGTCCTTTGAGTACAGCGCCGGCTATTTCCGAAATTTTCAGTAAGACTTGAGACGAGCGCCTCATTTTTAAAAGAATGGGCGAAAGGAACCTGGATGGTCGGAGAAGGCTCAAAGCTCTGGAAGTAGTCATCGGCCATTGCGACAAGCGACCGACACGCTGCAGATCGCTTGCGGGCGCTGGCGGCTCGCAATTGACACGTGATGAGATTGTGCTGATCTGGATTGTGAGACATGTAAAGTTGCGGATTCCTTGCCTCTTTTGATCCGGGCCGCGAGGACGCGCGTGACGAAGTTCATTCATGCCGGTCTGGAATCTTTCCAATAGGAAACTGCTTGTCTTGCTGCAGATGATATGACGGTGGTTCGGAGCCCTCACCTTCAGAGATACTTCTTCGCAAATGTATATGCGTAATCTCTACTCGTGGAATGCTTTCCTTGTTCCTAAATTGCGCCGCATGATTGAGTTCCTGACCTCGCAGGGAATTGCAATGGCAGGAAACTTGTTCTATGGCTTCCTCTGCGTACGGCTATTACCGATTTCTGATTATGCCAAGTTTGCTGTCGTTTTTGGTTCTTTGGGCACGCTGACGCTGCTCATGGACATCAGCTTTTCCGGAACGTTAGTTCCACTTATAGGAGAGAGAATTGACGATCTTCAATTAATCGCGGACTATGTGGCGTCACTGCGGCAGTTGGCCCACTGGCTTTACATGGCGATGGCGCCAGCCGCAATCATAGTTTATCCTCTCCTGGTCCGCAAACAACTGTGGAGTTGGCATGTTGTGTGTGCCATGGTGGCAATCCTCTTAGTAGCCTCATGGTGTGCTCGTATAGGTGGTACTTATGGCGCGGTGCTGATAGTTCGGCGCGATCGCAGAGCCTGGTATCGAGCCCAAATGGTTTCGAGCCTTGGCACGCTCACATTGCTGGGCATCGTCTGGGCAGCGCATGCTCTCAACGCCTTTTCGGCCATCCTGATCAATGTGGCTGGAATCGTCTATGTGGCCATTGCATATTTCTTCCGGGCCCGCAGCCTGCTAGGCACAAGAGGAAGGCCATCCGGGGAGAAGCGAAAGGCAATTGTTCATCTTGCCTTGCCGAGTATGCCGAATGCCATCTTTTATGCCTTCCAGGGCCAGATAGCGCTATTGCTCATAACCCTCTTTGGCCATTCGACGGCGGTGGCGAGTGTAGGTGCGCTGAATCGGCTCGCACGTGTTTTTGTATTATTTGCGCAGATGAATCCAATACTGATCGAGCCCTATTTCGCAAAGCTACCGAGAGAGCGTCTGAAGCGTAACTATCTGGGCGTGCTCGGAGTTGAGGTTACTTTCTGCGTCTTTGTAGTCGCGCTCGCCGGCTTGTATCCAGGAATCTTTCTGTGGGTGCTCGGACCCAATTATAGTAGTTTGCATTTTGAGGTCTTTCTTGTCATTCTAGCAAGCTCAATAGGCCATCTCTGCGAGGTTCTATGGATCATTCATAATGCTCGCCGCTTTGTTTATTGGTGGAACGGTGTATTGATTATCAGTCTGACCCTAGCGGTACAGGTCTTGTTCATTTGGAAGTTGGACCTCTCTACGGTGCGGGGAGTACTTTACCTGAATCTAGCAACAGCTGTGGTTACTCTCCCGGTCATTATATTTACAGGTATCTACGGATTTATGCGTGGTCCGCGCATGACTGCAAAGTCTCCCTCGGCCATAAATGGTGGAGAAGCATATGAACAGGCCCTATAGTAAGCAGAAGATACTTTTCATTACCTCAATGCCGGCCTCTCATACCAACGCTATTGGAATCCAGACTCTCCACTACGCAGACGCGCTCGCGGCGGAATGGCATCACTGTTACTGGGACTATGGGATGGGAATGAGCGAAGTTCAAAATTCCTATTGTTTGAATAGTGCGATTCCTCGTTTATGGCCATTTGCTGCAGGACGCGGGTTTTTATTTCGCCAGGTTGAGCGCTTTCGGATTGGCTGGTGGCGTGGTGATCGACTTATCCAATCGCGCAAGCATCGCCTTCGGGCATTGTTCAAAGAGACCGGGTTTGCCCATGTGGCCCCTCTTGGTAATGCGGAGGCGACAAGATGTCGTGAGATATTGGAAGTGCTTGATTGCCCATTTGTCATGCACCTGTGGGACCTTCTCGATTCACCTCTGAATGCCGATTATGCATGGCTTCTTTTGCGCGCGGAACATGTCTTTTGCCTTTCTGAAACCATGATCAGGGATATTGGGGCGGTGGCAAAATGCGAAGCAAGTATTCTAGCGTTCGTCCGTCCTCAGTCACGTTATCTTGCGGAATATAGCGGGTCTGACACAGTTGTCATCGGCTTAGTTGGATTCTTGACCTCTTATCAAGATGGCTTACATCTTCTAAGCACGGCTGTTGAGAGATTACGCAAGAGTGGCGTGAAAGTTCGCATCAGGTATATTGGCCTGCCTGGTCAACTTAGATATATTCCAGAACACCTAATTGGACTTACGGAGTATGTGGGGTTTGCGGATGACGACCAGCGAGACAAGGCATTGGCGGGCTGCAGCTTCGGATATCTTCCTGGACCGCTTTTGCCCCCAGAGCAGGATTTGAGAAGCCGGTATTCGATACCTTCGCGTTCCGCGGACTACATGGCGGTCGGGTTGCCCGTGGTAGCCGCGGCAAATGCTTTCTCCGCGACAAGTCGCTTTTTGGCGCCCATTCGAAACCACGGTTTCTTTCAGGTGAGCGAGCCTAGTGATTTCTGCGTCATTACAGAACGGCTCAGAGAGGAATCAATGTGGAAAGAATCGTCGCAGGGATGCCGCTCGTTCTTTGAATTGCATTTCAATAAGCAATTTGCATTAACCGAGCTGCGTTCCATAGCTCAGCGCTTCCTTTAGACTCTTCATGATTATTTCTCTACATTCAAGGTTCGGTGGCGCCAAGGAAGAGCGGAATGGAGCTTGACGAATTACTTCTGGAGACAAGAGAGAATGGCATCATCGATTGATCGTATTGTTGACAATCCTTCTAGTACGGCAGTATGCACGCTTTTTGAGGGAGATTATCATCTTGGGCTCGCCGCCTTTGTGAATTCTCTGGTGCATGCTGGATATGCTGGAACTGTGTGGGCTGGATACCGAGGAGATTTGCCGCCATGGATTGATCAACTGAAGCGCCAGCAAAACCCGGATGGATACTTGGTTACGGATCAAGTCCGGATTATCTTTCTTCCGATCCAGACATCGCTGCACTTTGCCAACTACAAGGCGCAATTCATGATTGATCTGCTCGGGTCATATGCCTGCGGGTGCAAGTATCTCTGGTACTTTGATCCGGATATCTTTCTTCGCTGTAGTTGGAGTCACTTTGAAAAATGGCAGTGTTACGGCATCGCATTGTGTGAGGAAATTGTCAATTATCAACTTGCTGAGACCAGCCCACTTCGCCTTCAGTGGGTGGAAGCTGGAGGAGAGATGGGACTTGGTAAGCCCCGTCTGCTGAACCGTTATTTTAACAGCGGATTAGTGGGAGCCTCGCCAGCGCACGAAGAACTCCTCCAGCTATGGAAGAAGATTATTGAATATGCCGGAACGCTGGGGTACGATCTTGCAGCTCTCCAGCCTGGGAGCCGCGAGATGCCGTTCTACGGGATCGACCAGGACGCATTGAATATGGCAGCTATGTATACGGAACTTCCGCTCACCACGATGGGGCCTGAAGCAATGGGATTTGTACCTTCCGGTTTTACTATGTACCACGCTGTCGGGGAAAAGCCTTGGAGGGGTTCGTTGCTGTTGAGGGCGCTGGGAGGGGTGCCACCTTCCGATGCGACAAAATTCTTCTTTACCCAAGTCTTATCGCCGATCCGACCGTATTCCCCGATTTCTCTGGGTGTGAAACGTTTTACATGTTGGATTGCCGCACTGATAGGGCGCTTCTATAGAAGGCAGTGAACGTGGAGTTAGCATTTTGCCAGCTTGGCTGGAAGATTGAGTGCAGAGGCAAGAAGAGCACCGAGATTGGTGTTGATTGCGCATTCGGTAAGCGGCTAAAGAATGCGATTGAGATCGAGTGACGGCGGGGAATGACCGGCGATGGAAGGATGAGAGAAAAGCCATGAGTACTTCGGAGGCGCGACGGGAACACTCTGTACATCATATTGCAGCAAGTTCTGAGCAGAATCCGTATCATCGCCCATCCTTCTCTAAAGGGAATCGGATTGCGCGGCTGGCATGGCGCGTGGCGTATCTGCTGCTATACCGCACATCGCCGAAGCCCGCCCATATGTGGCGCTCAATGCTGTTGCGTCTCTTTGGCGCGAAGATCGGCAAAGGTTGTCACTTCTATCCCGGAGGGAGGGTTTGGGCGCCCTGGAACTTGACCTGTGAGGACTACTGCACGCTGGCCGATGGCGCTGAGATTTATAACCCGTCCCCGGTCTATTTGGCAACTCATTGTATTCTTTCGCAGCAGGCATATCTCTGCGGAGCGACACATGACTACAACCACCCCGATTTTCCAATGATCTCCTATGCAATGAGACTGGGTGCTTATTCATGGATCTGCGCTCGCGCATTGGTTGCGCCGGGTGTGAACGTGGGCGAAGGAGCGGTGCTGGCATTAGGATCGGTGGCAAACCGCGACCTGGAACCATGGACGGTATATAGCGGCGTGCCTGCAGTGAAGGTGAAGATGCGGGAAAGGACAGTCAGGTCGGATGCGTAACTGGTGCCCGAGCGCATAAGCCGCGATGATTTATGCAGGCGCTTCGTCCGTTACAGGATGCGATTTATTTGGTGGCTTCCAGAAGATCAATTGACCGCCAAGTGGCTCTGATAGTCTTACCAGCTTACGCGCAGCAATGCCAGAGCCTGCCGCGGCAAATCAAGCGTGATCTGTAGCTGCCCATTCTCAACCGCCGTCCATCGCGGCGAACCCATCAGTTGCAATTGGCCTGCCGCCTGAAGACGGGCGTACTGTGCCGGCGTTGGTTGTTGCGGTGAGCCCATTTGTTTCCAGACCGTATACGCATTGCTATGGTCTGTGTCGATGCGGTACTGCTGCACGAGAACGCGGTGGAGTTGTGGGTTGATCCCGCGGATTGCAATTTGCACCGGCGCGCCGGGCCCGGCAACCTTGTCATCGGCATAGTTCCACAGCAATAGCGATGCGCTGCTCTGGTTGCGGGAAGCCAGCAGGTCGACGTCCTGCTGCTGCCGCACGCCGCTGGCGAGAATGTCTGCAGCCGGCACAGCGCCGCTGCTTGAGGCATCCACCCGGTTCCCGCCCATCAGGCCTGCCATCCGAAAAAAGTTCAGTTCCGGCTTATCGATGCCGTTGGTCGCCAAGGTGCGAAAGCCCGCGAAGTAGGGCTGGTTCTCGAACTCGAACGCCCATGTAAGAAATCCGATCAGATTCACCTGGTCGCGCTGCGCCAGATCCAGCAGGCCTTTCATCGCCGCCGCTGTATAGCTGGGGTAGAGCGTTCCGTTGCGGTAATCATCCTCGGGATGTTGCTGCGGCGAGCAGGCTGCGCAGCCCTCTGGATCGGCCTCGCTTAAGATGATCGGCAGCTGCTTGAACTTCGCGGAGTTGCGCACGATGGCGAAGCCCGTTTCCGCATTTTCCAGTTCGTGGTTGAGCCCCATCTCTACGTGCCCATCCACAAGGCGTGGCCTTCCCTTGACGTGGAACGAGATGAAGTCCAGAGGCACAGCGCCGCCGGTTGCGCTGCTCTTGCCGTTCGCGCAGTGCGCTAAGAACGCCTGAAGAAAAGCCGCGCTTTTTGTACCCGCCACAGGACCTGTGGTCGCAGGTCCGCCCACATGGGCATCCGGAATCGCGCGCCGCACTCCCGCCGCCGCGTAATCGTACAGCTCGTTGTACTGCTCTTCGGTTCCGTGCCAGTAGCCGATATTCGGCTCGTTCCAAACCTCCCAATACCACGTCGAAACCTCCGCCATCCCATAGCGCTGCGCCATATGCGCGGCCACGTGGTATATCAAATCTCCCCATCGCGCATAACTCCTTGGAGGAAACGACCATCCCTGCTGTTGGCCGGGCTTGGGAAGCCCCGGTATGTGATACGGATCGGGATGGATCGAGAGCGCTTTGGGCATGAATCCCAGTTCCACCATCGGTCGCACATGCGCGCGGGCATAGGCGTCGAAGATGCCGTCGAGAATTGTCCAGTTGTAGACCGGCTTCCCGTTGGCGTCTTCGGTGTAGACGTTCGATGAACTCCATTTTCGCTCGGGCTTGCCGTCCCCGCTGGCCAGCAGGAAGTGTGCGCGAATATACACAGGCACCGGGCTCAAGTCATGTAACTGCCGCAGGAGCGCCTGGCCGTTTTTCGTAGTCGTGTAATTCGACTCGTCATAGCCGAACCAGCGGTAAACCGGTGGGAACGGCCCCAGAGATTTGCCCAGGTCCACCTGCACTTCGACCGGCGCCTGGCCGAAGCAATTTGAGAACACGAAGAGGAAGCATAGGGCCGTGAGTATTGTGCGCATGATTCAGGAATCTCCGGAGATCGTCATCGAGCGAATGACAATGTGTAACTTTACGCTGTTCGGGGGCAGACAGGCAACGGATCGAGAGCGATTACTGAAACAGGATGCGAATCCTCCACAGGAGCGATGTAGCGGCAGTCACTCGCGCGAATGGATTCCGCATGAGAGGAGATGCAGGTGACGGCGCGGCTTTCCGAGGGATATCGCGATCCGATAAAATCATCAACCATCGGTCGTATACAGTGTGGCCGCGTAATCAATTTCGTTTCGAAGGGACATTCTCATCGCAACCATTTCACTTGAGTCAGTGCTGGAGACGGCGGAGCCGGGGCTGCTTGGCGTCGCGACCCATGCGCGCGGCCCGGCAGGGCGGCTGCCGCTCTCAGCAGACATGTTGCTTACGCAGCCGTCGGGCAATCTCTTTGGGCTGACGCAGAATGCCGGCATGGGCTGGGCGCCGGACGCCCTCCTCGATCCCCAGTTTCTTATTCTGAGCACGCACGGCGGATTGCGCGCGGAAAGCGGCGAAGCCATTGCACTCGGCTTCCATACGGGCCACTGGGAGGTGGGACTGCTGGTTGCTGAAGCCGCCCGCATCTTGAAGTCTCTTCACGCCATCCCTTTTGCTGGAGCCTGCACCGATCCCTGCGACGGCCGCACCCAGGGCACGACCGGCATGATGGATTCGCTTCCGTTTCGCAATGATGCCGCCATCGTGCTGCGCCGGCTGATGCGCTCTTTGCCGACGGGCAAGGGCGTCCTGGGGATTGCCACCTGCGACAAGGGCTTGCCTGCCATGATGATGGCGCTGGCCTCCGCGGGCGCCCAGCCTGCCGTGCTTGTGCCCGGGGGCGTGACGCTTCTGCCTGAATCAGGAGAAGACGCAGGCAAGGTGCAGACGATCGGCGCGCGCTTTGCCCAGAGTCAGATCACCTTGGAGTATGCGGCCGAAGTGGGCTGCCGCGCCTGTGCTTCCCCCGGCGGCGGCTGCCAGTTTCTGGGCACCGCGGCAACGTCGCAGGTGGTGGGCGAGGCGCTCGGATTGTCTTTGCCCCACACCGCGCTCGCTCCTTCGGGCCAGCCCATCTGGCTTGATGCTGCCGCCCGGTCGGCGCGTGCGATCCTGCGCCTGCATCAGCTTGGGCTGGGCGCGCGGCAGATCCTCACTCAGGCCGCGGTTCGCAACGCCATGGTGCTCCACGCAGCATTTGGCGGATCCACCAATCTTCTGCTGCATCTTCCTGCCATTGCGCACGCAGCCGGGTTGCAGCGCCCCGCGGCCTCGGACTGGGCCGAGATTAATCGCCAGGTGCCGCGCCTCGTGGATGCGCTTCCCAACGGCCCGCAAAACTTCGCCACCGTGCAGGTCTTTCTTGCAGGCGGCGTACCTGAGGTCATGCTGCAACTGCGCGCCACCGGGCTCTTGGACGAAAGCGTCACTACCGTCACTGGCGAAAAGCTTGGCGCCTGCCTCGACTGGTGGCAACAGAGCCCGCGCCGCCATGCGCTGCGCCGTGCTCTTCGCGAACTGGACGGCATCGATCCCGATGATGTGATCATGTCTCCTGATCGCGCCCGCTCCAGGGGGCTCACTTCGACAGTCTGCTTTCCCATCGGCAATCTCGCTCCAGAGGGCTCCGTTATCAAGAGCACCGCGATCGATCCTTCACTCATCGACGAGAACAACGTGTATCGCCACCAGGGCCCGGCCCGCGTTTTCGTCACGGAAGAGGCGGCAATTGCGGCCATCAAGAATGGCTCGGTGGCCCGCGGCGATGTCATCGTTCTCATTTGCGGCGGGCCGGCGGGCTCCGGCATGGAAGAGACCTACCAGATCACGTCGGCGCTCAAGCAACTGCCACACTGCAAGCACGTAGCGGTTCTGACGGACGCGCGTTTCAGCGGCGTTTCAACAGGCGCCTGCATCGGCCACATCTCGCCCGAGGCGCTCGCCGGCGGGCCCATTGGCAAAGTGCAGGAAGGCGACCGTATTGAAATCGTGATCGACCGCACGGCGCTGACTGGCTCAGTGAATCTCATCGGCGATGCCGATACCGAGTTCGGCGCAGACGAAGGGGTGGGCATTCTTGCCGGCCGCCCGCCGCGTACTGATCTGCGTCCGCACCCTCATCTGCCCGAGGATACGCGCCTTTGGGCCGCGCTGGTGCAGGCCAGCGGAGGCGTCTGGGGTGGCTGCGTCTATGATGCCGATATGATTATTTCCCGGCTGGAGAAGAATCGATGAAGCTCTACCGCACTGACAGCGGCCCCTATGTAGAACACGGCGGCAACTATTACCGCGTACCCGAATCCTCATGGGATGCGCTCGTGACCCACGGCAATCTGCACGGCTATCTCCTTTCTGTCGCGGGCAAAGGCGAAATAGCGCGAGACTTTTCGGCGGTGAATCTGCTGGCGCCAATCGGCAGCCAGGAAGTGTGGGCGGCGGGCGTTACCTACTACCGCAGCCGCGACGCACGTATGGCGGAGGCAAAGGATGCGGGCGGCGGCGACTTTTACGACCGCGTCTATTCGGCGGAGCGGCCGGAGCTATTCTTCAAAGCCACGGCGAGCCGCGTTGCCGGCCCGCGGGATCATGTTCGCATTCGCCGCGACGCGAAGTGGTCTGTTCCCGAACCCGAGTTGACGCTGCTCATCAATCATCGCGGCCGCATCATCGGCTACACCATCGGCAATGATATGAGCTCGCGCGACATCGAGGGTGAAAATCCTCTCTATCTGCCCCAGGCCAAGGTTTATGACGGCAGTTGCGCGCTGGGACCATGCATTCTCATCAGTGAAGAACCGCTGCCGGCGACGACTCCGATCCGCCTGGAAATTATGCGTCAGGGCCGCGTCGAGTTCGCCGGCCAGACCTCGCTCGCCGAATTGAAACGCACCCCGTTATCGCTGGCGGAATATCTCTTTCGCGACAATAGCTTTCCCCGCGGCGCGTTCCTCATGACCGGCACCGGCATCGTTCCGCCCGACGACTTCTCCCTGGCCGCGGGTGATCGGGTGCGCATCACCATCGACCCCATCGGCATGCTTGAGAACGATGTTGTGCAAGGCAGCCCACTGCACGTCGGCTAAAGCAAGCACCCCATCGACTTGGAGGAAACAGAGTGGCGGCAACACAACAGCTCGAAGGGCGGATGCGTCTGCCCATGCGCCGCTGGCGCATCGCATGGCTGCTTGGCATCGGTGTTCTGATCAATTACTTCGACCGGGTCAATCTTTCTGTCGCTCACGACGCCCTGTTTGCCACCTTCGGCATGTCGGATGTCGTCTTTGGCTATCTCTCGGGCGCTTATAACATGACCTATTGCTTTTGCCAGATGCCGATCGGGGTAGTGCTCGACAAGTTCGGCATCAAGCGCGTGGGTCGCGTGGGCGCGTTTCTGTGGAGCATTGCCACATTTGCCGCATCCGTCACGCCCACCCTGAATGGGCTGTTTGGAGCGCGTTTCCTGCTGGGCGTAGGCGAAGCTCCGACCTTTCCGGCCAACGCAAAAGCCATCGGTTACTGGTTTCCACCCAGAGAGCGCAGCTTGTCCACCTCGGTCTTTGATAGCGCGGCCAAGTTTGCCTCGGTCATCGGCGTGCCGCTGATGGGCGTTGTGCTTTTGAAGTTCGGCTGGCGCTGGAGCTTCGCGATGACGGGGCTTATCAGCTTTGCATACTTTATCGTCTTCTGGCGTGTCTACCGCGATCCCGATGACGATCCCGAATTGAGCGACGCGGAGCGCAGCTACATCGAGCAGAGCGCTGAGGCGGCCGGGGATCGCTCTGGCGCGGATGAACCGCGGTCTTCACTGTGGCGCCTGCTGAGCCAGCGCAAGGTGCTTGGACTCGCAATCGGTTTTGGCTCGTACAATTATGTTTTTTACCTGCTATTGACCTGGCTGCCTACTTATCTCTCATTCGCGTTGCATATCGATCTGCTGCATTCCTTTCTGTACACAAGCGTGCCGTGGATCTTTGCGACCTTTACTGATTTGGCGATTGGCGGATGGCTGGTGGACTTTCTGATTCAGCACGGCGCGGATGCAAACCTCGTCCGCAAAATTGTGCTGATTGGCGGCACCGCGTTTGGCCTTGGCATTGTAGGCGCGGCCCATGCGCACACCGCTACGAGGGCCCTGATCTGGATCAGCATATCCATCGGCGGTCTTTCGGCGGCGGCGCCAGTCGGATGGTCGATTCCTTCACTGATCGCGGGCCGCCACGATGTGGGCAAAGTGGGTGGAATCGTCAACTTCTCCAATCAGATTTCTGGCATTGCGGCTCCGATCGTTACCGGTTACGTGGTGACAGCGGCTCATTCCTACGCGTGGGCCTTTGGCGTTTCGGCGATCTATCTTGTGCTCGGCATTGCGGCATACATCTTCCTGCTGGGAAGGATTGAGCGTCCGCCGGAGTTTCGTCTCGGTACTTCGGGGGTGTGACAGTTCTGGTGCGCTCCCCGAAATTTGCCTCCTGATAACACGGAATGATGCACAATTGTGAATGAGGGAGAAATCGGTTTGCCCCGCATTCACTTTCATCAGCAACTGGCCGAGCTGAAAGACAAGCTCCTGGCGATGGCAGCTCTGGCGCAACAGGCGGTTGATTCCGCAGTTGACGCTTATCTGCAGCGCGACAAGGGCCTGTGCAAGTACGTTAAGCAGAACGAGATCGCTATCGACACTGCGCAGCGCGAACTGGATGAGATGGCCTATGATCTGCTCGCCAAGGAGCAGCCGATGGCCGTCGATCTGCGCTTCATCCTGGCGGTAATCAAGATCAACGGCGACCTGGAGCGGATCGGCGATCAGTCGATGGGAATCGCGCGCCGGACGCGGCAGATTCTGGACACAGATGTGGTGGACCTGCCGGTGGATTTCGCTGCCATGGGCGAGTTTGCCGGGCGCATGATTCGCTCGGCGCTGCAGGCGCTGCTTGATGGCGATGCGCGGATTGCCGAATCAGTACGCGAAATGGACGACGAGATCGACCGCATGAACCACCGCGCCCACGATGATCTGCTCCGGCTTATTCAGCAGAAGCCACAGTACACGCGGCAGGCGATGACCGGCATCCTGGTGGCGAAACACCTGGAGCGGATTGCGGATCACGCCTCCAACATCGCAACCGATGTGATCTTCTGGATTCGCGGCGCCGACGTGCGGCATCAGTTGAGCACGTCGATGGATTGATGAACACTCCGGTTACACGCCACAATACAACGGCGGTCCGAAGACCGCCGTCGTGATTGGAATTGGAATAACTCGAGGAGTGTTCTAAACACCGATCACCGCGCAAAGCTCCTTGACCGCCCTGGCGCTCTTCTTCAGCGCCGCGTCTTCTTCCGGCGTGAGCTTGATCTCGATGATCTGTTCGAGGCCCGCCGCGCCCAGCTTGCAGGGCACGCCGATGAAGTAACCCTCGATGCCGTACTCGCCCTGCAGATAGGCGGCACACGGCAGAATCTTCTTTTTGTCCTTCAGGATGGCCTCAACCATCTCCGTGGCCGCGGAGGATGGCGCGTAGTAGGCGCTGCCGGTCTTGAGATGCTTCACAATCTCAGCACCGCCGTCACGGGTGCGCTGGATCATCGCTTCCAGGCGCTCGGGCGGGATCAGCTCAGTGATGGGAATGCCGGCCACGGTCGAGTAGCGGGCCAGCGGAACCATGGTGTCGCCATGGCCGCCCAGCACAAACGCGGTTACGTTCTCCACACTCACGTTCAGCTCTGCCGCAATAAAAGCGCGGAAGCGCGCCGAATCCAGCACGCCGGCCATGCCAATTACGCGCTCGCGATTGAAACCGGCCTGGCGAAACGCGGTCTGCGCCATGGCGTCCAGGGGGTTCGAGACGATGATCAGAATCGACTCCGGTGACTGCGCTACCACCTTCGACACCACGTCGGACATGATCTTGAAGTTGGTGTGGAGCAGATCATCGCGGCTCATGCCCGGCTTGCGGGCAATGCCGGCTGTGATCACAACGATGTCGGAGTTGGCCGTAGCCGCGTAGTCGTTCGCGCCGATCAGGTTGACGTCGCGCTTTTCAATAGGCATGGCTTCGAGCAGGTCCAGCGCCTTGCCCTGCGGTACGCCTTCCACGACGTCGATTAAAACCACATCTGCAAGTTCCTTGGCCGCAATCCAATGCGCGGTCGTGGCGCCAACATTGCCGGCGCCTACAATACTCACTTTTTTCCGCATGTTTCCCCCTTTTCTTCTTCCGGGACCGTACGCCCC
>JAJZAL010000310.1 GCA_021799405.1 Acidobacteriota bacterium
AAGGCTCTCGAAGTGATCGCCAGACACAATGCGCTGGTCGACCGATACAACGCACTCGACAGCCAGAGGCAGCGTCTTGAGAACCAGATTGCCGAGCTTTCCGAGAAACCCGTCCAGTCAGAATTGGATTTCAGCCAGGTTCGGCAAGGCCGGGGCGACGTTGAAGAGCCTAAGTCCGCGCCGGTTACGACCGTTCCGAATGACCCGCAAAAGCAGGAAGCCGAGTACCCCGAGGTCGAGAGTCTGAAGGCACAACTTGCAGAAGTTGGGACCAAGCTGCAGCGAAAGACGGCGCAGCTTCAGGCTAAGGACAACCAGATAACCAATCTGCGGGAGCGCCTGAGCCGGGCACACGACAGCCTGGAAGAGCAGCGGAAACCCAAAGCGCAGGCAGTCTGACGGGAGCAAACGGATGGTGATTCGGTGCCTCAGTTTCGGATCATTGTGGTGGTTGCGGCCCGGCAATCAGGCGTCCGATCCGTTACGCTTTTCCATTCGTGCCGCAGTATTCAATACCACGGGCTTCCGTTGCGGCTCGCATGAGCGGCGACTGTGGCACATCTCGGGTGTGGTGAGGATCAATCTCGCATCGCACACCCAGACAGCAGGCGCCCGCAATTTTGAGAACGGCTGCTACGAAAGCCCGGGACCGGAACGGCGGGGAGAGTGGAACCGGCTCCTGCTCGGAAAATGTATGAGAACTGCCGTCCCTGCCGATCGGCTCCTTGTTTGTGCGCGAAGCACAGTCATCGGCCGCATCGATTTCGAGGGCCGTTGGTACAACGGGAGCGTGGTGGTCATTGCTTCGAGCGCGCTACGTGGCGTTCAGGAGACGTTGGTTCTGGCGACGCCCGGTGCCGAGTTGAGGACAGCATGCGGAAAATGGGAGGTCACGTGGAACGGTTTCGAGATGAGGAAGTCCTCGTAGCAGAAGACGAAAGTCGCAACCATTTGAGGCGGGGTGTTCTCCACTTCAATCCTGGACGCGATCTTCCGATGATTCTCGCGGTCCGCAATGCCGCCTTTATCAGCCATGGTCAGCTGTTTTCCCAACTCGCCAGTCAGGGAACGGAGTCGAACCGACAGGGCTTTTGCTGGCGGCTGAAACGGCTGGTCGATGCCGGCCTGATCCAAAGATTGCCTCAAATCATGCCCTACTCGGGCGCGACGTACACGATTACCCGCGCTGGTCTGATCTGCCTTGAGAGCTGCGGAGAAGGACTGGTCAGCATTACCTCCGATTCCAGATCGTTGCCGAACAGCCGCCAGGCTGCGCACTATTTGGAGCTTGGCGAAATCAGGGGCGCCCTCAGAAAAGCCAAAATTCTGCGCAGGTGGATCTCGGATATCGAACTTCGATCCATAAATCTGTCGATTGACTTGCCGCTCGCTAAGGATTACGACGCGGTTGCCGAGTTCGCAATCGAACACTGCATGGAAGTATCGGCAGGAATCGAATACGAGAAAACACTCAAAGGATCTCAGCGGTACCGGGAGATTGTGAAGGCGGTGAAAGAGGAGAAGCAGCTCGATCTTCTTGTCTACCTCACCTCATCGATCGATCTTGTTTACCAGCTCAGGGCCGAATTTGAGGAATTGGATTTTCCAACCGTGTTCGCGCCGTCCGGGCCATTCCGCCGCAACCCGCTGAACCTTCCCATGTACTGTACGCTGTTTCCCGGTCAGAAAAAGGTGATCCTGGCCGAGATCGTCTCCGCTCTGCCGCGCCATTAGCGTCGCACTCGTGGAAGTGTCCGCCCCCTGAACTTGCAATAGATTGCCGTCGCCGGCAAGGACTGCGGAGCGCTCATCCCGGTCGTAATTCAGAGGCTCCAGAGATCGCTCCGACAACGCCTCGATGGCCTCGTTCCTTCGCCAATAAAGCTCTTTACATCGCGCAGACAAGTCTTTACAACCGGCCAGGTAAGCCGTTGGGCACTCTGATGTTATTTTTGACTATCCCTCAAAAGCTCTGATTTGTGGCTCAGGATCGCAGGTATTTTTCGGCCCTTCGGAGCAGGTACTGATCTGTCGGCTTAAGCTAAGTTGAAGGACCTGGGTGGAGGTTTTGTAGCATGGCGAAGCTCGTGTATGAATTGAACCAATCCCTGGACGGCTACGTCGACCACCAGAAAATGGGGCCACCCCGTCCCGCGCTCTTTCGTCATTTCGTTGAACGGGTACGCGGCTTGACGGGCATGATTTACGGTCGCGGCATGTACGAGGTCATGCGCTATTGGGACAATGACCTTCCGGATTGGGATGCGGAGGAACGTGACTATGCTGCGGCATGGCGAGCCCAGCCGAAGTGGGTTGTGTCGCGCTCTTTGAAATCGGTCGGCCCCAACGCCACACTCGTCGACGGCGACATGGAGGTGGCGATACGCAGACTGAAGGCCCAGCTCGACGGGGAGATTGAAGTTGCCGGACCCGTCCTGGCAGGAAGCCTGACCAACCTTGGCCTCATCGACGAGTATCGAATCTACCTGCACCCGGTCGTGCTTGGGTCTGGCCGGCCATACTTCACCGGCCCCCGGCCGCCGCTCCGCCTTGTGGCCAGCGATCCAATTGTCGAGGACGTGATCAGGTTGACGTACGTGTCTGCTTAGCGCGACTCGTCCGACGGACTGCGCCGATTCGTAAAACTGAGACACCACTTGTCCGGGCGGAAGATTGAGGATCGCTTCAAACTGCGTCCATTGAATTGTGGGCGATGCGACATGAAGATTCGGCATAACGGCCGTTCGGCGGGCACGCCAGAGTCCTAAACTGAACCTGATGACCTACGACGATCTCCGCCTCCTCATCGACTACCACTACTGGGCGCGTGACCGGGTGCTCGATGCCGTAAGCGCAATAACGCCCGAACAGTTCACCCGTCCTATGGGCAACAGCTTCAGCTCAATACGCGACACCGTGGCGCACCTCTGCGCCGCCGAGCGCATTTGGATCACACGATTGAAGGGCGACAAACCGCAGGAACTCCAGAAGCCGGACCGCCTTCCTGACATAGACTCAGCTCGCAAGGAGTGGACTGAACTGGAAGGCGAGATGCGCGAACAACTCGCAAGACTGGGTCCGGAAGCTGTGAATCGCACGGTCGAGTATCAGGATCTTCGCGGTAATGACCAGTCCGACGTTCTCTGGCAGGTGCTGCAGCACGTCGTCAATCACGGCACCTATCATCGCGGACAGATCACCACGATGCTGCGACAACTGGACGCAGCACCGCCGAAGTCCATGGACCTAATTGCCTTTTATCGCGAGCGGAAGCGGAACGCTTAACCTCGAGAATTCGGGACACGCCCCCCGGTATGTCGCGCCCGCCGCTTCTCAAGCTGCTGAGAATCCACTTCAACTGACAGTTGCGCTCCCTGAGTGCTGGCTTACCTTACAAGCCATTAGGAAAACCCTGCCGCCAAGCTAATTCCAGCGCCGTTCCGTTCATCTTCACCAAAATCCATCGCTCTTGAGGAGACTGCTATGCCAATAGCCTTCATGTACCGCCGTGCGCTTTGTCGCTTTGCGACGAGCATTGTGTTCACCATCCTCAACCTTGTTGTCTGTGCCCTGATGGTCCATTGGGTCGCGGGGCAGAAAGTCTCGCCTGTTCTACTGCTCCTGATCGCGCCGCTTGCCCTCACGCTTGGCAACATGTGGCGCCACACAGTGGGCGATCTCCTGTACATCGACAGCGCCATCTCGTCGGCATATACCGAGGCTGCTGTGCAGGCGACCATCGAAGTTTAACCCCAACCCACAACCGGAACCCATCCGCGCCCCGCTATTCGGTCGGGGCCATTTCATTTCCAGCCAGAAAACCAATGAAGGAGGAAGTGTCATGTCGCACCGTCATCGCCGGTATTCGAAGCGCGAGCTGCTCGGCAGCTTGCACGTGGACTACATCATGTCCGTCACCGATCTTGGCCTGGCGGCCAGGACCAATCGCTGGGATGTGCTGCGTGCATTTCTCGCCGCAGGGGAAGCCCGCGCGGAACGGCTCGTGGAAGAAGAAGACGGATTCCTGATCCTGCAAAGCGTCCCCGGAGAGCCGAACACCGGGGGGATCTATCTTTTCGCCGAGCCGCTGCAGTCCTTCTTCTGGCTCCGCTTCGACCTGAAGGAGGACACGCTCAACGGCAATGACTTCCAGATTGCCCTGCGGGTATACCGCCTGCTCGACCTGATCGACGGCAAGCGCAGGAAGTCTCATCGCCGGCACGTTCCGGGAAACCACCCGGTTGCGCCAGTGCCGGAGCTGGGCCTTAGTGCTCCAGCCATGGCCGTTGCCGCCTGCTAGGAAGGGCGAATCCCGGTCCATTTGACCGAGTTTTGGAACCGGGCTACAACAGCACAGCTTGACCGGAAGGGAGCACCAGCCATGGCTCAACTTGTTGGCACGTGGAAGGCGCCGCGACCGCAGCCGGAGATCCTGCCGACTACGGTCGGCCAGGCGGCCGAATACATGGCATGGTTTGTGAACCGGCGGGCTTATACGCGGCAAACGGACCGGCCAGATGAACACTCGGGCAAGTACTACTTCTACCAGGCGCGGAATAAGCAGACAAAAGAGCGAATGGCGCTCGACCCCGTAGTGGTCCAGAGGCACCTGGCCGGGGAACTGACAATCGGCCTCTATGCCATCAATCCGGAGACGCAGTGTTCAAAATGGGTGGCTATCGATGCCGACTACGAAGGTGCTTACCGCGACCTCCGGACCCTCAAGTGGGAACTGGAACAGGACGGGGTTCACGCCGTCGTCGAGATGTCGCGGCGCGGCGCGCACCTCTGGATCCTCTGCGAGCGGCCATTACCCGCCCGGCTCTGCCGCACCTATATATATAGTCTGGCTCTCCGCCTCGACGTTCCGATCAAAGGAACGTTCCGGCAGGTGGACGGTATCGAGGTCTTTCCGCGCCAGGATGAGATCGGCGAATCAGAGTACGGGAACGCCATTCGCGGGCCACTCGGCATCCACCGCGCCAACATGCACCGCTACTGGTTTGAGGATGCGCCCAGCAATCTCGCCGAGCAAATCGCGTATCTCCGGTCGGTGAAGCGGCTCACCGCGGCGGAACTCGAAACATTCACGCAAGGCGTGTCGATTCCGGAATCCGTCTGCGGCCGGGTGGCAAAGCAAGTTCCGCCGTCCAATGTTGCGCATGCCGGCTTTCAGATTCTCCAGCACGTCAAGGTTCGATTCAAGCGGAGCGGCAACTACTGGACGCAATGTCCGTCCTGCGCACAACAGGGACGCGATCGCGCGCGGGACAATTTGGCGATTTCGGTGGCCAATCCCCAGTTCTACAAATGCTGGGCCGGATGCTCGCGCGAGATGATCCGCGAGGCACTGGGTCAGCCCATACCCAAACAGACCCGGCGGTAAACAGGGAGGTGAACGTGAAGGAGAGTCGGCTGACCATGATTGCGCGGCGTGGACTGGCGCTCCCCGCAGAGACTCGGGAGCAAATCCGGAAGACTGGCATCCGCTGCCGGCCGCAGTTGGACATCGTTTACCAGCAGCATGCGAAAGCATGGAAGATTCGTGGCGAGGAATCGGGAGGAGCGGTGGAACTCCTGGGCCACTACGTCGGCTTCGTCGGTGTAGACGGCTGCGCAGTCCCCTGGCTGCAACGGGTTCAGAACTTCCTCCCGAACGGCATGCATGCTGTCATC
>JAJZAL010000311.1 GCA_021799405.1 Acidobacteriota bacterium
ATTCAACTCAATTCTCGATTTAAGCGATGTCGCCCGGCTCCATGACGATCGGATGACGGTGGATCACACGGAAGAGGTTCCGATTTATACGCTCGATCAGGTTGCCGCGCCATTCCTGGGGGGGGGCAGGATCTGCTGCTGAAGATCGACACTCAAGGCTACGAAAGACAGGTCATGGAGGGCGCCAGGCAGACCATCCTGCAAGCGGCGGGCATTTTGATGGAGCTGCCGGTCATTCACACGTATCAGGGAGAATGGCATTTCCATGAGGCGCTCAAGTATATGTTCGACGCCGGCTTCGTTCCCGCGCAAATTCAGGCGGTGGGCTATCACGGTAGGGATAAAGCGTCGGCGGTTGACTTCGATTGCCTCTTCCGCCCGCGCGGCGCGGTCGACGGTTGCGAAGCCGTTCCGCATTGAGCCGCCGGTGTTCGCGGGCTTTCTTCTCACGCAAACAGTCATCCCTTCATTAACCGTGGCCTGACGCAGTTACGCGCCGCGGTTTACACTGGTGCACGCTTGCGCGCGCCGTGATTCGGCGGCGCGGCGCCACTGTCCGTAAGGGGGAAAGATGAAGCTCAACCGCAGGGAATTTCTAGCCGCATCGTCCGCTGTTCTGCTGGCGCACACAGCCAATGCCGCCGAGCCACCGCGCCTGAAGCGCAAGGACTGCTTTTTCGGTCTCCACTTCGACCTGCATCCCACGGCGCAGGATAAGGACCTCGGCCGCGACCTGACGGATGCCATGGTTGCCCATCTGCTGGAGAGCGTGCATCCCGACTTTGTCCAGTACGACTCCAAGGGCCACCCCGGCTACCTGGGATTCCCCTCCAAAACCGGCATGTCCGCCCCCGGCATCGTGAAAGATTCGCTCGCAATCTGGCGCCGCGTGACCGCTGCCCACGGCGTCGCTCTCTATAACCACTTCTCCGGCGTCCTCGACGCCCTCGCCGTCACCCGGCATCCCGACTGGGCGTGCATCGGCCCCGACGGCAAGCCTTCCAGCCGTGAAACCAGCCTCTACAGCGCCTATGAGCAGAACCTGATGATTCCCGAGTTGGAGGAAGTAGCCCACAACTACGATCTGGACGGCTCATGGGTGGACGGCGACTGCTGGGCGGTCACGCCCGACTACTGCGAGGCCGCACAGAGCAGGTTTCAGGCCCAGACCGGCATCGCCACGCTCCCCAAGGAACCCGGCGATCAGGGCTGGATCGAGTTTCTCGACATGCAGCGCGAGCAGTTCCGCCAGTACGTGGCCCGCTATGCGGACGCCCTGCACCGCTCCCGGCCCGGTTACCAGATCACCAGCAACTGGATGTACTCGACCTTCGCCCCGGAGCGGCCAACCCTGCCGCTTGACTACCTCTCCGGCGATCTGGCCGATCAGGCGGCGGCGCGGCAGGCCCGCATCGAAGCGCGCTATATCTCGCGCTGCGGCAAACCCTGGGACCTGATGTCCTGGGGCTTCGAAAAAGGTACGCAGTTCCGGAACCAGTCCGCCAAGCCCGCCGTCGAGTTGGAGCAGGAGGCAGCCATTGTGCTGGCACAAGGCGGCGCATACCAGATCTACTACGTCCCCACACGGGCCGGCTGGATCGATGACCGCGTAGTCCACGCAGCCTCCACCGTGGCCGCCTTTTGCCGCCAGCGCCAGCGCTGGTCGTTTCGCTCGCAAAGCCTGCCTGAGGTGGGCGTATTCTTCTCCGGCCGCACGCTTTACCGCACCGCCAGACGCCCCTTTGGCGGCTGGGGAAACGCCGAGGCGCCTGCGGCAGGGGCCGTGGATCTGCTGCTCGCTATGGGCTACTCCGTCGATCTGATTCCCGACTGGCAGGCCGCCGAGAGTGCCGCGCAATATCCGCTCATCGTCCTTCCCGACTGGCAGGACATCGGTAGCGATGCGGCCGCGACCCTCGCCACCTACGTCGCCAACGGGGGCAAGCTGCTGCTCTTCGGCGCAGAGAATGCCCGGCTTTTCTCGAGTTCTCTCCCTCTGCCACTGGCTGGCCCTGCCCAGCAGCACACATACTATGTGGCCGACGAAGCCGGCTTCGCTCAGATCTCGGGTAACTGGGTCGGAGTTAGCGCTCCACAGTCCGATGTGGTAGCGGCCGCCTATCCCACGCCCGACGCGCGCAAGAATGCTATTCCCATCGCCGCCCAGGTGCGGCACGGCCGGGGAGCCGCCGTGGTTTGCCCGGGCCCCATCGCTTCTTCCTATGGAAACGCCGATACGCCCATCCTCCGCTCGCTGGCGCGCTTACTCCTGCAGCCGTTGCATGCGCCCTCCGTCTCCCTTGAAGGCGACTATCCGGAGGTGGAAGTCGTGCTGCGCCGCAAAGAGGGCCAGACACTGGTTCACCTGATCAACACTGCGGGTGTGCCGGTAACGGGCCAGTTTAGGCACCAGGGAGTAGTGCCCCGCACCGGGCCGATACGCCTGCGCCTCCGGCTGCCGCAGGCGCCTTCCCGCGTCGTCCTGGAGCCGGAAGGAAGCATCCTCGCAGGCGAATACAAAGCAGGCGAGTGGCAGGGCACACTGCCCGATTTGCACGTCCACTCGTTCCTCAGGATCATGGGCGGAGCGTAGTCAACGCGGGCTGGCGAAAAAGCCCTGAATCAGTTCGCGTTCTGCATGGTACAGAATTTGGCCGTCAGCGAATGAAGGCCACACCGGCGCAGAACGCAGTCGGTGATATTGCTATAAGAGGCGATTGAAGGTTGGCCTGGAATGCATGCGGTGTCCCTTTCGGGGTGATCGTGCGTTGCCGGGCAAATGAATGGAGTGAAGCGAGAGATGAGCGAGCTGTGTGGGATTTTTCCTGCGCTGGTAACACCCACCAACCAGGCAGATGAATTTCAGGCAAAGCCCTACGAGCAGTTGCTTGAGCGTGTCTACCGGGCCGGAGTGCACGGAGTTTACGTCTGCGGACAAACCGGCGAAGGACTGCAGCTCTCGCTTGACGCCAGAAAGGCCGCCGCCGAGTGCGCAGTCCGTTGCTCGCCTCCGGGCGCCAAAGTCATCGTTCATGTCGGAGCGTCTTCCACTCGGGATGCGGTGCAATTAGCCAGGCACGCGGGAGCCGCGGGCGCTCACTACGTCAGCAGTCTGCCGCCAGCGGGGAGCTACTCCTTCGCGGAAGTGAAGAGCTACTACCAGGCCATCGCAGCGGCCTCCGCGGTGCCGCTTCTGATTTACTATTTCCCTTCTCTCTCAACCGCCATTCGCACCACGGAGCAAATTCTGGAGCTGTGCGCGATACCGAACATCGTCGGGCTGAAGTTTACCGACTCCGATTTCTTCATGTTGTGGGCGATACGAAAGGCAGGATTCGTCGTCCTTGCAGGAAGCGATGAGATGCTGGCCTCGGGGCTGATCGCCGGTGCAAATGGAGGCATTGGCAGCACCTACAATCTCATGCCTGACAGTTTTGTGCAGCTCCACCAACACGCGATGCGTGGCGAATGGGAGCTTGCCCGACACGTGCAGCACCAGATCAACGAGCTCATCCAGGTTTTGCTCGCCTACCCCATTCAGCCCGTGGTCAAGCAAATGCTCCAATGGACGGGCATCGATTGCGGAACATGCGTGCTGCCGCGCCGGGAGCTCAACAGCACAGAGAAAGCGGACCTGCGCGCGCGGGCTCTTGCAACAGAACTGGGCCAAAAGCTGCTGGCATCCACGGCGGCGGGAAGATGACGCAGAAGCGCTCGATCTATCCCTGGCTCGTAGTCGCGCTCCTCTGGGTCGTGGCGGCGCTGAACTACGTAGACCGCCAGGTTATCTTCACACTCTTCCCGCTGTTGCGCGCCGATCTTCACCTGTCAAGCGTGCAACTGGGCTTGCTGGGAACCATCTTCCTCTGGGTTTACGGCGCGGTAAGTCCTTTTGTGGGATACCTGGCAGACCGGTTCAGCCGCCGCAACGTGATCCTGGCAAGCTTTGGCATCTGGTCGCTGGTTACGCTCTTTCTGGGGCTGGCCCACACCTACGCGGAAGTGTTGACGGCACAGGCGCTGATGGGCTTGAGCGAGGCGTGCTACATTCCCGCGGCATTGGCCCTCATCGCCGACTACCACGGCGAAGCGTCCCGTTCGCGCGCGGTCGGGCTGCACCAAAGCGGCCTGTATGCCGGCATCGTCTTCGGCGGAGTCGCCGGCGGATGGATCGGCGAGTATTACGGCTGGCACGTTGTCTTTTATGTGCTCGGTACGGGCGGCTTGTTCTATCTGCTTCTGTTGACGTTCAGCCTGAAAGACCCGCCAAGGCAAGTACGGGTAACGGATAAAGAGACAAACAAGCTGCCGTTTTCCGTTGCGATTGCGGAACTCGCCGGCAACGGCGCATTCCTGCTCCTGCTGGCAGCCATGACTCTGGTCTCCATCGCTCTCTGGTGTGTCTATACATGGCTGCCACTCTTCCTCTTTGAGCGCTATAAGTTGAATCTGGCTTCCGCGGGATTTTCGGCGACTTTCTATATTCAGGCCGCATCCTTTGCCGGAATCCTCATCGGAGGCTGGCTGGCCGATGCCTGGTCGCGAACCAGCCGCAGGGCGCGCGGCTGGACGCAGGCCATCGGCCTCATGCTGGCCGGGCCGGGCTTGTTGCTGGTCGCCGGCACATATTCCTGGTGGGTACTCATTCCCTGTCTGGTCTCCTTTGGCCTGGGCAGAGGATTCTGGGATAGCAACCTGATGCCGGTTTTGTGCCAGGTGATCTCAGAGAAATTGCGCGCCACCGCTTACGGCATCTTCAACTCCGCGGGCTGTATCGGCGGTGGTGTCATGGCGCTGGTCGCCGGCGCGTTGAAGAGCACGGTGGGACTTGCCGCGGCACTGGAAATCTCCGCTGCGTCCATCCTGGTCGCCGCGCTGTGCATTGCCGTTCTTTGCTTCACCCGGTTGCGCCCTCCTGCCGTCGCACCTTGGACGCCAGCCAGCAGCAGCGGCGTCACAGAATCGTGAATGGCGATACCGATCCGTGCGCCGGCCGGCTAGGACGTTCAGTGATCGAGCAGCCAGCCCAGCTTGAACTGCACCACCACGATGCGCGCTCCGCTGAACTCGTGATCTTGCGCTTTGCCTGACTCATAGATGCAGTCGATGGTCTTGCCAGGGCCAACCGCGAGATCGCTGTACCCGGAGGGACCGGGATCGAGCACTCGCTTGACGGGCCACGTCCGGCCCTCGTCGTAGCTCATCCGGATGGTCAGGTTCCGGCGGGCGCGAAACGTCTTTGGCCCCGATCCGGGAAAGTCCTCGCTGTCGGGATTGGCAAAGAGAATCCGGTTGCGGTCATCCGGCGGGTGCGTGCTGTAGCGGACAATGCTCGCCGCGCAGATGGGATCAAAAAGCTGATCGTCGAAGCGCGGTGCCGACCAGTGGCTGATCCCGTCCGGACTGATCTCAACGACCCGGCGATGCCGCTTTGATTCATTCCGAATATTCAACATCACGCGCCCATCGGCGAGCTGGACCGCCATGGATTCGCTGGGATTGGGAATGGTTGCAGAATTGTCGAGGATGATCTCTCCGCGCTTCCACGTCCTGCCATGATCGTCGCTATAGATCGTGGCGATGGCGGAAGGACGGTGCGCGCGGATATTGTGCCCCATCAATTTCCCCAGCGACATCCAGACAGG
>JAJZAL010000312.1 GCA_021799405.1 Acidobacteriota bacterium
ATGCTGCTCGGGCAGGCCAACGACGGCCATGGTGGCGTCCTGCTTGAGCAGAGCCAGGTAGTCATCGAGCGAGTGCTGCGCGGAGACGGCGTCGAGGATGAAGTCGAAGGAGTTGGCGTGGGCCTTCATGGCGTTGGCGTCAGTGGAGAGCACGACCTCATTGGCGCCGAGGCGGAGAGCATCTTCCTTCTTCCTGAGCGAGGTGGTGAACTGGACGACGTGCGCGCCGAAGGAGTGGGCAAACTTGAGCGCCATGTGACCGAGGCCGCCGAGACCCACAAGGCCCACCTTCATGCCGGGACCGACCTTCCAATGGCGCAGCGGCGAGTAGGTGGTAATGCCGGCGCAGAGCAGCGGAGCCACACCGGCCAGATCGAGATTGGCCGGCACGGTATGAGCAAAGCGCTCATCGACCACGTAATTATTTGAGTAGCCGCCCATGGTGATGGAGCCGTCGACGCGGTCTTTGGAGGCGTAGGTCAGCGTGACGCCTTCCTGGCAGAAGTGCTCTTCGCCGCGCTTGCAGGGCGCGCACTGGCGGCAGGAATCCACAATCACGCCGATGGCGGCGATCTCGCCTGCCTTGAATTTGGTGACGGCGCTGCCGGCGGCGGTGACGCGGCCTACGATCTCGTGGCCGGGCACAAGCGGGTAGATGGACTGGCCCCATTCGTTGCGCGCCATGTGCAGGTCAGAGTGGCAGACGCCGCAGTAGAGGATCTCGACAGCGATCTCCGTAGCGCCGGGTTCACGGCGGGTAAAGGAAAAGGGCGCGAGCGGGGAGTGTTTGTCAGATGCGGCATAACCTTTGGATGAGGGCATAGTAATGATTCCTTTCGCGAAAAGGTTGGAACGGCAGTTAGTTAGATAGTTATCGGATGAATAAATGGCCCAAACGGTGCAGGTTTCCGATGGCGGGCGTAGCACAACAATCGCATTCAATGATCCGCCGCGCTGAAGCCGCGGGGGCTCCAGCGACGCACGGGCTTTGGGTCTGGGCCAACCGCTGCCGGGCCACAGCTACATGTTGGCCTGGCCAGCGCGCATCGCCTCGTTGAACTTGGGCTTGGTGAAGTCAAGCGCGGATTCGAGGGCTGCCTGGTATTCGGCGGCGCGGGCCATCAGCGCGGGCGTGGCGGCGGCAAACTCGCCGTCGAGTTGCATCAGCCCCTCACCGGCTTCATCGCCGGCCATGCGCAGCAGATCGGCCTCGGTGGTGTTGAGATATTGCGCGTCGCGCGGATCGGCGATCCACACCGGCTTGCCCTCGCCCAGCACGCCGGAGAGCCAGTAGACCTTGTTCTGCAGGAAGCGAAGGCGCTCGGCGTCATCGGTTTCAGTGAAGACGAATTTCTCTTTCCAGCGGCTGTAGAAGCGGGTGGTGACGGGCACGGGCTGGCGGTTGCCAGACTTGAGGAACTCCAGTTGGCCCAGGTCGATCGTTTTGCGAACTGCGTTGTAAATGAAGCTCTCTGCGTAGGGCTGCTCCATGGCGGGCACAATCTCGGCAAAGGTCAGCGTGACGGAAGCGGCAATCTTTGCGTGCAGATTATGGGTGCCGCCGTCGGCCAGGTGGATTTCGCCGTGGACGATGTGGGTGTCGGCGCCGGAGGTTGAGCGATGGAAGGGCCACTGGAAGCGACCAAAAGCCACTGGCAGGCCGCCCAGCGTGACGTAGCACTCCGGGCGCGGATTGAGCAGGCGTTTGGCTTCGGCGGCCAGGTGAGCTGTCATCTCAGCGAGCAAGTGCGGCTTGTCGAAGTCAAATGCCTCGCTCAATTCAAGCTGGAGAGAGCGGCCGGCGGCGCTGGGCAGTCCAAGCTGGAAGACAGCCGTGTGGTGGCCGTTAAAGTCGGCGCCCTGGGTTGCCGAGAGCAGAACCAGGCCGGCCTGGGCGGCGGCAGCCTGAACGGAGGTAGCAAGAGAAGATTTCAACTCAGCGGTCATTCGAAAATTATCCCAATGGAAAATGGACGCACTCATATTTTACGGGAGCGGGTCGGAGGGCGTCGCATTTACAATGGATAATGTGCAGCCCGAGGCGTCTCGTCACATCATATTGACCGAAAACCTGAGCAAGGTTTATTCGACCGGACAGATCGAGGTATCCGCCGTGCGCGGGGTCTCGCTCGCCGTGGAGCCGGGAGAGTTTGTGGCCATTGTAGGTCCTTCGGGTTCGGGTAAATCCACGCTTTTCTACCTGCTCGGCGGGCTGACCAAGGCTACCTCGGGGCGGGTACTGGTAGACGGGATTGATTTTGCCACATTAAACGACAGCGAGCGCACGCGGCTGCGCAAGCACCGGATCGGCTTTGTCTTCCAGCGGTTCAACCTGCTGCCGACACTCTCGGCGATGGGCAACGTCGAGGTGGCATACGAGGTGAGCGGGCGCACCGAGCCTTTGGATATGAAATATCTGGATCACCTGTGCGATCTGCTGTCGATCCGCGGGCGGCTCAAGCATCGCCCTTCAGAGCTGAGCGGCGGCGAACAGCAGCGGGTGGCAATTGCGCGCGCGCTGATTACGCGGCCTGCCATCGTGCTGGCCGACGAACCGACCGGAAACCTCGACAGCAGGAACTCCGATGCTGTCCTGCGCATGCTGTTGCGCTCCAACCGGGAACTGGGGCAAACGACGTTGATGATCACGCATAATCAGGATGCGGCGGCGGTAGCCGGGCGCATCCTGCACATGCGGGATGGTGAGATTGTGGGGGAGGAAGCCGGATCGCGGGCCAACGAACCATGGCCGGCTGCAAATGCGGCGCAGGCAGCAGTTTGACCCAATTTCACCCGCCCGGTATACTCAGACTTGCGTTAAGCGGGAGTAGCTCAGTGGTAGAGCATCGCCTTGCCAAGGCGAGGGTCGCGAGTTCAAATCTCGTCTCCCGCTCCAAAACCGCCCTCCAGGAGTTTTGAGCTTAGTAGAGGCGGTGTTGGGTAGGCTTACGTGAGGCAGGCAGCCCAGGGCGCGGTACCCAAGTGGTAAGGGAGAGGTCTGCAAAACCTTTATGCGGCGGTTCGATCCCGCCCCGCGCCTCCAATCTTGTCTTGTATTTACCTCAATAAAAATAGCTTATATAAGGTTTCGCTTTTCGTTCTCGTTCGTGCTGAAACGGCCAAAATGGGCCTATCTCGTGCACAAAAGGGGGCAAAAAGGGGGCAAGGAAGTGGTCGGAAATTGTGCCTAAAAGGGAGGTTGTATCCGGACCTCCTCTCTACTTTGCGACCAGCTGTTATACGGGTTTCCGCATGCATCCTTCTCTGCAATGCAGATCTTTTCATGGCATTGCTGTACCGGTTTTTCGCTCATCCCGGCACCTTCCAGAAAAAGGCATGAACAGCCGTCAATTTGGTAAGGTCAGGCTGGATCTGACCAAATTCCGTGCCTTCCTCGCGGCGGAATCGGCAATTCCGCCAGGAGCTCAATTATTTTTGTGGTTACATCGGCCTGCAGCCGGAACAAGGCTGCGTCACACTCAGCCTTAATCCATTGGTAGGCGGTCCCAACCAAGATGCCATTCGCGGCGGCGGAGTCGTGATTCACGGTGTCCGCCCGTAGACGAAGCATTGAGTCTCGGAGGTCCTCGGCTTCTCTCTGTTTCCGTCGAGCCAAGACTGACAAGTTTTCAGCTGCCCGCAGGGCACCTCTGTGTGCTTCGTTCGAGCCGGAATGGAGCCAAGCCAAAATGATTCCCCGCGGCAAGGACTCGAAGACATCCGTCTGCCCGAGCTGCCAATAGCTGCTTTGCCCTGCCCGGAGGCTTTCCTGGAGCCGGTCCACGCCTTTCTCCGTAATCGCATACCGGAGACGGTTCCGAGGACCGGGAGTGCCCGTGAGCAATCCCGCTTCCTTAAGCCTTTTCAAAGCTGGACTGGTCAGGCCGGGGCCTAACCCCGCCTTTGATAGCAGGTCATACGGCGTCGCCAACCCGAAATCCACGAGAACCAGCAAAAAGATTTGAAGCGGATTAAGTTCCTCAGATTCAGCAGCTTCCATGAAAGACCCCTCGCAGGTTCGGAAATAATACTTCAGCGATCGTACCATATTTAGACTTAATGTAGAGAAAATATCCGCATCCTGGTGTATGCTATATTCATCATACATGTTGGCTGAATGTCAGTAGACGAGAGAATTCGGCAAGCTGACTCAGCGGAAAAGAAAGAGACAAACGCGCAGAGGCAAGATGAAGCAAGAAACAAAAAGCGATGCAGTAGTCCATATTCACTTTGAGGAAGGCCCCCAGTGTTGAGGTTCTCCCGAGACAGGATGATGTCTCCGGAACAGGTCGCAGCGAATTTCGGCCTGTCGCCTGATACACTTGCGGACTGGCGTTCGCAGAGGCGCGGGCCCGAGTACCTGAAGACCGGCGGCAGGATCTGGTACCCGGAAGAGTTCGTGGACTCCTGGGCGGAGTCGCAGATTGTGAGGACAAGCAATGTCATTGAGAGCAAGAGGCGGAAGATGGCACTTCCGGTTCAGGCTGGACGGAAGGCGGTACGAGGGAACCACCGGTTTGGCCGCCACGCCACGCAACGAGAGAAAAGCTCTGGAAATGGAGCTGGATCATCGGCGGGCTCTGGAAGAGGGCCGGCGGCCGGAGAGGCGGGTCCAGGTCCGCGAGTTCAATGACGCGGTTGAGGAGTTCCTGGGTTGGGCGAAAGCGCACTACCGTGAGCATCCCTCGAGCTTCAAGCGGATCAGGACGAGCCTCGCCAGCGCCCGCCGGTACTTCGACCGTACGCCGGTGAGCCTCATCGACGAGGCGCGGATCGAAGACTACAGGACCTGGCGGGTTACGGAGCATGAAGTGCGGGACATCACCATCCGGCACGATCTCCACGCGCTGAGCACCTTCTTTGGGCACGCGATCCGGAGACGCTGGACGCGCGAGAATCCGGTGCGCAACGTCGACATTCCCTCCGACGCCGACGCCGTGAGGATGCACATCCTGACACCTGCAGAAGAGAAGACCTACTTCGCCCGAGCAGCAAAGCTGCCCGATCTCTACGATGTGGGTCGCATCATGCTCAACCAGGGCATGAGGCCGGAGGAGGTCATTTCGCTGGCGAAGACCGACGTGGACTTTGAACGTGGTGAGTTCCACATTCGGAGCGGCAAGTCGGCCGCCTCGAAAAGGACGTTGAACATGACCTCCGAGACGCGGTTGATCCTCGGCAGACGGATGGCGGGCGAGTCGCCCTGGCTGTTTCCTTCGAAGCGCAAACCGGGTTCGCATATCGGCCGGCTGAACTCGGCTCACGATCGGCTCGTCGCGAAGGCTGCGAAAGAGGGAGTGACAGTGAACTGGGTTCTCTATGATCTGAGACACTCGTTCGCGACGGCGGCTGCGCAGGCAGGGGTGGATCTGGTAACTCTGGCCGCGATACTCGGCCACAGCTCGATTCGCCTGGTCCAGAAGTACGTGCATCCCACCGCGGAGCACAAGAAAGCAGCGATGGAGCTTTACGAAGAGAGCTTGAAGAGATCGACGGAAAAGGTGGTAAAGGAGGGGAAACTGTGGAACAACTGAGAAATTCAACGGATACATAGTACTACTGTGTCATAAAAGGCCACGCAGGCAGCAAGGGCAGCGAGGCAGAGATCGAGCCAGATGGGTTGCGATCTGGCAGCGCAGGGTGG
>JAJZAL010000058.1 GCA_021799405.1 Acidobacteriota bacterium
GCCCTGCCCTTCGGTTTTCTCGCTGGCTACGGTTTGTGCGCCCTAATGGCAGCCCGTCTCCAGACTGAACTGTATCGAATGCCACTCGTCGTCCGCCCTACCAGCTACGCCTGGGCGTTCCTGATGGTTCTCTTCTCTGCAATTCTCTCCGGCGTCCTCGTTGGCCGCCGTATCGCGCACCTGGACATGATCTCTGTCCTGAAGTCGAGGGAGTGATATGAAACGGCGACGGCAACTCGCTTTCCTCCTTATCGCGCTGTTGCTCGGCGCGGCACTCGCATACATCTTCCGTCCAGCCTCTGTGCCCGTGGAAACCGCCATCATTGCCAAGGGAAGCCTGCAGGAAACCGTGGAAGAAGAGGGCAAAACCCGCATGCACGACCACTTTATCGTTGCTGCAACCGTCGCTGGAAAGCTGCGCAGGATCCATCTCGATGCGGGCGACACCGTGAAGGAAAACGAAATCGTCGCCTGGATTGATCCCGCACCCATTGACCCAAGACAACAGGCCGTGCTCGAAGCGCGGCTGCAAACGGCGCGTGCCAGCCAGAAACAAGCGGAAGCACTCGCGGCGCGCGCCAACGCCGACTACGCGCAGGCACAAATAGACCTGGCTCGCGCACGCCAGCTCTTTCAGCACGGCATCATCTCGCAGGAAGCCCGCGACAAGGCCGCCACCGACGACGCCATCACCGGCCAACAGGCGCAGGCCGCCGACTCAGCGCTCCACGCCGCAAAGTCCCAGGTCGAAGAAGCGAAATCCGCTCTGCTCGTCTATCACAGTGGACCTTCCAATCTCCCCACCGCCATTCGTTCTCCCGTCATTGGCCGCGTGCTCCGGCTCTATGAAAAAAGCGAGCGCGTCGTCACCCCAGGCATGCCCCTTCTGGAAATCGGATTCACGCCGCGGCTTGAAATCGTCTCCGACTTCCTCACGCGCGACGCCGTCCGCATCAGGCCCGGAATGCCGGCATTGATTACTGACTGGGGCGGCGACATGGATATTCCCGCACGCGTGCGCCTCGTCGAACCCGGCGGATTCACCAAGGTCTCGGCTCTCGGAGTTGAAGAGCAGAGAGTCAATGTGATCTGCGATCCAACCGGACCCACCGATGGCCTCGAAGACGCTTATCACGTCAACGTCCGCGTCATCGTCTGGCAGGGCACCGACGTCCTAAAGGTTCCCGCCAGCGCCATCTTCCGCTTCCAGAACGACTGGGCCGTCTTCCTCGTCAGGAACGGCAGAGCCCACAGAACTATCGTGCAGATCGGCCATCGCGGCGCCGCCGATTGGCAAGTCACCGCCGGCCTCAAAGCCGGCGACCGCGTCATCGTCCATCCCGGCGCGGAAATCGACGGCGGTGTAAGAGTTAAAGAGTACAAGTCCCAATGATCGCCATAATGATCGAGCCTATGCCATGCCACAATTCAGATGTTTCCGCAATTGAGAGACTGCGTCTTAGCGAAGCCCACGAATACCGGTACTGTATTGGCTGCGAAGTCACGAGTGATGAATTCGCGCGCTCACTTCCAACTCGTCCAGTCTCCACACTGACTCCGTTTGCGGGTACCGGTCTCGATATCAATGCCGAACTCGTGGTAAATGAGGACATGCCCTGAGGGTGATCATGAAATGAACCGCTGCGTTGATGCCATGGTTCATCGCCTTAAAATAGAACGAGTGGAGGCAATTGTTCTGAAAAGGATCAATTGCAGGAGGCAAGATCTGGGCGGCGTCGCTTCGTTATGGCTGATGCATAGTGAAACTACACGTAGGTTTCCACCCCGTTGAAACAGCAAAATTGGAACGAGAACTTGGGACGGTGTTATGTGAGGTCCCGTTTCCAACTGGCAAATTGTAGAGCGCATTCTTAGTGCCTTCCGCGAAGGCCGTCAAAATGTCGCCGAATGTTGGATTGACTTCTTCGGACGTTTCGGGCACATTCGCTATTTCGCTGTGTGCGATGACGGCAATCGCTATTCGGACACGCTTGAAGTTGCGCAGGATTTGAAGAGAGTGCGGAGCCTCGAAGGCGAGCGCCGATTGCTGCAGTTCGCTGACGGGGCCATGGAGGAGGTTTATGCCCAATGAATTCGGCCATCGATACTCAAAGCCGAAAAGCCGGCAAGGGACGAGGTTACAAACCACTTATGCTGTGGTCCTGGCATGAGGTTTCTCCAGTCCGACGTTGGGCGCTGGTGTGGCCGCGCGAGCACGGCGCGTGGGGGATTTTGCTCGTCTCTCTGATTACCGGGGCCGCCGTTGGACTGTTGTCCGCTGCGAATCTTGTTCCGTTACTGTGGTTGACGCTTGCGGCGATCGCCACCTTCTGCCTGAGGACGCCCATCGAGAACTCGATGCCCAAGTCGCACTTGCGACCACGAACTCAAGCGGAATGGCGTTGGGTGAGGACGGCAGCTTCGGGATACATCTTGATTGGTGCATTCGCCGGCGCCATGCTGTGGCTGGATGGAGCGGTAAGGCTGATCTGGATGCCGGCCGTTGCCGCGTTTGGCCTCTTTGCGTTGCAGGCCGTGGTGAAGCGGTTCGGGAGAGCCTGGCGATTGACGGCAGAGATACTCGCAGCGTTCGGAATGACGCTTGCAGCTGCCATTGGTTATATCGTTGCAGCGGGAAAGACAGGGGACCTGGCGGTCGGCCTCTGGCTGTTAAATGGATTGTTTGCCGCGAACCAAATTCTCTATGTCCAGTTCCGTATCAGTGAGGCACGCGATGCCCGAAATTCTTCGTCACTCCAGCGAAAACGAATCTTCCTGGCAAGCGAGGCGGTTACGGTGCTGGCCATACTTGCAGGGGCATGGACGGGGTGGTCGCCGGAGTTGGCGCTCGTTGCCTTCTTGCCGCTTTTGCTGCGAGGAGCCATATGGTCGTTTCGTAGAGGCCAAACGCCGCTGCGAATTCATCGCTTGGGAAAGACCGAGTTAGCGCAAGCCATTGTCTTCGGACTGATCCTCATCGCGGTTTATCGGATTCCCTGGGAGCAGGTGCTGCGCTGAAGCTCTGGTCGCTGCAAGCGCAGAGCGACTATGCCAGAATGACATGCTATGGAAAGCCGTTCCAGATGTCAGAGGTGGTTTGAACGTTAGAGCATTTTCATGGTAGCTGTACCCAATTGAGGGTGAGTCTGAACCATGCATTCGCGTTGTCAGGGGATATTTGCTGAAGGGCTTGAGTAATGGCATGGTCGAGAGCTTCTTCAGATCGTGCCTTGGCAGAGCGAAGCAGTTGTTTGAGCTTGGACCAGGCTTTTTCGATGGGGTTCAGGTCGGGCGAGTAAGGCGGCAGGTAAAGCAACTCCGCACCTGCGGCTTCGATGCGCTGCCATACGCCTTCGGCCTTATGGGAGGAGAGGTTGTCCATCACCACTGCACGACCCGGAGTCAGGGCCGGACAGAGGAAATGGTCAAGGTAGGCGAGGAAGATATCCGTATCGGTGGCCGCCTCGACGGTCATTGTAGCGATCATGCCGCGAAGGTTCATCACGTCCACGATGGTGACGATCTGCCAGTTTTCCTCCGGCGTCCCTTCATGGATGCGCGCCCCGCCAAGACAGCGTGCAAAGCGCCGCATCATCGTGGTCGAGATGCTGCTTTCGTGGCAGATGACACCAGCCGAAAGGACCCGACCGGAACGGCGGAGCCTCTCGGCTGGCGTTGCTGGTTGCCGGTCTTCCGGCTTACTTCGGAGCAAATCTGCACGAGTCACTGGTAAGCGTAGTGCGTGCCATCGTGAGCTTGTGCAGGTGATTTCTGACCAACAGTGAGTTGAAGTCCGTGATCTGCTGGTGGGCGTTCTTCCATGCGGCCACGGTGTGGTTGTAGTTCGTACAGTCGCTCTTCCAGGTGGCGATCTGCGTCGGAGTGGGCGCCATGTCCATGCCAACCTGCATCATGCTCACCATGGTGTTGTAGTCGTCGTTCAGATCCCGGAAGGACTTGAGTGGGTTGGTCTTGTGAGCGCCGCTCAAGAACGATAGGATCCGTGCGCGACGTGACAGGCGCACGCCACCGATGTTCTTCAGTGTGGTATCGAGCTTCTTCGCCTGGGTGGCCACATCGGGCGGCAATTTCTGGTGCATCAGCTTCGCAAGCTGGTCCTGCACGGCTTCCACCTCCGCGTGCCCCTGGTAGCTCTGCTTCATACCCTGATAGGACAGCAGCGTGAGCTTGTTCTGGCTGCGCAGCTTGGCCATCAGAGCGGGGCTCTGGCCGACTCGCGGATCGTTCACGACCGTGACCTTGCGGGTGTACACCTTGCCGTCCACGGTCAGCTTGAGCGTGTAGACGCCGGGAATGACCTGCGGCCCATGCGGGCCGGGAGTGGTTTTGCCCGCCACGGTGTTCATCTGGTTTTCCAGATCGTGATGCAAGGCGGGCGGGTTGTCATAGCGCAGATTCCAGTTGACGCGATTCAGGCCCACGTGGGTGCTGAGGGCGCGCGACTGAGGACTGGCCAGCCAGTACCGCGGGAACATCTGGCCCTTGATGGGCGGCGGCAGTTTGCTGGACATGGTGCGGACCAGATTGCCCTTGGCGTCGAAGACCTGGAGGGTGATCGGGCCGGAGGGTTTCTGGCTGAGGTAGTAATCGAGGATTGCTCCATACGGCGGGTTTTTCGCGTGAGGCACTTCGATCGAGAAGGGCTGATCCCAGTTGCTGTTCTCGCGGGAGCGAATGGCGTCCTCGGGCTTGTAGAAATAGACGGGTGAGGCGCTGATTTTTTGGGTGCTGACCGCGATCTGGCGCAACGGCGTGAAGTCGTCGAGCACCCAGAAGCCGCGCCCGTAGGTGGCAATCACCAGGTCGTTCTGGTGATTTGCAGTGTGGACGTCGATATCGCGGATGGAGGTGCTGGGCAGGTTCTGCCGCAGCGACTGCCAGTGATCTCCATTGTTGAAGCTGACATAGACGGTCGTTTCGGTCCCAGCAAACAGCAGCCCGGGCTGCTTCGGATCGACACGCACGCAGTTGACCCAGCTTCCGGTGCGCTCGTCCGAAGGCAGGCCGTTGACGATTTTCGTCCACGTTTTGCCGCCGTCCACGGTGCGCCAGATGTAAGGCACATCGGTGTCTTCGGTCTTGGGTATCTTCTGCAAGAACCCGCCGCTAATGCGGCCGGAGACGAAGGCGGTGTCGACCGTGTCGCCGGCTACGATCGTGTTGAAGGTGAGGTGCGCCGGCACGTCCGGGATGTTGGTGACGTTGGTCCACACTTTGCCGTGGTCCATCGTTTTATAGATCTGGCCGTTCGTGCTCACAGTCCAGATGACGCCGGGTTTGACTTTGGAGATGGAGAAGTCCGCGATGGCGGGCGGCGGCTTCGGAAACGCCATCTTTTTCGTACCTTTGGCAGCCGCCTTTTTTGACCCGGTGCCGGGCTTGGAAGTACCCGCTGTCGCGGCCTTGATGGCTGCCTTACCCGCAGGCAGTGACGAAGGTTTGAGGACAGCAGGCATGGCCTTCGCCTTCGGAGGCTTTGCGCCACAGGCAATCTGAGGTTGACCCTTCTTCGTAGTCAGGTCCGGGCTGACAACTGTCCAGGAATGGGCGCCGTTGCGCGAGACCAGCAGGCACTGGTAACCGATATAGAGAGCACTGGGGTCAAAGGCGGTGTCGAATTCCTTCGGGACCTCCCGGGCGGCATGGTACTTGTGTGCATTCACACCGAAATTGGGCGCGACGTTCTCCCATTGCCCTGTTTTCATATTGATCTTGACCATGCTGTTGCCGCCGCCGCCCGGTCCATAGCCGACAGCGTAAAGAATGTCGGGGTGCAGGGGATCGGGCACGATGATGCCAAACTCTGAGGCAGGCACCGGGCTCCAGTCGGTGATGTCCACCTGGCCCCAGTTACCGCGGCTCTTGATCATGACCGCACCGGTGTCCTGCTGGGCCCCGACGATGTAGTACGGATACGCATCGTCCGTGGCGACGTGGTAAATCTGTGCGATCGGCTGGGTATACCACAGGCTCCAGGTCTTGCCATTGTCGAGCGTGACGCTGGCTCCCTGGTCGGCACCGACGATCATGCGCTTTCCGTTTGTCGGATCGATCCACATTTTGTGGTAGTCTTCGCCGCCGGGTGCTCCCTTGAAAGCGTGAAACGTGACGCCACCATCGGTGGAACGGTACAAGGCGGTGCTCGCCGTGTACACGATGTTTGGGTTCTGTGAGTCGACCCAGACGCCGCAACTATAGGACCCCTGCCCGTTTTCGATGCGAGTGTCCTTGCCGGCCATGTGCTTCCAGGTGGCGCCGCCGTCATCCGAGCGGAACAGGCCCGAGCCGTGTTCGATGTTATTGCCGATGATATAAATCCGCTTGCCGTCAGTGTGCATGGCGATCGCCAGGTCGACGCGCCCAGGAAACGGAGGAATTTTGATCTGCGTCCACGTCTTGCCTTCATTCGTGGACTTGAAGACCTCCGGCTTCTTCTTTTTCTTCTTGCCGACGGCCATGCCGAAGCCAAATCCGCCGTTGCCCTGCGTGGCTGCCAGCATTACGCTCGGATCGTCGTAGGCATATTCCAGGTCGCGCGTGCCCTTGTAGCCCGCGGGCTTCAGCACGTTGGTCCAGGTCTGACCGCCATCGGTCGAGCGGTACACGCCGCCGCCGTGATGGCGGCTGTCGCCAAGAGCCGAGACGATCACGAGGTTGGGATCGTGGGGATCGACCAGAATCCTGTCGATCTTCACCGTGTCCTCGAGCCCGATGTGGTGCCAGGTCTTGCCTGCATCCGTCGACTTCCACATGCCATTGCCGAGGCTCCCCAAAATGGGGTCGCCGGCTCCCGCGTAAATGATGTTGGGATCCGACGGAGCCGCCTCAATCGCCCCGATGCTGTCCACGCTCTTGATCTGATCGAAGATCGGGTACCAGGTCACGCCCGCGCTGGTGGTCTTCCAGATACCGCCCTGGGGGGTGCCCACATAGAACGTGCCGGGTTCACCGACGACACCGGTCACGGAGGCGATGCGACCACCGTGAAACGGCCCGACATTGCGCCACCTTAGCCCTGCGTAAAGGCTGGGGTTCACCTGGGCTCCTGCTCCCGGAGCGGATGTCACCAAGCCAGCCAAAATCAATACACAACAAACTGCCCACGACCTTTTCGTCATCGGAATTAACCTTTCTCGGGATTTCCAACCGTCACAGGAATGTCAAGAGTTTACGGCGTAGTATACAGTAACGTCGCAGTTACTCATGCACTATCGATCATCGCGGGGCGTAAATTCCTGCGGCTGCAGGCAGCCGGGTGATGGGTGCGCCGATGGGTCTCATCAGCATCGGGACCAGCACCGACGGATCGCCGAGGGCCTGCAACTGAGCAACCCGACGGCGCCGTCGCATTGGAGTGCGGCGTACGCAGAACGTCGCAGTCACCAAGCCGCTCCCTGGATCTCTCAACATAGAACGACTGCACGGTGAGAGCATTCCAATCATCCACGAGGCCAAGTATGTGGTTTTTGCCTGGCTGCTGCAGTGTAACCAGCAATGCATGCCCTGCACGCTGAACTACGTCAGTCCACCGAAGTATGAACAGCAATAGAAACAGCCGTCACTGAGCCGTGAAACCGACCATTTGATGGGAAGTACGGAGGAACGATGAGAATGTGTTTCCCCCGTTACCACATCCGCTGTAAATCGCTTACGGCGATTTCCGTAATTCCAAAGCCCGGGCGATCGCGAGGGTGTAATTTCCTCAAGGCCGGTTCTGTTACGAGATACACAACCTGACAACAAAATCATGCGGCTACGGGAAATATTCTGGGCGAAGGCTGATACCTATGCTGGTTTTCGCCAAAGACCGCTCCATTATAACGAGTTCATATTTTCACCGGCAGCTCAGTGACTGTAATCACTGTGAGCTCAATTGAAGCACTGCAACCTCAGATCATGAGAGGGCTCATGATCGAGACTTACATGGCAAAGCTAAGGCGGTGCGTGTAGGCCAAGGGAAGGAGTCAGAGGAATTTCTAACCGGGGGAAGTACCCCCGAAGAATGGCTCCGGGCGTTACTGTTCAGGAAGCGAAGGTATATCCACCGGGCGAGATATAAAGCTGGACAGTCAAGGAGGTTCGTTGAGACGCCGGGGCGGGCGATGGGAGCGGCAGAGGCTCTGACATCCACAAAACGCTGGGGGTGAAGTGCTGACGTAACCGCATTCGGGAAGCTGGTTTGCTGCACCACGAGGATTGCGGATTTGCGTAATGGCACAGGCATCGGATGGGTGGTATGGGCTTGTGATTTTGTGCGTATGCCGCGAGAGTCGCCGTGAGGATGCTTCCTCAGGAGAGTGCAATGGATCGACAGCGATTACTTAACGCGCTGCAGACGCAAGCGATCGAGACTCCCGCGTTCATCTACGATGAGGCTCAACTAATCCAGGATGCGCAGCTGGCGCTCGATGCCATTGAGGGCGATCGCACCCATTTGTTGTTTGCGATGAAGTCGTTTTCTGTCCCGGGAGGGTTGAGGGCGATTGCGAGCGTCGCGGATGGGTTCCATGCGAGCTCTCTCTTCGAGGCGAAGCTTGGACGTGGCATCCTTGGCCCTCGCCGTCCTATTCACCTTACAACTCCGGGTATACGGCCTTCTGACGCGGCCGAACTATTTGAGCTTTGCGATCTCGTGAGCTTTAATTCCATGGAGCAATGGGCGCAATTTCGGGAGAGAGCAGTGGGCGTAACCGAGTGTGGGCTGCGCGTGAATCCGCGGCTCTCGAACATCGCGGACGAGCGATACGATCCGTGCAGGCGTCACTCGAAACTCGGCGCGAGCATAGAGGACGTACGCGAGACATTACGGGCTGATCCAGAGCAGTTCGATGGACTTACGGGGCTGATGTTTCACACGAATTGTGACGCTCTTGATACGGCTCCTCTGCTCGATACAGTGCGATATCTGGATCAGCACTTGAGTTCTCTTTTGAAGCAGCTGCGTTGGATTGACCTGGGTGGCGGGTACCTGTTTTTTGACGACGATGAGTGTGCAGAGACCTCGGATGGGCAGGGGCCCCGAGCATTTCGTTGCGGCAGAACGCGCCGTCGGGCGGCGGATCTCAAGGGGCTGAATCAGGCACTGGACCTGCTCCGGTCGCATTACGATCTGCGAATCTATCTGGAACCCGGAGCCTCCATCTCGCGGCGTGCGGGGATCATCGTGAGTTCGGTCGTGGACCTCGTACGGAGCAACGGGAGGACCGTTGCGGTACTCGATACGAGCGTGAATCATATGCCCGAAGTGCTCGAGTTCAACTCCATTCCGGACGTGCTCGGAGATCTCGATTATGGCGGGCATCGCTATCTTCTAGCGGGCGCCACGTGTCTTGCCGGAGATGTATTCGGCGAATGCGCATTTACGGATCCGCTGGAAATAGGATCGCGAGTGTTCTTTCTGGATGCGGGCGCGTACAGCATGGTCAAGGCGAACTTCTTCAATGGTGTGAACATGCCGTCCATTTACTCGTTCAACAGCGACGGTGTACTCACGCTGGATCGGGCCTTCGTGTATGAGGACTTCCTGGAGTATTGTGGAGGATTACAACATGTACATTCATGAGCGTGCTATCGACATTCCAATCGTGCGCGGCCACCGCAATTTGCTGGCCCACTTTGAACGGCATGTCAAAGGGGCGAGCCATAGTGAATTCCCAATCCGTCTTGCAGTGAGTGCAACCGACAGTACAGCTTATCGGTGTGAAGCGGGATTCATCGCGGATCTGGACCCGCGGCGCGGCGAAGATATTCCATCCATCTTTCGGTTTCGTCGTCGTTCCATGGAGCGAACGGGCGCTTTCACGACCGTATTCCTTGTGCCGACCGGAGTTGGCAGTAACATTGGAGGCCACGCGGGCGATGCCACGCCAGCGGCGTCCTTGCTGGCCAGTGTTTCAGATACGCTGATTACCCATCCGAACGTCGTCAATGCATCCGATGTTATCGATCTGCCGGAGAATGCCTTCTATGTGGAAGGCAGTATCATTTCGCGGTTCTTGTTGGGTGTTATCGGCCTTCAGCCGGTGCGAGAGAATCGGGTACTGGTCGTAATCGACTCGCAGCACGGATCGCAGGCCGAGAATGCAGCCGTCAACTCAGTCAATGCAGCTCGCTCGACGTATGGTCTTGAAGTCCCCCGAGTGGTAATGCTGGATCCGCCTGTCTCAGTGCGAGCTGAATGGGCCGAATCAGGCCGCGCTACCGGACGGGTGGACCAGATGGAGGGATTGCTGCAGACGCTGGATGAGGCGCGAGAGGAATACGATGCTGTCGCGTTGGCGTCGGTGGTTGGAGTGCCTAAGGAATATCACATGCAGTATTTTCGGAGTCATGGCGAGATGGTGAACCCGTGGGGTGGCGCGGAAGCCATCTTCACGCACGCGCTTTCGACCATGTACAACGTGCCGACTGCACACTCTCCCATGCTTGAGTCGAAGGAGATTGCCGATATCGATCCGGGCGTCGTGGATCCGCGGATGGCAGCCGAAGCGATTTCGACCGGATTCTTCATGTGCGTACTGAAAGGACTGCAGCGCAGCCCCCGGATCATTGAGATCGAGGAAACGTTGACGCCTCCAGCACCGGGCGTAATCACGGCCGAGGACGTATCGCTGCTGGTTATCCCTGACAAAGCACTGGGGTTGCCGACGCTGGCTGCCCTGGAACAAGATATTCCCGTGATTGCAGTTCGTGAGAATACCAACATATTGAGCAATGATCTGCAAGCGTTGCCATGGAGCAAGGGGCAGCTTCACATAGTGGATAACTACTGGGAAGCTGCCGGGATCGCCGCGGCGTTGCGCGCCGGTATTGATCCGGCATCTGTGCGCCGGCCAATCCAGTTGGCTGCGACGGAGGTTCACCCGAATCCCGTAGAGGCACAGGTAGTAGGAGAGAAGGCTCGTTGAACCAGGACCATCTGGTTTAGGCGCGGTTGCAGATATTACCGCGTCGGAGAGAGCGTTTCGCTCGTAGTGCAGGCCGGGTAATTTGGTGCGAGACGTTTGCAGTAACCAGGTCCAAGCAATACTGCGTTCATGAAGAGTAGCATTGTGGCCTCTGTAAATGCTCGAAAATTGGGATCCTCGGCGAACGCGATGACTTGTCCATCACCAAATGGTTGATGCATCAGGAACGCCTTCTGAACGAGGATATCCTGGGTTTCCGGCCATATCAGTCCCGAGGCGATCAAGCGGTCCTTGGTTGCCCAGATGCCCACATTGCGGCCATCGTCGAGTTTAAGCGGCGCGAATATCCGGTCTCCCACAATCATTGCGCAGATTTCGCTGCCGTGCCCTGCGCTCAGCCAATGGTCGGTGTCCAGCAATACCCGGAGTATGGCGCCGGGCTGCGGAGTAGGCCGCTCACGCTCCGGTTGAATCGCCCGGTAATAATCAAAATTGGTCGCATTAGCGGCGTTGGAGTTGTCTTTGGTTTCAGCCGAGGATCCGCCCGTAGCTGATGTTGAGGATAGGGGGATATCCGGTTTTCCATCCATCAATAAGCCGGTTGTGCTGAGCAGACCAACGTCCTCCCCTGTTGCCCAGCGAGTTGCCTCAGCGATCGTGATGAGTGTTCCGCCAGTGCGCAGCCAGCCCTTCAAGCGTTCGACACCGCGTTTGTCGATGCTCGTACCGTAATCGCCCGCGGGCAATACGACGACGTCGAAATGTGCGAGGTTGGCGCGACGGAGGGATGACGTGCGGACGATTGTCACCGATTGTCCGTACCGGCGTTCGAGCGTATAGCGAGCCCAGCCCGCTGACTGTGGCCACACAGGCGTATCCCAGGCCATCAACACACGTGGCACGCGGAGAAACGCCTTGCGGTTGCTTCCGAGCGAGGTTCCTGAGTCGACGTACGCCGTGTGAATCGGGACAATTTCCGTTCCATGCTTGGTTGCGAGCGTCGTCAGCCTGTCATGCAGGTCAGCTGGATTATGAGCGACGCGAATCACGGCCGTACCGATCGGGAAAGTGCGACCGTCAAGCGTGAAAGGGCCGCCGATCGTATAGATGCGTAGCCCCTGCTGGAGTGCCTGTATGGTCAAGGCAGCAGCAGCGCTACCCCATGGAATGAGGTATGCGACCTTGGCGCGCTCGAAGGTGGAGGGTGGATTTGTGTCGTTCGAATCTGCCCGCACCGGTGTTGTAGGGGCAGAAACAGGATCAGGTGTGGTAACAGATTCGACACCGTAGAGCATAGGGAGATTCCAGGCGGTGATGTCATACGACTGATCAGGCAACCGCTTGGCACGGCGCTCCTCGACGCGCCGAATGAACTCGGCCGGCTGCTCAGTCCTGAGATTGAGCAAGCTTCGAATGAGCCGCCCGGATGGCTGTGCATGCGATACGACGTAGGTTCCCGCGGGAATTTTCCGGCCGCCAAATTCGAAGGCCTCGATCACGCGGCGCACTTCGATGCCCTGGGCAGCAAGGATGCGGGCAAGGCGATTTGCGAGCGAGGGATCGTGGTTGGGTAGAAGAAGATACTCACGCGTCGGACTTTTCTCGCCCTCAGCGATGGCGCTCCTTCGGTATTCAAGATACTCGCGCAAGATCTGTTCGCGATTCCTGGCAGCGGTGATGATGGTCACGAGTGCCGCATTGGCGTGCTGCATCACGCCATCGCGGTAAGTCATCAAGGTATCGTCGGCACGAGCGAAACATAGAGCGCGCGACGAGGCCTGTTCATAAGTCATGCCGATGGCACCATTCAGCGTGGGCCAGCAATCGCCGTAACCCGGATAGAGAGCGTCGTATACCTCGCGGAGGAAGTAGGCCCAGCCTCGCTCGTCGAATCGTGCGGCGTTGGCGCGGGCGAAGAGATCCCATGCCCGGCGCTGAGTCTCCGTAATGTACGGGCTGATGGGGTCAGCCGGCGGGCCGAAGAAATAGGCCTTGTTTCCGCCATGCTCGTGAAGGTCCACGCGGACGTGCCCGCAGTAGCTGTGACCGATGCCAATGCAGCCGCGCGATTCGGGCTGAGTCTGTGCGAACCAGTCACGGTTTAGATCGAACAAGTAATGATTCGTTCGCCCACCCGGCCACGGTTCGTCGTGCTCGGCGCTGTAAGGCGTAGGGTCGGGTGTCGCGGCACGCGCCTGCAGGTTCTGCTGGACAAAACGCGCGCGGCCATCGGGGTTGTGTATCGGGTCAATGAGCACCAGCGATTCACGAAATACAGTGTCGATGTCGGCGTCATTCTGTGATGCGAGCAGATGATAGGCTTCGAAGAGCGCCGCGTCGGTCGAAGATATTTCGTTCCCGTGGACGCCGTGGCCGAGCCAGGTGACAACGGGCAATTCTTTTAAGAGGCGGTCCGCATCACTCTGCGACAGGTTCTGGGGATGAGCGAGTCGATGCAGATCGCGTTGCAGTTCGTCAAGCCTTGTGATTCGTTCGGGATTCCCGACGACGAAAAGCCATAGAGGCCGTCCTTCCCATGTCTGGGCGAACTTGATGAGGCGGGTTCGGGTTGGCGCCGCCTCCGCCAGCGCCTGCAGGTAGTGACCCACGCTGGCCGGGGGCGTTATCTCAATGCCCGTGTCATAGCCGAGTACCTTCTGAATCGTAGGAATTGCGGGATCATACGTGGCACCGGGCCAAATGGGCTCCAATTCACTCGCTCTATCGTCAAATATTGCCACGAGCTGCACCTCCTCTCCGAATGATTCGCAGGATCCGAATTAGTCGGCGACATGCGGACCCGTCACACGTGGCTTACTCAACCGCAGGCGCCGCAGGGGCAAGGGCGTACTGACTTCACTCTCCTTGCCGTGTACAAGAAGCATCGGGATGGCGAGGGCAGTGAGGGCGATGAATACGACAATGGCGACGTCGGGCACGGACAGCCCCATCCAGATAGCAGGAAGTTTAGGAGCATGGGTAGCAGTTCCGGAAAAAGCCTCGAGCAGATCCGGTGTGGCCTGTTCGATGGCGGCACGATTCCTACCGAGCATGAGGCCGAATGCGCCCACGGCCAGCAACTCGGCGACTGAGCCAAATTGGTAGACTGTCGCGACGATGGTGGCACGATGCCTGGAGGGTGTGAGTTTTTGCAGGCGCGCCAACGCCACCGGGTCCCACGCATCGTCCAGCAAATCCAGGATGATATATAGCGCCACCACAGTGGCGATGTCCGCCCGAACAAACAAGATAGCGAGCGAGATCACTTCGAGCCCGAGTACGAAGACAAGCATCCGGTTTGCGCCCAATCGCTTGGCCAGGAAGAGACCAAGCACCGGCGCCATGACGCCATCCAGACTGTCGACGATGCCGAGCGGAGCGAACCAGCGCGCGTCGAATTGCTTAGTGATCAGAGAGACAGTGAAGGCCTCTTGTGCCGCCATGCCTGAAGCCATGCCGAGGACAATGGCGACTGAGATCATCAGGAGGGCGCGACGGCCAGCGAGCGCGCTCAGCGCCTCCCGCATCCGTTTCCATGTACCCGGTTCATCGTCAGCAGAGTAGCTGTGCGGTCTCCGTTCACGGATGCGAGCCACCACGATGACAGAGGCGATGAAGCCGAGTCCGCCCACGTACCACAACAAGTCGAGAACGTGGCGGTTCACCGTGTGCAGTAACAGAAGGAGTGCTCCCGTTCCAGCGATGGCCGCACCCAAGGCTGAGACGGATTTCATCCGTGCAAAGAAAGGTTGGGTCAGATCAGGCCGGCCGGCGGCCACCAGGTTATCCACGATCCAGGCTTCGGCGCCGGACGCTATCAGCGTCTCACCGGCTCCGGCCATCATGAACGCACCAGATGCTGCAGCGAACTGAGTCAGGCCTGAAGACGTCACTGCTATCGGTAGCGCCATCAATCCAAAGCCGGCCAGGAATCCACCGATCAAAACGGTTAGCTTTCGACTGTAGCGATCGGCAATAATGCCCCCGGGAATCGCCGCAATCATGGATGCAACAATACCGGCCATTGTTACACCGACGGCCCATTGCGGACGATCCATGACCAGGAAGAGGTACGCGAATTCAAACGGGGCAACAATGTACATGATTTCCGAGAGAGCGAGCGCAATGTAGAAAGATCCGATGAGTGCACGCTCGTCGGCCCGCGGCCATAGATTCCCGGGCAACGGGAGTCTGTCATCCGCAGGAGTTAACTCGAGTTCCAGGAGAAAGCGCGCGATTTTGTCATCATCGAGCGCGCATGCCATCTTGATCTTGGAACCGTTCAGGACGCGAACGAATCCGAAGCGCCGGTAGAGACGAAGCAACTGCGAGCTTCGGGCGCCGCCGGTCCAGGAAACGAGACCCACGCGTGTGCAGTCGAGCAGCTTTGCCAGGAGAAGCACGCCAGAGATAGCCAAATCTGCGACGCCATGGTTCCGGAATCGATCGGAAATCATAGCTGAGTCGAGGAAAAAATCTGTACCGGGAACCGTGATCTGATTAGGCCATTCCCAGTATCCGAAACAGAAACCCTCGATTCCGCCATCTACGGTGAGCGTAATGAACAGTGCGTCAGGATCATTGTTGACTTCATCGAGATCTTGCGCGGTGAACGCGGTATCCGGAGAACCAAAGGCTTCGGCCTGCAATTCCAGCACCCGGGCTTTCGCAGCGGCATCCAGGGTTGGCGCCAGCGAGAATTTGCATTTGGTGCCGGTTCGCTCGGAGGCGAGCCTGCCCATGGCTTCGAGGATGCATCGTGCCTCGTCAGCGTGTTCCTCGAAGTAGGCAATATCAATCATGCCCTTAGACCAACAGCTGCCGGCGAGAGTAATTCCACTCGGCCGTCAATTGTTTCCAGTCGCGGCCGAAATTCCGTGATTTGCTTCCATGTGCGCCTCAGGTCGTCGGCGAACAGAAGGAGCAAATCGCCGGGTTTGGCCAGCTTGAGCGCGGTTGTCATTGCCTCTACCTCATCGGGAATCACGAGAATCCGATTGGCAGGAACACCCGCCTCGATCAGGCCGTCGCGCAGACGGTTGGGAATTTCGTCGGGTCCTCGTCCCCGCAGGTCATCGTCTCGCCGGCAGATGTAAAGATGGAAATGTCTGTCCGCGGCCGATTTTGCAACAGCCTGTATGTCTTCGTTTCGCCTGTCGCCAGGAGCGGCAAGTACGCAGATTGTCCTGGAGCCGCTTGCAAGGCGTGAGGCGGCGTCGCATATAGCTCCCACAGCAGCGGGATTGTGTCCGTAATCCATGATGACCCGGAATGCGTGGCCGTCGTAGACATTGAAGCGGCCGGGAGTGCGTTCGACAGTTGTGTCAAAGGTGCTCAGGCCAGCGCGAACAGCATTTTCGTCAAACCCCATGCCGAGTGCGATTGCGGCCGCAAACATCGCGTTCTGAACGTTGACGCGAACTCGCCCCTCATGTGTTGCCGGAATGTCTTTTGTGGCGAGCAGGGCGATGCGGGCGTCACTGCGGCGGAACATCAGCATTTCATGGCCGTTCGCTTCCAGAACAAGCGCGGAGCCGCCTGCCCGGAGATGACGGTTGATTGCCATGTTGTAGGGTTGCATGCTCACGAGGCAGACAGACGATGCCTTGGCATGCTCGATCATCTGGAGACAGAATGGATCGTCGGCGTTCAATACCGCGACATCCGTGGCCACCTCAACCACCGTGCGCTTGACGAAGGCCAGCGCTTCCATCGTGTCGATCCCGGCAAGGCCAAGATGATCGCTGGTGACGTTGAGCACCGCACCGACGTTGCAATGGCGGAATGCCAACCCTTCGCGGAGAATTCCCCCCCGGGCCGTCTCGAGAACCGCAACATCGACGGTGGGATCACGCAGAACGAGGCGCGCGGACGCAGGGCCCGACGCATCCGCATGAAGAACCTCGCGACCCCGGATGCGGATGCCCAGCGTCGTAGTGAGACCTACGCGAAGTCCGGCTGCGGTTGCAATGGCGGCAACCATATGTGCGGTTGTTGTCTTGCCATTCGTTCCCGTGATCGCTGCAATCGGAATGCGGCCGCTAGATCTGCCAGGGAACAACTGCTCAATAATGGCGTCTGCCACGTCGCGGGGCTGTCCCTCGAAGGGTGCCAGATGCATCCGTAGCCCCGGCGCAGCATTCACCTCGCAGACGGCGCCATATCCATCCAGATAAGACCGGGAGATGTCAGGCGTAATGAAATCGACGCCGGCCACGTCGAGGCCGACTACGGCTGCCGCGCGCTCGGCCAGCATGCGGTTGTCTGGGTGAACCTCGTCTGTGACGTCCCTCGCGGTGCCGCCGCGCGACAGATTTGCCGTGGTCCTCAAATGAACCGTTTCGCCGGCGGAGGGCACGCTGTTACGCCCGTAGCCACGTTGGGCCAGCAACCGGTGAGCTTCTTCGTCAAGCTCCAGCGTGGTCAACAACCCATTATGGTTGCTCGCACGCCGGGGATCTGCATTGACTTTTGCAACAAGTGCTTCGACGGTGCTGATGCCGTCGCCAACAATATGTCCGGGCGTGCGCCGCGCCGCGGCGACGAGCTGGCCTCCTACGACGAGCAAGCGGTGATCATGTCCTTCGATATGCCTTTCCACGACCACACCGCTTCCCTCGCGCAATGCATTTCGAAATGCGTCGCGGACTTCACTTTCACTCGATACATTTGAGCGCACTCCGCGTCCCTGATTTCCATCGACCGGCTTGACCACTACTGGAAACCCCAGTTGGGCGGCTGCTGCGACAGCCTCGTCTTCATTATCGGCCTGCAGTTGCAAGGGCACCGGGATACCTTGCTCGGAGAGGAGTTGACTGGTCAGAGATTTGTCCTGTGCTATGTCGATCGCAGTGTGGGAGCTTCCATCTGTGATGGATGCCTTGATCCTTCGCTGCCGTGCGCCGTACCCGAGTTGAATCAGGTGATCCCCGTCAAGTCGTTCCCATGGGATGTTCCTTCGTTCGGCAGCGCGTACCAATGCCGCAGTGCTCGGTCCGAGCGTTCTATGGCGCGCGAGTGTCATGAAGTCTTCGAGAGCCTCAGGGAAATCGAATGTGCCATTTGTCCCGTGCGGGCACTCGGGCGGCAAGAGGGAATGCAGCAGATTCAGCGCGAGATTCCCTGCGGCGAGGCCGACCTCGCGATCGCGGTACTCGTAAACGACGTGGTAAACGCCTGGGCGATCAGGTACACCTCGTGCTCTGCCGAACGATACATCAAATCCGGCGACGTACTGCAATTCGAGCGCTACATGCTCAAGCACGTGCCCGAGCCATGTCCCTTCACCTTCCGTCAGCCGGCGGACGAAACCGCCCTTCACTCCGTAGGAACAGCGGTGGTCCTTGAGACCAGGCAGCGCCGAGAGCAGACGCTGCTGGAAATCAATGCCGAGGCGTCCGGTCGGCCACGCTTCCAGTGGGCCAAGGTCTACTGTGAGCTGAATGACGCGGAAGTTGGCCCAGACGTTCGGGCCAATATATATCCGTGTATTTACAATCTGCATGTCGCGTTCTCCTTGGCCCGCAGGTACATTCGTCGAAAATCATTGACCCTAAACACCGTCACATATTGCCATCAGGCATGTCTCTTCGTCCGCCCATGTACAGGGCTAAGTCATATTGAAGTGAAACGAGCAAAGCTTTCTGTGATGTGAGTCACCCGTATCTCTTTGTGTATATATAAAAATATAAGTGCCAAGTTGTTATAGACATATAAATAGCTCGAACTAACAGGCGTTGCATGCCTTACATTCGTATGATGCGCAATTCTGTGAAACCTATTCTGCGAACTGGGCACTTGCGGCAATGGGGGCGCTCGAACTAATCCCTACGGTGGAAATTTAAGTACAGCCTTGCGATCAAAAACGTTTTGCGCATGTGCCTTGCGCAGCAGTGTTGCGCGAAGCTCAACGGGGAACTCCTTTAAGTCACTTCCAAGGAATGTTACGTCCGGAACACCTGAAGCATATGCCCGATAGCAGTGACACGCGTGACGACGCATGTCATTGCAGCGAACGCCCTGGGGTGCAGACACGCCGGGTAGCTCCTCAGAAGCCATGAGCCCAGTTTGTAGCACCAGAGTCCTGTGCAACTTGGACCTGTTGGGTGGTTTCCATGCCAAAAAGGGAGACGGTTACGGCTGTTACCGACCCTTATGGCGAGGTGAGACTCAACGAGTAATGTGACCACTTGTACCTTGGCGGCGTACTCGGCGCGTCTGTCTCACTTGTCTGTGATATAGATCACGGGGAAAGTAGTATGTGTCTTCCGGTTACCTCCAAATCACCACGTAAGGGATGGCGTGATGGAGGCCGGCGACATAAGCATGCAGGTTAAGTAACACGGCCGCCATCGGGGTCAGGGAAGTTGGGGGGCGACCCGTGAGCCTGCGCGATACGGGCGTTACGCCTTGCGGCGCGCGCCTTCATGCTCGCAAGCAAAGAGCTAAGCGTCCTAGATGGTGTGCGATGAAGCGTTCCCGTGGATACTTCTCCTCGCTGCCTTCAACGGTACGTCGGTGTGTCCTGAGGAATCCGTGACCCCGCGGACATTCGACCTTGTTGCAGGGATACGGAAAGCGGCATGTTACGGAAGAGAAAATGATGACGTCATTACCTATATTACAAAGCTATCTTCGCGTAGTGATCGCATAACATTTATCCCTTGCCGCAATCTCTAATGTGATACGGCAGATGATCAAAGCTTTGCATCCTAGCTTGTTAGTTAGTGGTGAGGTGAGCCATGAGCCGTCGCTTCCAGTTGGGCATTGTAGGGGGCGTGCCCCGTACAAAGAGCGGTGGTTGCGTTCCATCTCACGATCCAGGCCCAAAGGTTCACGACGGGGCCGACTGCAGCCATTTGCAACCTGATTGCCGGGCCTTTGCAGCCGGTTCGGCGCTGGATTTCATACATCTGACAGATCTCCCAGGGGGGGATGGGGGCAGAAGGCCTGCATGGATCGGGGCTTCCATTTCTCCAACTCGCGAGGGTGGCGCAACGGCTTCCCGTCACTGCCAGCGTTGCCGTGACAGGCCCGATACGTTCCTTCCCCACCCAGTGAATTTCATGCATGGATGTTCCCCATCAGCAAGAGGTGTTCTATGAAATATCGCAGTTTGCCAATCATGATCGTGGCTCTCGCTGCCTGCCTTGTTCTGGCCGGGTGTGGCGGTAGCAGCAGCAGCGGCGGGACTACGCAGCCCCAGAACGGCACGCCCACACTCAGCGCACTGTCGACAGATAATGCCCTGATCGGAAGTGCAGATTTGACTCTGGATGTGACGGGCACTGGTTTTGCTAGCGGAGCCACTGTGGCGTTTGGCTCGAATACGCTCACGCCGAAATCTGTCACTGCTTCTCAATTGTCCGTTGTTGTTCCGCAGAGCCTTCTGACCACCGCGGCTATCGTGTCGGTGACAGTTACGAATCCTGCTCCGGGCGGTGGTGTGTCGAACGCACTTGAATTCACGATCAAGAATCCAGTTCCGACACTTCAGTCTCTGTCAGTCACAAGCGCGATAGTCGGAAGTTCGGACGTGACCGTGGATCTGACCGGCAAGGGATTCGTTGCCGGGGCCAAGGTGTACTTCGGTTCGACAGATCTGGTACCAACCGCGGTGACGGACACGCAGGTGTCGTTTGTGATTCCCGAGACGCTGATGGCGACTGTCGGAGCGGTTCCAATCACCGCTTCCAATCCTGAGCCTGGCGGCGGGGTTTCGAATGCACTGGAGTTCACAATCGGGAATCCGGTTCCAACGTTGACCTCATTTGTGACCAGTTCCACGCTTATCAACAGTACAGGCTTCACGCTCGAGATCGATGGAACAGGGTTTGTCGCCAGTTCACAAATACTGTTTGGAACAGACGCTCTGACACCGGCCAGCGTGACATCGACGCATATCTCGGTTGCGGTTCCTGATGCCCTATTGACAACCGCCCGGGTGGTGCCGGTGACGGTTACGAATCCGGAACCCATCGGAGGAGTATCGAACGCGCTGGACTTCGGAGTTAACAACCCGGTTCCAGAACTTACTGCGCTCTCTGTCGATACTGCGGAGGCTGGCACCGAAACAGATCTGGATCTGACTCTGACCGGTACGAATTTCGTCGACGGCGCCACGGTGGATTTTGGCGCGCAAAAGCTCGGTCCGAAATCGACAAATTCCAACAAGATTGACGTGACGATTCCTGCAGCGCAGATGGCGGCAGGCGGGATGATATCGGTGACCGTCACCAACCCTGGACCTGGTGGTGGACCCTCGAATGCGATGACATTCCGTATCAATAACCCTGTGCCGGAACTGACTGCTCTCTCGCAGACTGAAGCTGTTGCCGGCGAACCCGCGTTCGACCTGGAGTTGATGGGTGCGAAGTTCGTCCCCACAACTACGATCGATTTCGGCGGAGTAGCTCTCGTGCCGACATCGGTGACAAAGAACTCGATGGTAGTCAACGTGCCTGAAACTGCCTTTGCAACGGGCGGAGTGATCCAAGTGAAAGCTGTCAGCCCGGAACCAGGCGGCGGCCCTTCTCAGACGATCGACTTCACCATTAACAACCCAGTGCCGGCGATTACGTCTGTTTCTCCCACGAGCGTGACGAGCGCAGGCAATGATTTGACGATCACTGTGAACGGATCGAATTTTGTCAGCACGAGCACGGTGATGGCCGGATCGAATCAGGTGACTTCGTCGCTGCTCTCGAAGTCGGCGATGCAGGTGACGCTGCCTTCGGCCGTTCTTAAAGATGCGGAAGCGACCGGATCGGTGGCGCTTACGGTCAGCAATCCAGAGCCAAGTGGAGGAACATCGAACGGCTTCAACCTGATCGTGCACGCCAAAGCCACATTGACCTGGCATCCGCTGGCCGATACGACCACCATGGTACCGGTGGCGGCTGTCCCGTTCCAGGTATTTGGCCCGCCCGCAGTGAATAACAGCGGCACGGTAGTGTTCAGCGGTCAGAGCATCTTCTCAACCGCCGAAAGTGAAGAAACGAGTGCGACTCTTGGGGTCTACTCGGTGGATCAGAGCACCGGGGCGATTTCAGTGATCGCAGATTCGTCAACACTCGTCCCCGATCCCAACACTCTCACCTACGGCCAATCACTGGCGAAATTTGAGGGCTTCCCTTCGTCCGCAAATATCGACCAGGGTTCGTCACTTGTGGGGTTTGCAGGTACCAATCCGCCAGTTGTGCAATTGCCCGATGACGGCAAAGCCGGAACTGCGGGTCTGTATGGGAATCCGAATGGATCGCTTGTGACAGGCGTAGGTTTGTTCACACTGGATCCTTATGTCTACTTCCAGGTACCGGATATGCCGGCGGGTACACCTTTCGGTGCGCTTCCGGTGTCCCCGGCGGTGGTGAACGGATCGACGTTCGTATTCAAGGGGGATTATTTGAACGGAACCACGGTCGCGATGGGTGTCTACTATCGCGATATCACTGGAACCTCTCCGGTAACGCTCATCGCAAGCACAGTCAGCACGCTGATTCCTGACTCTGGAGTGAAGTTCGGATATATCGGGGCTCCGAGCGCGGTCGGCAATACTGTGGTCTTCGTTGGCTACAATAGAAAGGACGGTCCTGCGGCGGGTGGTATCTATTCTGCTCCATTAGCCACAGCTCCAACGCCTGTCCCGCTGGTCACGATCGGCTCCGCTGTTCCGGACGAGACAGATGCAACATTCACCCAGTTCGGCGATAACATTTCGTTCGATGGACGGTATGTGGCCTTCTGGGGTGCTTGGGGAACCGACACTACCACTCGGCACCTGACCTGTTCCAACGACGGGTTTACCGCACTGGATGCTTATTGTCTTACGGTGTTCCCGAACGGCTTTGATGCTCAAGTTCCGGTTCACCAGGGCATCTTCGTCTATGACACGTCCACAAATACCATGACTACCGTTGCCAAGACCGGCGACGCGTTCAGCGATTTTACGCACTGGACATTCGTCGGAGCGTTGCCGGAAGAGGGCGGTCCTCCAAGCGGCACGGGCGGTAACAGCAGCGGCGGCGGAGAAGATGAAACAGAAGAAGTCCCGCTCGAAGCTCCAGCCTTCCTGATGACACCGAACGTCGTAGTTGCCGGTGGTACCGCTGGGAATTACGAAGTTGCTTTCGATGCATCCACCGGGACGGCGGACGGCATTTACATGACATCCGGACCGAATACGTCTGCGATCGTGACTGCGGTTGACACAACCATGCCGGCCGCCACGCTCAATTTGAATGCAAACTCCACGACCACGATCAAGGCGCTCTATCTGGGACGGGAGGGCATGCAAGGCAACTGGCTGGTCATCGGCTCAACGATGGTTGACAGCGCCACGCAGACCGACTCCAACGGTGTCTATTCAGCATCCACCACTTCAACCAATCCATAACAACAACAGACCGGGCGGATAGATTAGCGTCCGCCCGGTCAACAATTCCCGAACCAAGGGAGACCCGAAGCCGGAAGAGAACTTCTTCCGGCTCGTGTCGTATAAGCAGGTTTCGGAATCGTGGGCTCATCATTCCAGATCGCGCAACCCAAGAGCGAAGTGTTTTCGCTCGGCCATGACGTCAAGAGATTGTTGGGATTTCGCCGATGCAACCAGCAAGGCGCCGCGCCTATTGCATCAATACAACGAGCAAACGGGATTGGCCGCGAAGTGGCACGGCCACAAATCTGTTTTCAACAAGCTCGCAAGATATAGTATCCATCCCATTTGAGACGATCACGGACTATCTATCTGAGCAGCACCTGCAAATTTCGCAGCATGGCGCGGAGCTTATCGTCAGGAATTGGATTGCGAATCGTCACTTCAGGGAATCACTTGCAGAGATCGTCAGGGGTAGGACGGCTTTCTGTTTATTCACTCTTAATGTGCAAGGGTCGATGTTTGCTTGATGAAAAGCATCGAATCGATGCGTGGTGTCCGGCTTGATTTCGACGAAGCCGTCCTAATTGCCAGCAATTGAG
>JAJZAL010000059.1 GCA_021799405.1 Acidobacteriota bacterium
TCTACACTATCCGGAACCTCCAATGCGCAAAGCCTCACCAGCAATGGCCTCGGCAATCACATTTCCTTCACACACCTGAGCCGTCCCAGTACTGGACAATTCGGTGCAGTCCTCATGGGAGATTCTCCGGAACAGGACTTTCCAGAAACAGCTGATCTATGGACAGGCAGGAATGCCTACACTGTCTACATCAACGTGGGTACGCCCACAAGCTGGATACTCCAGTACTCGCTGCCCAAAGCCGCCACTCCCGCGCAACTCCGGGGAACGCTCAGCGCTCCATTCCCGTATGACATGCTGCGACCCAATTTTGCTTCCTCTGAGCTGAACGCCGATGACCTGCTCATTCACGGCTTCATCAATACCGAGGGCAAATTGGTCGATCTGACCGTGGAATTCCCTCCAGGCTTCAGCCTAGCCAAGCTCGTCCTGAAGGCCTTATCGCAATGGCAATTCCGTCCGGCCACATTGAACGGAGCAGCCACCAGGGTGGAAATCCTGCTGATTATTCCCAACCCCCCGAATTAGCCTCAACAGTGGTCACGCATAGGACTTGGTCCACGGGGCGACCGAGACCAGATAAGCGACCCGGCAGCGCGGGGCTGCGGTTAAGAGCCAAGGACGGTACCTGGAGTTTTGGCGATAGCTCTGCCCCTGGGAATCCCCAGCTTCCACTGCCCGGAAGCGTGTCCAGCCAGGATTGGCTGCTACGTCAACTGGCGTGACTGCTGTGAGTCACGTCCTGCTTCACGCTCTTGGGAGGCATAGTGAGATTACCATTGGACCCGGCCTGCGATGGTTTCGACAGTTCCGGGAATGGGAGGAGCGGGGATTCAGAAAGAGAAAACCCGTTCAGGTCAGAAACCAGCTCATCAAAAAAGCGGTTCAGATCCCTGCGGCTCGCCAGACGCCCGACATCCGCCAGACCTTCTCCGGCAAACCCCTCCGCAAGCATGAACGCCATACCTACGCCATCATCTCCGGTGCGCACCACCCGGCACTGGATCGTGATGGTCTGATCGGGCATGATCGGATCAAGATTCCTCTTTTGCAAAGTCACCCGCAGCAGGGTGCGCGGGTGCCAGCGATCAGCTGTTCGAAGAAACAGACCGGTACGGCTGATATCTGGTACGGCGTGTGGTATCGGAATACCGCCGTCCCAATAGAAAGCCATCACTGCCGGGTAGGCATGTCGTGCGGCCCGGCGTCTGTCGCGGGCTGCAAAGACGCGTGCGAGCCATTTCATCGGTGCCTGCATCGTACGCCTTTCAACATTGGTTCCGTCCGCGGTGGGCGCATCGGCGATCGGTTCTACGCCCTCCAGAATAGCGCCGATTTCTTCAATTGTGCCAATTAAAATTTGATCCCCCATTTGCGTCTGAGAACCAAAAATCGTATGCACCGGCAAGAGCAATACACTGTCAAATGCGTGTGGATCCGGATCCCCTGGCACCCCGAGCACCCCTTCCTTCAAACCCACTACACAAAGCTTGGTGTCCAGATAGATCCGGTCGCAGGGCCCGCTGCACGCCGCATCCCGCCGCCGCTTCGCGCTGGAAATCCACACCCCTTCGTTGGTTTTCAGTTCGCGTTGGGACAGGGCAGTCCAGAAGGATCCCCCCGCCTGGTCGGCAACCGAAACTCCCAGGCTCAGGAATGCTTCGCGCGTCTTGTTGTAAGCATAGTAGTGTTTCCGTTCCATGCCCATTTTCATCCGGTTAAATTGGGTCCTGCTCCCCGTTTCCAGAGATAACAGCTTGCATTGAACCTGGTCTTACTTTCCCCTGAGGGGGGGCAGAAGGGTACAGTCAGGCATCCGCACTTTCAGAAGTGCACATCTGCCGCAGGGGCCACATCGTTGGTCCTTCGTGCGTTCGTTTTTTGGGGCTTTCGGACTTCGTGCAATACAGTTCTGGCAGTTGCTCTTAGCGAGCCTTCATCTTGCGGCGCTGGATGATGATGAAAAGCAGAACCACCGCCACCACACCGGCGACAATGCGAATGATTGAGGTTGAATCCATATTATTTCTTTTCCTTTCTTCTGTTTACCCGTGATGTAGAAGTGTTGGCATTACCTTGGCAATTGCCAGCAGCGCTGGACCCAGCGTGACAAGCAGAATCGATGGGAAGATGAACAGCACGAGTGGGAACACGAGTTTCACGCTCGTTTTTGCCGCCTGCTCTTCCAGCATCTGCTTACGCTTGAGACGCAATGTTTCCGAGTGTACACGCAGAGTCTTAGCAATACTGGTTCCAAACTGCTCTGCCTGAATGATCGTGGTGACCAGGTGCCGTACGTTGTCGACCCCGGTTCGCTCTGCCAGATGACGCCAGGCATCTCCCCTGACGGATCCAGCCGCCTGCTCCAGCACCACCAGATTGAGCTCGTCGCTCAATTCCGGATGAGCCACGCCCAGCTCTTTTGAAGTACGTGCCAGGGCCTGATCCAGGCTAAGACCGGCTTCCACGCAAATCACCAGCAGGTCCAGCGCATCCGGAAGCCCCTTCTTGATTTTCTTCTGCCTGATATGAATGAGCCGCTGCAGCGCGTAATCCGGAAGCAGGTACCCCACACCACCTGCAATGATGTAAGGGAAAAGATTCGAAGTATGCCAGGCAAAGAGGATCAGCAGCACCAGGAAGACGGGAAAGACCACCTTAATCCCATACATCAGATTGACGGCATTGCTTTCCCGGTATCCGGCCCGGATCAGGCTCTGCCGCATACTGGTTGTTTCTTGCTTCCCTTGCGGCACGCTCGTGCCAACGCGCTCCAGCAAGCTAGTAAACGCGGACTGCTGCGGCGCACCGCGGGTCAGATCCAGTTCCATCCCCTGCGGACTGCCGGCCACGACATCCTCAACGCGCCTCGTCATGGGATTGCGCGTCGAAAACACGAACCCGATCACCGCAACCACTGCAAACAGCACTACGAAAACAAGAATCGCCAAGCCCATGTCCGTGTTATACCTCCACGTTCACGATGTTGCGGATAATCACTGCGCCAATCAGAATCATGACAATACCGGCGTAAATCAGCTTTCGTCCAATCGGTACGATCCAGAGGATGGAGATCTCTTTCGGGTCGATCAGGAACATCAGGACTGCGATCACAAGCGGAAGAAAAGTCAGAATCCATCCCGTCAGCCGTCCCTGCGCAGTATGCGTCCGTACCTGTCGCTGCAGAGCGAATCGCTCTCGGATCACATGAGCGGTGTTCTCCAGAATCTCGGCAAGATTGCCGCCCGTCTCACGCTGAATCGTCATGGCCGTGGTGACCATTTTCAGATCCGGAAGCGGCATGCGCGTGATGAGATTATCGAGCGTCGTGGTAAAGTCCAGCCCGTAATTCTGCTCCTCAAAACAGATACGAAACTCGCCCGCCAGAGGATCGGCACACTCTTTCGAAACCATACTCAGCGTGGAATTCATCGAGTGTCCTACCCGGAGAGCGCTCACCATCAGGTCCAGCGCTTCAGGCAGGTCGGCCTCAAACTTCTTGAAGCGGATCTTGCGCTTCTGAAATACGTAGACCCACGGAAGAAATCCAAGCAGCAGACCCGCGCCCAACGCTGCCAGAAATTGCCCAGTGATCAATTGAATCAGGTAGAGAGGCACCAGAAAACATGCTCCCGTCAGCAGCAGCAGCAGCGACGCCGTCCAGCGAACATTCGCCTGATACAGCAGGAGCCGAAGCCGGGGCACAATTTCGAATCTCAACAGGATACGGTTCAGCCAGGGGATCGAACTCAGCTCTTCCGTCTTGCGCAGATCGGCAACATCAATCTCATCTTCCTGGTTCCGCCGAGCCTGTAGCAGCACCGATTGCAGCACACGGATACGCTCTTTCGACAGCCGCGCGGATGACCCGCCCCCCGCTGCCATGAGCAGTATCACAATGGACGCTACGCCGAGAAAGACAATGACGATCAGTTCAATCATAGGAAACGCTACCTACTTCACTTCCACGACTTCCTCGAAGATGCTCGGCGAGAGGAACAAACCTGCTACGCGGAGCTTATCAAGGAATCGCGGACGAATACGCGTCGGCTCGAAGATGCCGACGACTTTGCCATCTGCACCAATCCCCTTGCGGCGAAACACGAAGATTTCCTGCATGCTGATCATGTTCTCTTCCATACCGGTAATCTCCGAAACACTCATCACCTTACGCGTTCCGTCGCTCAACCGTGATACTTGCACGACAATGCCCACTGCGGCAGCCATCTGCTGGCGCACACTCTTTTCCGGCAGATTCATGTTCGTCATAGCCACCATCGACTCGAAACGGCTCAGGGCATCGCGGGGCGAGTTGGCGTGAATCGTGGTCATCGAGCCTTCATGGCCGGTGTTCATCGCCTGCAACATGTCAAACGCCTCTTCGCCGCGCAATTCGCCGATGATGATCCGGTCCGGACGCATACGAAGGCTGTTAATCAACAGTTGCCGTTGCCGAATGGCGCCCTGCCCTTCCACGTTCGGAGGACGCGTTTCCAGTCTCACGAGGTTTTCCACCTGCAGCCGGAGTTCGGCCGCGTCCTCAATCGTCACAATGCGCTCATGCCGAGGAATATATTGCGACAGCAGGTTGAGGAATGTCGTCTTGCCGGCGCCCGTGCCTCCGGATATCAGCACGCTGATGCGCGCCTTCACCGCCGCGCTCAGCATTTCCAGCATTCCCGGCGAAACCGTCTTCAGCTGGACCAGCCGCTGTGCATCCAGCGGCGCCGTGCCGAATCGGCGGATCGATACCGCGGGACCATCCAGCGCCAGCGGTGGAATAATCGCGTTCACACGGGAGCCGTCCGGCAAGCGGGCGTCCACCATCGGAGACGATTCGTCAATCCGGCGCCCCACCCGGGAAACAATCCGGTCAATGATCTGCATCAGGTGACGATTGTCCCGGAATGAAGCGTTGGCACGCGACAGAATGCCAGCCTTCTCAATAAATACGTTGTCTTTTCCGTTAACGAGAATATCCGAGATCTGCTCGTCGGCAAGAAGCGGCTCCAGAGGTCCCAAACCAAAGACATCGTCCAGCAGCTCTACGCGGATCTTCTCCTGCTCGCTGAAGCTGAGCGGCACTTTCTTGCTCAGGATGATCTCGTTCACCATGGTGGAGACAGCCTGCCGCGCCTGCCCGGAATCGACCCTTGACAGCTTCTCCAGGTCAAGCTGAGCAATCAGTGACCGGTGAATTTCGGATTTAAGCGTCTCAAAACTAGAGTTTTCCACGGGGAATTCGTCCTATTACTTTGTCTGTTTCGAGAAAAGTCTCAGAATACCGGCTTTCTGTGATCCCTGGGCCGTGCCGCTGAGACCTGCTGCGTCTTCTACCATCTGGTGAATCACCTTGGAAATCGGCGACTTCGTCAACGCGACCGAATTCTTCATGCTGATTGAGTCGCGCACCGCGATGTAGTCCCCTGGGATCTTCCACTGGGGCTCCATCGTCAGAGCCTTTTTGATACTTTCGTCATCGATTCCGGCCGAACGCGGGTTATAACGGTTGAGCACCACCTCGGGCCGTCGCGTTCCTACGGGGAAAAACTCCGAGATAATGCGGTTCGAGTTCCGCAGTTCCGTCACGCTTACCTGCGTCACCAGGTAACTGATCGTTGCCTCGCGAAACAAAGTCCGTGAAAGGGGATCCAGCGTGCTCCCCATATCGAGCACGACATAATCATAGGCCTGCCTCGCCACCGCGATCAGCCTCGTGCGCGCATCCTCTGAGGAATCAATTCCGATATACCGGTCCGGGGCGGCCAGCACATCCAGGCCAGAACTGTGCTTCGACAACAGGCTGGACAGGAAATTCGAGTCGAGCCGTTCAGCGTTCTGCAGCGCATTCAGCGTCGAGTACATCGAGGAAACGCCCAGCAGAATCGAAGCGTCGCCCAGCGGAAGGCTGAAGTCCACAAACAGGCACCGCTGACTCTTCGCCGCAGCCATTTGCGCAAGCACAACCGCGAAATTGCAGGCGACCGTGGTGGCGCCGGACCCACCCTTCACGCTCGCAAAGACAAACATTTTCCCCTGGCTGGCCTTCGCCGGCCGGTCTGCCGGACGCCGCGCAAATGCACGCATCATGGCCGGCTCGAGCGCAGCCTGCTCCACAGGCAACCGCAGGAATTCTCGTGCCCCGGCACGCATGCACTGCACCAGCAAATCCGAGTCGGTCGACTCGGAAAACACCATGACCGTGGCGTTGCTCCGGGAGCAGATCGTCTCCAGCAGGTACAGCGCATGGGAAGGATTCCCATCGAGATCGATCATGATCACGTCATAATCTTCGCGCAGTAGATTCTCAAGAAAATCGCCTTCCGGATACGCGGGGCATTCCTTCACATTTTGCGGCGGCAGAGCATTCATGGCCGCGGCGATTTCTCTGCGCCGGTCTTCCTCCGGCGACATGATGACGATGGACAAAGCGTGGGCCCTCAACGTCTGGGGGGCATGACCTCCGGACGGCTTCCCAGCCTGCGTCTTACCGGCCAGCAACATATCCAGGGCAGACAGACCTTCTTGCGACATTCTCTTTCTCCTGCGCTATTTTGCGTGGGCAAGAAACGACAGCAGCACGCCTGTCGCGATTGCCGGCACGTATGGCATTTTCCTGGCAGCCGGGTTGGCCAGGTTCAGATCCGAATGCGGCTTGACGCCGCCCTTCCACGACCCAACCAGCGCTCCAGTATTGCCAAATAACTCTCCTGCAAACCCCTTCGAAACTGACCACACTATCGCCATTACGCCGCCGGCCAGAAACGTCAGAATCATTGCAATCAACAATTGCGAGGGGCCAATCCAGGCACCGATGGCTGCCATCAGCTTCACGTCGCCCATGCCCATCCCCCCTAACCAATTCAGAAAGCCAAACACAACGGCCGCAAGCCCCCAGCCGTAAAAACTCTCCAGCAACCCATGCCCGCCCGCTACCACAATGGAAATGATCGGCCCGGCAACCATAAACGGCAAAACCAGCCAATTTGGGACCCTGCGGCTCCGAATATCTGTAAACGTGGCAATTGCCACCACAATCAGCGTCGGCCACCACGCTACCGAATGCATCACCACCGTCTCACATCCCTTGCACAGCAAACATCAAATATGGATAGCAATCTCTTCTCCAAAGAAGGCGCCCGTCGATAACCCACTCCAGAAAAGGAACTTAAAGACGAATTTCCACATCACCTGTTCACGTCCGTATACACACTGCGGCGGAAGGGAACAAGTGACTACACCGGCATGATAGACCGGCGTCTTTCTCCTTTGGCACTTGCATGATACCCGGATTTCATGGCGTCCGAACCGTTTATTGCCGCCAGGAAGCAGATCTGTCACATGCTGCTGGCTCATCAGCGCTCGCGAACGTCATCTCCACGCCATTTCCCGGGCCCCGCACCGCAAGGGTTCCTGCATCGATTCAACCCCTGCTCTTCTCGCTCGAGGTACCAACGATCTTTATTACTAAGGCCACCTCAGATTCAGCCTATCAGATACCAACTACAATTACCCTCGTTCTGTCAACAACCTGCCTCGCAAGGTTGAAAAAAACTGGTCGCAACCCCCACCTGCCTCCTATGGAACCTGATCTCCCGCACGCACCGGCCCTCCGGCTTCACAGCGATTGTCTCCATGCGGGCCAGCCACCGGCGAGGAAACGGTCCAAAATGCACCGAACGCCGCGGCTCAGCCGTCACACCCATCCCGCATCGATCACATAGCTTTGGTTGGTGATCGCCGAACTGTCATCGGCAGCCAGAAACATCACCAGCCGCGCCACCTCATCCGGCAGAATCATCCTCTTGAGGGCCTGATTCGTCAGCACGTGTGCCGTATACGCCTCCGTGAGCCAGAGCCTCTTTTGCCGTTCCGTCAGGATGGCGCCGGGCAGCACCGCGTTCACGCGAATGTTGTCTTTGCCGACCTCGTGCGCCAGCGTTCGGGTCATGCCCACAACCGCAGCTTTGGCCGTAACGTAAACAGACTGATGCGTCGAGGGAATCACCCACCCGATCGAGCTCATGTTGATGATCGAACCCCGCCCCGCTCGCTGCATGACCGGGATCACGGCCTGGGCCGCGAAGAACTGGTGTTTCAGATTCACGGCCAGCGTCCGGTCCCAGAACTCGGGCGTCACATCCGTCAGTTCGTGGCGAGTGTCATTGCCGGCGTTGTTGACCAGCACATCCACGGCGCCAAAGCGCTCCACCACGCGGCCAACTTCGCGTTGTAATGCCGAAATCTCCGTCAGGTCACAGTGGCCATAGACCGGCGAATGCCGCATGCTTCCAAGCCGCGCAACGAGCGACGCAGCGGCCTCGTCCTGCACATCGAAGAAGCACGTCCGTGATCCCTGCCGGGCGAACTCTTCGACGATCGCCTCGCCGATGCCGCTCGCTCCGCCCGTAACCACCACAACGCGATCCCGCAGGCTCGGATAGGTGGCATACATGCTTTCGCTCTCCATCAGATCTCCCGAAACTCACGTCCCGTCTCGCTTCGCGCCCGGCCACAGCGAACCCGAACGCAGCATCTCGCAATCCTTGCGCGACACCCTCAGGATAATAACGCAGCCTCAGACTCCTCATGTGAAGCAGGGCCCGCCTCGCTTCGCCCCTGGTCGCACCTTGGCGCGAGACGCCTTCTGGCGACGAGCTGCGATCGAGTCTATATTCGACTCCAGCGACAAAGGAGATTCCAGCTCAACATCGGTCTATGCAGCCCATCCTTCACGAAGATTCGCCCCAACTCGATCTCATCGCCGACTACGCCTGCGAAACAGGAGAGAATCCCCTGTGGCATCCCTCGGAACAGCGCCTCTATTGGACCGACATTCCAACCGGACGCCTCTTCCGCTACGATCCGGCGTCGAACCATCACGAACAGATTTATCAGGGACGCCCCGTCGGTGGTTTCACCTTCGAAGCAGACGGCGGCCTGCTCCTCTTCCGCGATCGCGGAAACATCGCGCTTTGGCGAAACGGTGAAATCGTCACCATCGTCCCGGAAATCCCCGAGGAGTTGGACTCCCGCTTCAACGATGTCTTCGCCGATCCGGTTGGACGCGTCTTCTGCGGAACCATGTCCAGCGAAAGCTCCAAAGGCCGCCTCTACCGGCTCGACGCGGATGGTAGCCTCACCGTCATTCTCGATTCCATCGGATGCTCGAATGGGATGGGATTCAGCCCCGACCGAAAGACCTTCTACTATACCGACTCCTTCGCCGGCGAAATTTACCGCTTCGACTACGACATCGACACCGGCGCCCTGGCAAATCAAAGAGTCTTCGCCACCATCCCCGAATCCGACGGCCTCCCCGATGGCCTTGCCGTCGATCGCGAAGGCCGCGTCTGGTCCGCTCTCTGGGACGGCTATGCCATCGTTCGCTTCGACCAATCCGGCAACGTCGCAGCCCGCTTTCGCTTTCCAACGCGCAAAACATCCAGCCTCGCCTTCGGCGGAAGCGATCTCACCGATATCTACGTAACGACAGCAGGGGGTCACACCAGGCAGGAAGACGGCGCTACTGCCGGGGCTCTCTTCCACCTCAGGCTGGATGCCACCGGGCAGCCTGAATTCTTTTCGCGAATCGCATCACCATTGCCCTCTCACCAACGCTCTTAACCCATTGCGCCGGGCAAACCTGCCTCGCACGGCGCAACCCTCTCTTTCCCGGCGGGCTGCAGCGTTTTCACTTCCAGTCTCTCCAGCACGCACGCCGCACGGTGGCTTCTTCTTCTAAAAAAGCCACGCTGCATGCCCTCATGCTGCCCACAAAGCGAAGCAATCCCACAGAAAAACTGATATCGTTATCATCATTTCCTGAAAGACCATGCTCGGTGCACCTCTTGAATTCGCGAAAATCTCTTCACCCCTGTCGAGGCCCAGGTGAGCACTGCCGACCTCCGCCAGAGTGCGGCCGCCAGCCATCTGCAGCGCGGCATCACGCTGCGTGGCGCCATCTCTGCCAATGTCCTCAACATGGTCGGCATTGGACCGTTCCTCACCATCCCGCTGGTTCTTGCCGACATGGGCGGTCCGCAGGCCATGCTGGGATGGATTCTCGGCGCTGCCATCTCTCTTTGCGACGGGCTGGTCTGGGCGGAGCTGGGATCGGCCATGCCGCGTTCGGGCGGACCTTACTATTACCTGCTCGAGGCCTTTGGCCCCCGCCGCATGGGACGCCTCGTCAGTTTCCTCTTTCTGTGGCAGGCCATGCTGATTGGACCACTCTCGATCGCATCCGGGGCGGTGGGCTTTTCGCAGTACGCACGCTATCTGGTGCCCTCGTTGCACGGAACCCAGATGGAGTGGCTGGCGGCAGCCGTATGCGTCGCCAACATGGCGCTGCTGATGCGCAACATTCGCTCCATCAACGGCCTCTCCGTGATGATTGCGGTCATCGTGCTGGGCACAACTGCCTGGATAGCCGTCAGCGGAATGCTGCATTTTCATCCTGCCATGGCGTTTGATTTCCCCAGGAACAGCCTGAGCCTCTCCACGGGTTTCTTCGCCGGTCTGGGATCCGCAACGCTGGTGGCCGTCTACGATTACGGCGGCTACTACAACGTCTGCCTTGTCGGCGAGGAAGTCGAAAATCCACGCAAAACCATTCCGCGCTCCATTCTCATTGCGATTGCGCTGGTTGCCGTGCTGTACCTGCTGATGAATGTCTCCATCCTCGGCGTGATTCCGTGGCGCGCGGCCATGCACTCCAGGGCGATTGCCTCGCTCTTCATCGAGCACCTCTACGGCACCACGGGCGGCAATATCGTAACCGTTCTCATCCTCATAGCCACGTTCGGTTCGGTATTTGCGGTGCTCCTCGGCTATTCCAGAATTCCCTATGCCGCAGCCTGCGAAGGCCGCTTCTTCAGCATCTTTGCGCGCCTGCATCCACGTGGACAGTATCCGGTGGTGGCCGTCGTGGTGATGGGCGTGCTCTCCAGCCTTGCGTGCGTGCTCAGCCTCTCTGAGCTCATCACCACGCTGATTGTGGTGCAGACCCTGCTGCAGTTCATGGGGCAATGTGTTGCAGTCATCCTGCTGCGCAGGCGCGCGCGCAAAGATCCGGACTGCTTCCGCATGCCGCTCTTTCCACTGCCCGCTCTCATTGCACTCGCCGGCTGGAGCTATATCGTAGTTTCCAGCGGGGTAAAGTACATGCTCATCGCACTGATTCTTCTCTCCCTTGGAATCGCGGGCTTCCTGCTGCATTCGCGTCTGGTGAAGGAATGGCCATTCAAGACCATATGACCCAACGCTACGACATCACGGTGGTCGGCGAAATCTTCAACGATCACGTCTTCTCCGGATTCGCGCAATGGCCGCGCCCGGGTGAGGAAGTTTTTGCCGAAAGCTATATCCGCGAAATAGGCGGCGGAGCAGCTATCACCTCATGTGCGCTGGCTCGGCTTGGGCGCAGGGTCGCCGTAGTAGGCGTGATTGGCAAAAGTGATGAATGGAGCCGTAAACGGCTGCACGATTTCGGCGTCGCCACTGACGGGCTCAAACCGTCTGCCCTCGATACCGCCGTTACCGTCAGCATCTCCACCAGTCAGGACAGGTCATTCTTTACCTGGGCTGGCGCCAATCGCGAACTGCCGGAGCATCTTGCTGATTCCGCCGTGCAGAGGATTCTGCTCGCCTCGCGCCATGTTCATTTCGCCATGCGGCTCGATAGAAACCTGGCATCGGCGTTGCTGCCGCTGCTCCATGACACCGGCTGCGGCACTTCCATCGACCCCGGATTTCACCCCGATTGGTATCGCCTTCCTGAAAACCGGCAGACCCTCGGCGAGTGCGACTACTTCTTTCCGAACCAAAACGAAGGGGAGTTGATCACCGGACGCACCCACCCGCAAGAAATCATGTCGAGCCTGCACAAGCTGGGAATTCGCGGCGCAGTTCTCAAGCTGGGACGCCGGGGAGCCGCAGCCGCGCGCGACGGGAAGTTGCTCTTCGCTCTTCCGCCGCCCATGCATACTGTCGACACAACCGGCGCCGGCGACGCCTTCGACGCCGGATTCATCGATTCGATCTTGGATGACCCGGCAACAGAACGGGCGCTGCGGCGGGGTTGCGCCTGCGGCGCGCTCTCGACGCGCTCGGCAGGAGGCATTGCGGCTTTGCCCGCCAAAGAGGAACTGGAAGCAATGGATGAACAGGTCACGATCGGAGACGCATATGGCGAATAAATCGAAAATTTCGCTCATTGGCGGCGGAGGCGTTCGCACGCCGCTCGTCATCTTCGGAGTCAATGAGGCTGCGCAACTGTTGGGAGCCGAAGAACTCGCCCTCTACGATCCGGACAGCGAGCGCGTGCAGGTCATAGCCGATCTCGGTCGCGCCATTGTCGAACGCGAAGGCGGAAAGCTCCGCATCCGAGTCGCCGCCTCCGCCGAGGAGGCCGTCGCCGGTGCCTCCTTTGTCTTGCACAGCATCCGCGTGGGCGGCATTACCGGGCGCGCTCATGACGAAAATATCTCCGTCGATCACGGATACCCGGGCCAGGAAACCACGGGCCCCGGTGGCGTGGCGATGGGCCTGCGTACCGTCAACGCGGCGATAGAATACGCGCGGCTCGTCGAGAAACACGCTCCGGATGCGTGGTTCATCAACTTTGCCAATCCCGCCAGCATGATCACGCAGGCTGTTTCGCACCACACCGGAGCGCGCGTCGTCGGCATCTGCGACACGCCGGCAGAGCTCTTCCACCACATCGCCGCTGCGCTTCAGATAGATCCCGAGCGGGTCATCTGCAAGTATCTCGGCCTCAATCACCTGGGATGGATTCGCGAAGTTCAGGTGGACGGCAAGGATGTGCTTCCGGAAATTCTCAAGCGTGACGATCTGCTCGACCAGCTCTATTCTGCGAACTTGTTTGACCATGACCTGCTGCGCTGCCTGCAACTGCTGCCAACCGAATATCTCTACTTCTATTACTGCCGCCGGCGCGCTCTCGAAAACCAGCAGAAGGCGGGCACCACGCGAGGCGAAGAGATCGGTCGCATGAACGAAAAACTCTTTGCGGATCTCACGCATCATCTGCGTTCCGGCCATGCGGCAAAAGCGATTGAGGTCTATACCAGCTACCTGAATCAGCGCTCTGGTTCCTATATGAAGCTGGAAGCCAGCGCGGGCTCGGCCTTTGACAGGGAGAACGCCTGGCATGACGATCCCTTTCGAACGTCAACCGGCTATCACCGCATTGCTCTCAACGTGATGAAAGCGCTGAGCGGAACGGACCCGAAACGCATCGTCGTCAATGTTCCCAATCGCGGAGCGATCAACGAAGTCGATTGCAATGACATTGTCGAAGTGCCCTGCTCCATCAGCAACAACCATATTCAGCCCGAGGCGTGCGGCTCTTTGCCCGAGGCCGTCCGGGGACTCGTCCTCGCGGTGAAGGCCTATGAGCGTGCCGCCATTGATGCGGCGGTCTCCGGCTCCAGCGTGCTCGCTCGAAAGGCCATGCTGCTCTATCCTCCCATTGGAGAATGGGAGCCATCCAAAGAATTGCTCGACGCATTTGTGGCCCATCATCCTGCGTTGAGTCACTTCGACTGCTGCGTGCAGCACGCAACCGACTGAGCCCGCGGATAAGCATTTCGATCCCGGAAACGACGCCACGGCAGGCTCTCAGCGGTCTTCCTTCAAGCTTCGGCTCCGTCGTTTGCACGGCATACGCAAGTTGTTAGACTGAACCCGTTGTCCGCTGCCTCCCGCGTCATTTGAGCCGGGTTTCCACGGGCATCACATGGACAGGTGACGATGAACAGTACCCGCGCATGGCGCGTGATCTCAGTGGTAGTGGTTTTGTTGTCGACAACGGCCGTTTTGGTTTCAGCGCGCGCGCAGTCCGTCCCGGAAACGCGCCTTGTCCCCGGTTCGCTTGTCATGGGATCGCGGGTCGTCGCATCGGCCGAACCTCCCGTATCGCGGCCGTCCACCACCCCATGTACCGTCACCCTCTTTCAGCACGAAGCATTCGATGATCACGGCAATGGCTCCTCCATGGCCGCACGCTCGCACCCGTTTCAGTTTGTCCCTCCCAGCGGATGCACCGGCAAATGGGGCAAAGTTGTACTCGAAGCAAATTTCTCGGTCCCGGCCGGACGCCAGTTCGACCGCACTGCCTCCATATGGCTCGGCGGGGTGAATCTCTACTTCGGCACCACCATGGAGCCCGAACCGAATCTCGCCCAGCACTGGCACGTCGAGCGCGATCTCACGGACTACAGCGCGCTCTTCCAGAAGCCACAGGCAGGGCAGATCATCCTCAACAACTGGATCAGCCCCACAACCAATCAGCCCATCTACGTAACCGCCAGCCTGCTCTTCTATCCGCGCGAGGCCGGAAGCACCGCGCCAATCGTGGCCGACCGCGTTTACCCGTTGAGCAGCGATCCCGCCGGGGCGCAGCAGGCGCTCAATACGCAGAACGACATCCTCTCGCGCCGGTTCACCTTCCCCCGCAACGTCGAACGCGCCTACCTTGACGTCATCGCCCAGAGCCAGGCGCACGACGAACGCTGGTATACCTGCGTGAACAAGCGATATCTGGCAGAGACGCGCGACTACTCGCTCGAAGCCTTCGAAGCCTGCGACGGCGGCAGCTTTCGCGGCGTCGAGGTGCTCGTGGATGGAAAACCCGCCGGACTCGCGCCCGTCTATCCGTGGATCTTCGCCGGCGGCATCGCTCCGCACCTCTGGCTGCCCACACCCGGGATTCAAACCGTCAACTTCATTCCATTCCGGGTCGATCTCACACCCTTCGCCGGACTGCTCGACAATGGCAAACCCCATATAGTCAGCGTGCGCGTCCTCGGCGCGGATCACTTCTTCAACGTGGCGGCCAATCTGCTCCTCTACCAGGATCATCACAGCGCGCAGCTCCACGGGAAACTGCTCCAGGACACCCTGAGCGAAGCACAGCCCGCTGGCCTCACCGTGCAGGACACCCTCCATGCCAATCACGCCGGGCGCATCGTCGGCGCCATCCAGACCCACATGGCGCAGTCCTATCTCATCCAGGGACTGCTGCACACCTCGCGCGGAAACATGATCACCACCGTGCGCTGCACAGAAGATTTCCGCAATCACCAGACCTTCCAACGCCCCGGCGCGAAGCGGTACAACGAAACGATTGACCAGGACACCACCGTCTCGATGACGGTCCACCGCAAGCTCAACGGTCGGCTCCAGCACAGCTTCGTCTTCACGCAGCAGGATCCCCTTTCGCTTGCCGTTCGCAAGACCATGATCACCACCGGGCAGGATTTCACCGCGCTCGTCGCGGTGCACCAGGGACACCAAATTACCGTCCGCAGCACCAATCCCTCGGGTGCAGCCTACCATGCGCTCCTCAACGAAAGCCTCGACACTCGCGATCGCGCCTACGGCAAGACCATCCCGCCTCCCCTCGATCGCAGCAGCTTCAACCATGAAGAATCCGGGCGGGAAACAGTCAACTTCAAGGACTCCCTCGGTAGCTGCTACCAGACCGAAATCCTGTCGCACGAAGAACGCCTCACCGCAATCCACGAAGGCGTCGGATGCCCGGACCACGGCAACCACCTCCATAGCCGCTCGCGTCCCGATCATCCCTGGCTCATGCCGCTGCAACCGTAGGACGTGACGAACCGTCGCGCCCTCTTGTGCCAGGGGAATCGCAGGCTATCATTGCTGCATGGACGTTGTCGGTGTCGGCCTGAATGCCACAGATACCCTGATCCCTCTCTCCCGTTATCCCGAATCGGGTGAAAAAATCGAGATTCATTCCGTCTCCGTTCTGCCCGGCGGTCAGGTCGCGAGTGCCATGATCGCTTGTCAGCAATGGGGCCTGCAGGCCCGGTATGTCGGCAAGGTCGGCGAGGACAGCGCCGCGAACCTGCATCGATCCGAGTTCGAGAAGGCCGGTGTAGACGCCAGACTCATTACCTCCAAAGGATGCGCCAGTCAACAGGCGATCATCATGGTGGACGATGCCGGAGAACGCACCGTCCTCTGGAAGCGAGATGAAAAGATCACCCTCCGTCCCGACGATCTCAAGCGGGAATGGATCACGGACGCTCGTGCGCTTCACCTCGACGGCCACGACACGGAAGCAGCCATCCTCGCTGCCACCTGGGCTCGTGAAGCCGAAATCCCCGTCGTCGCCGACTTGGACAACCTCTATCCAAACGTCGAAAACCTGCTGACAAAGGTCGACTACCTGATCGTAAGCCGCGATATCCCGGAGCAGCTCACCGGCAATCCGGATCTTGCGCAGGCGCTCATCGAAACCAAAGAGCGATTCGGGTGCAGCCTCACCGCTGTCACTCTCGGAGCAGACGGCGCGCTTGCCTGGGACGGACGCGACTTCTGCTACGTACCGGCATTTCATGTCGAAGTCGTCGACACCACCGGGGCCGGCGACATCTTCCACGCGGGATTCATCTACGGGCTCCTCAACGGATGGCAGCTCTCACGAGTCCTCGATTTCGCCTGTGCCGCCGCCGCCCTCAACTGCACTGCCCTGGGCGCGCGTGGAGGAATTCAGCCCGTGCATAACGTTCAGGCCCTGATGAGCACGGGAATGCGCAATCCCGCTTGCACCGATCTGAATGATCTCGGGATGCTGAGCCGTCCGCTCCACTCTCCCGAATAAATTATGGGCCGGATTCCCAGCAATCATCGCTTCTCAACGGCCGCCGCTTTCGGCTCGAACTCCAGCACCTTCACCCCGTCATACACGCCCAGCCGGTGAACCGTGTACTGTGCCGACGCCTTTTGCCTGAGCCAGTCGAGCGTCTTGTAGGAAAACTCGAAGCCCATCGCGAGGAATCGTTCGCGCTTTCGAGTGGCCTTTTCGAGAAACGCGGTGCCAATCTGCTTTGCTTGGGCGGTGAGCGCATATGGCAGCGGAACCACCGGCACCGTCAGCCGGTAGTAGGCAAGCGGCGAGAAGTACCGGCTCTCCTTTGCTGAATGCAGCGGCATATCTACATAATTCGACTCCACGTAGCTGCTGCAGACCAGCACCGGAGCGTTGTCTCGAGAAGCATTCTTTTCCGCTACGGCGATCGCATACTTCCAAGGTGTGCCGTGTTGTCTCGCCGAGGGCGAAAGAATGTACACGCTCAAGGTCGCCGCCACAAGTGTGAGGCAGAATGCCAACTCCACGGCTCGCGATTTGAATTGATCGATACAGCAGGCCCAGAAAAGCGCAATGCCCGGTATTGCGATCAGAATGTGGCGAGTGGCAAAGATGTGAATGCTGGTACCCACGCTGACCCCATAAAGGAGCAGGAGGGGAGCCAGCATGAGGGGCAGACAAAGTTCCATTTGCCATCTCTGAAAGTGAGGCTTCACGGATCTTCGAATCGTGAACGCCGCCACGAGGATCGCGATGATGAATGCAACTGGTTGGACCCCTGGCGCAAACATCTCCAGAAGCAGGATCGGACTGGGAGCCGATTGATATACATGAGTCCCGGCTGTGCGGAACATGCCCACCAGTTTGGGAACCAGTGGCAAACTGATCAGCACGAAAACGCTCAATCCGGCGATGAGCTGTTTCCAGAAGGCGAATCCGGAATGGCGCTTCCAAATGATGAAGGTAAGCAGGAAAGCCGGAAGGACCGCCGCGGCAAGGAAGTGGCAATAAATAATCAGGCCTGACAGCGCCCCAAACAATCCCGCCAGCCAGGCCGAATCGCTTTTTCGCAACTGCAGGAGAACAAGGATGGTCGTGGTTGTCGTCAGCGCGACAAGCGCATACGGCCTGACATCAATGGCAGCAAACACTACGATTGGATTCGCACAGAAAAGGATGACGGCAACGATGGCAGCCTCGCGCTCAAAGAGCCGGCGCGCGCACAGGTAGAAGACGTACGTCGCGCACAGCATCGCCAGCACCGACGGTAGCCGCATGCCGATTTCGGTGGTGCCGGTGAGCCGGGTCGTAAACCAGAGGTAGTAGTTATAGATCGGCGAGCCCAGCGGTCCCAGCCGCGTCCAAATCTGCGAGAGACCCTTTTCAATAATCCAGTAATTGGCGGTTTCGTCCAACCGCAATGGTGAGTCTATGGCGATGAACCAACAAGCGACTGCCGCGATGAGTGCGAGGCTATATCCGGCAGAAACGCCGAGCCCGCGCCAACGCTGGCCCATCTCCCCCGGCGCCTCGGGCGGCGCCACGGAACCACCCGGGATCTTGTCCTTAAGAGTCTCCAATTCACTCTCCTCGTTGTGGCGATGCCCGCCATTCCATCATCCGTTATATATCTGCGCATCTCTGAGGCTTTGCCTCACCTTCAGCCGCGCGCTCACTCGCTCAACAATCCGCGAGTCCCGCAGATACCGCCGCCAGCCCGACGGCCCCAGCGCAAGCAATTGGAGAAGAACTCCGGCTACTCGCACAGATTCCCCGCGTGCGGCAGCGGCAAGCGTTGCATTCACCGCGTTTGAGGCCAGTGCGGCCTGCCTCACTTTCCTCTTTTCTCCCTCCGTCGCCTGCCATGCTTCAAAATGCCGGTGGAAGACAGTCTCAAGCTGATGCTCCCATTCTCCCGGTTGCAGTTTCCGTGCAATGGTCTGCGATTCTGGGTGAACGCGAAAAGCGGTCAGCGGCTCTGCGAGAAACCGCACCGGTCCCATGGCGCCAAGCCGAAGCCATAACTCCCAATCGGCGGCCAGCCAGAGCGACTCGTCCAGCCCGCCGGAATCCAATGCCGCCCTGCGTCGAAATACAGGCGACGGGATCGCGATGAAATCCTGAACCAGAAGGTGCCCGAGGAAGCGCCCCGCGAGCACAGTGCCTTCTTCCAGCGGGCACTTCCACGGCCCCAGGGGCTGTCCTTTTGGCCCCACAAAGATCGAGTTGTGCAAGACCATCGCCCCCTCCGCCTGCGCCACCTCGTTCATCACCTTCGCCATCCGGCCCGGAAGCCAGAGATCGTCCTGATGCAGAAAGCAGGCCCATTCTCCCCGGGCCTCGCGCAATCCAAGGTTCGTCGTGGCTATCCAGTTTCCAATCCTGCCGGGCCTCATGAGCCGGAGGGGAAGCGTCTTCGCAAATTCTTCAATAATCTCGATCGTCCGGTCCGTGGAACCATCATCCACGATCACGATTTCGATCTCCTCGCAATATTGGTCGCGCACGCCTTGGAGCGCAGCCCCGAGGTACTCCTCGCCGTTATACGTCGGAATGATGACTGAGATGGTTGGGCTCATTTGCTTCTTTCTTGAATGCCAATGCGAACGCCTCAGTACCGCGTGCGCGCCAGGCCCGAAAAATGAGATCGGGCAGAAGAATAAAAGCTCGCATGCCAACGGAGACGAGGCGAAGCACTCTCTTCGCTGAGGTTTCCGCTTGGGCAATATAACTAACGCTACTCGCGTAGTAGCACCATGCGGCGTCCAGCGTTGGAGTCTTGAAAATCATGAGATCCATTCCCGCAAGAGCACATAGTCTCGACAGCGATTCCTTGCTGAAGAAGTTCAAATGCCGCGGAAGATCGAGCAGAGTCCAGTGCTCCCCAAACCACTGCCCACGTTCAATTCCATAAAGCGTCGGCAGTTGAAAAAAGAGCTGGCCACCTGGTCTCAAATAAGAACAAGCTAATCGCAACGTGTCCAATGGATCCGGCACGTGTTCGATCACGCTCCAGAGTATGATCGCGTCGAAACTATTCTCCTCCCAGAGCCCCGGCCTCAGTTCGCCAACATGCACCTCAAACCCGAGCTCGGCGCGTATGGCACTAACCAACTCTTCGTTGTACTCGACCGCTCGCACATCCCAACCCGCGCGGTGGGCTGCGTCTATGAAATCTCCCGCCCCTGCGCCAACGTCCAGTAATTTGCTTCCTCTGCTATAGCGCTTCAAGCGCCGCACGCGACGCCAAGTCGTGATGTGGCGCAGGATCTTCCACAACGGCCATCCCGGTTCCTTCCACGTCACCCGATACGGGGCATAGTCAGTGGAGTACGCCGCACGAAGCTCGGCATCACTCGGCTGGGGAGTTTGCATGACATGGCCGCAGGCCATGCACCGCGATAACCGGAAACGGACCTCGTACCCCGGCCTGCAAAGGTCGCGCCCCTCGCGGAGGAAAGTCCAATGGTCTTCCCCGCAAATTGTGCAGCGAGTTCCGAAACCGTTTGTTGTGCACTCTGTCTCGGGCATTAAGAACGCTTCCCTCCATCACGCGCGAATTTGAACACCAAAGCTCGCTCAAGGCCTAGCGCCGCTACGCCGATACCAGCCACAACAAAGCAGGATGCAAGCACCAGGATTCGATTTTCCAGCGCCCATTGCGCCGCCACGGCCACAGGCGTGCCGAACAGATGCAGTGCGAAAGCATAGCCGAGTTCGGTGACCCCAAGCCCACCCGGGGTGATGGCCAGAGCATACGCAAGGGCCGCGAGCGGCGTCGCCGCAGCCAGTTGCCAGATGGAAACATGCGCTCCCACCGCCTCGGCAACCTGTCCAACCATCAAAATCTGAACTACGAACCGCGCTGCGGAAAGCATCATCAACTGACGGGCCAAACCCGCATTCAGAAATCCTGATTGCTCCAGATCGGCAAATCGACGAATGACCCGGTTTCGGGCCCACTTGCTGTTTGCGGTTGCTGACAGCACGGAGCGGGCGAATCGAATTGACGGCCCGACCGCCAGGACGGCGAAAATAGTCATGATCGTCGCGGCAATCATGTACACGGCCGCCCCACCCTTGGAAAACCAGGTAACTCCGGACGCTATCGCAAGAAAGCCCACAATGAATACGTCAAAGCTCTGCTCGTACAACGTGCCTGCCGTTCCGCGCTTCAAAGGGCTGCCGTAGAAATAAGTGCCGACCGTGCGAGCCGCTGACATCGAGATCTGGACCGGAAGAACCTGTCCGCACACCACGCCCACGCTGGTAATGGCGAAGGACGCCGCAGCCGAAGGCGCGGAGTCTGAAGATCGGCGCAGGAAAGCATCGATCTTGCGCCACTTCAGGCTGGAAAGATAGATATGCAGCGCAGTCAGCGCAACTAGCCCGGCGAATGCAACCGCGCTTACATCCCGCAGATGCTCGAATGTCGCATACAGGTTGATCCTGCCAATCTTGATGAGCGCGACAATGAGGATGCCGCTAAGCGCAAATGAAACGGCTAACAGAAATCCGCGCCGAAGGGACACTAGCGCCGCCTTAAGCCAAGAATGCTGAGGAAGAAGCTGCCGTCGGCAATCTCAACGCCCAACCCTCCGGGGAGATTAGCCGAAACTGCGGTGCGCTGTATGGGTTCAGAGTTCAAGGTGTTGAGATCCTAGACGGTCCAGCCGCAACCTGCACCTCCGGGGCCGCACCGGCTGTTGCCTCGGCGGACGTTTCCATCCCACCGGAAAAGAACGGTATGGAAAGGTAGACCATCCGCTTCGCTTCCTTGCGGCCCAGGGCAACCGAATCCAGAATGAGGCCACAAGCCATAAACAGGAATGAGAGCAGCACCATGCCCATCGAAAGAATGGCTGTCGGCAGTCGAGGGACCATGCCGGTCCGCTCATACTCCATCAAAACGGGAATAAAGAGCGCGATGCCGGACACGAAAAGCAGCATGGATGCTATGGAAAAGACCTGAAGCGGGCGCTCTTGTTTGATCAGCCATACGATCGTTCGCAAGATGCGCAAGCCGTCGGTATACGTGCGGAGTTTGGAAGCTCCACCAGCGGCACGCTCGCGATAGCGGGTCGGCACCTCGGCCAACGGAACTCGCAGCTCCAGCGCATGCACGGTGAGCTCTGTTTCGATTTCAAAGCCCGCGGACAGGGCCGGGAATGACTTTACAAATCGACGGCTGAAAACGCGGTAGCCGGAAAGCATATCGGTGATGCGATTGCCGAATATCCGGGCAACCATGCCACTCAGGACCAGATTGCCCGTGCGGTGCCCACGCCGGTATGCATCCCGCTCTTTGCTTACACGCGCGCCATTCACCATGTCGAGCCGGTTCAGCAGGAGCATCTGGACCATCTCCGGCGCGGACGCGGCGTCGTACGTTCCATCCCCATCGACGAGGACATATATATCCGCGTCAACATCGGAGAACATGCGCCTTACGACGTTGCCTTTGCCTTGGAGAGGCTCGCACCGGACATGAGCACCTGCGAGGGATGCCAGATGACGCGTCTCGTCTTGCGAATTATTGTCGTAAACGTAGACTTCGGCTTCGGGCAGGCAGCGGTGGAAGTCAGAAACGACGCCCGCAATGGAAGAGGCTTCATTGTGGCACGGAATCAGCACTGCCACCTTCGGAACTTCCTTCGGTTGTGACTCATTTCGCACGGAGTTCGCTTCGCCAAAGGGGTGTTTCACGACGGGCCAGTCGACCTATGGATTCGTGAAGTAAGGGAAGATTACCATAGCGCCTCTTCCCCGCGCCCCCAAAGCTGAAGCCCGAACTCTAAGCGTCAACCCTGGTTCTTCCACCCTGACCCCGGAAAACCTCCAACGGCTTGGTTTTGACGTCGTCAGTCCCTTTTCCTGGGCCTCGTCATCGGTTCGCTGTCGTTCCCTCTTCCACGACCTCTCGTTCGCGGTGCAGGATATCCGCGACCTGCTCAAAGCTCGGAGTCGTTGGCGGAGTGAGTAGGCTCACGACGATCTGAACTACGGCTCCAACCAGTGTCGGAACAACCGCGTTGTCCAGAAAGCTCACCCGTGCAGGCGCAAACATCACCGCCAGCGATGCAACCGGGGTCGCTATCAGAGCTGCCAATGCGCCCTGCCAGGTGCTCCGTTTCCAGAAGCGGCCAACCATGATAATGACCGCCAGGCCGCTCAGAGTAATCGGAAGAAACTTGACGACGAACCCAACTATGGTACCGGCATGGAGCGCCACCAGCGTAGAGATCACGAACGAACATATAAGAGCTACCCTGACTGCCAGAAGAGGCCGCTTCGCATACCGCCCGGTTGCCAGCGGGTAGATGTGCCGTACAAAAAACGTGCCGGCGGCAATGGCATTCCAGTTAGCGCAAGAAATGATTCCTGAAACCACAGAAACCACAACAAACGCTGCGAGCCATGAAGGCAGAGCATTCATGACGAGCCAGATCAGCGACTCATCGGGATTGGCCAGATGCTGGTTGAGGTGAAAAGCGTACATGCCGGTGATGCCCACGACCGCCGAGAATACTATGACAATCACGCCGGCGAGAATCATCGCCAGTTTAGCCCCACGCTCGCTCCGGGCACTGTACATACTCAGCCTCCGGCCGGGATCGGCGATCGCAGAAGCCATCAACGCCACGATGAGCCCCGCGACTTTCCACTTGCCATAGGAAGCTACGCCAAGAAGAGAGAAGTAGGCATGTGGCACCGATTGCCGGAGCCCCACCCATCCTCCGTTGTGGTGCAGAGCTGAGTAGGTAAGAACGGCGAAACCGGACAACAGGATGGCTGTCTGCAGAAAATCGGTATACACCACGCTCTTCAGCCCGCCGGGTATCGCGATGCCGGCCGTAATCACCGCTGCCGCCACAATGCAAAGGTGTGGGGGCAAATGCGTCACCGCCGCCAGCAATGCTG
>JAJZAL010000060.1 GCA_021799405.1 Acidobacteriota bacterium
TCGATGACAATGACCGTCGTCCGGTCCAGCGATTTCGCTTGTTCCAGAGCCTGCTTCAGTTCTCCAATGGTCTCGACTTTCATGGCATGCGCGCCCAGGCTGCGCGCATTGGCGACAAAGTCGAAGGAGAGCCCGTCGCCGTCCAGTTGGCCGGAAGCAGCATTCCGCAGGCGGTAGCGCGTTCCGAAGCCGCCCTGGCCTAGCGAACGGCTCAGCCCTCCGATGCTTCCAAAACCGTGATTGTCGACCAGTACGACGATGATTTTTACGCCTTCCTGCACCGACGTGGCAATCTCTGTAGGCATCATCAAATAGGTACCGTCCCCGAGGAAGACAAAGACTTCGCGGCTGGGATCCGCGAGCTTTGCGCCCAGCGCGCCGGGAATTTCATAACCCATGCAGGAGTAGCCGTATTCCATGTGATAGCCGTTGGGCGTGCGCGTGCGCCACAGCTTGTGCAGGTCGCCGGGATGACTGCCGGCAGCGGAGAGCAGAACGTCCCGCGGTCCCGAGGCCTCCCACATTGCGCCAATCACTTCGCTCTGTGCGGGGTGGCCGGGATTGTTGAGATGGAAGAGGCGATCGACCTCGGCGTCCCACTGCGTCTTGAGAGCACCGGCTTCGGACTGGTATTCAGCGGGTACGTGATAGTCCGCAAGCGCCGCGGTCAATTGCTCCAGCGCGACGCGCGCATCGGAAACCACAGGGATAGCTCCGACCTTGAATGCGTCGAACTCCGCCGTATTGATGTTGACAAAGCGCACTTGCGGGTTTTGAAACGCCGTCATGGAAGCTGATGTGAAGTCGGAGTAGCGCGTGCCGATGCCGATGATGAGATCGGCTTGGCGCGCAAGGCGATTGGCGGCCAGGGAGCCGGTCGCACCCATGGCGCCCATCACTTGCGGATGGTCCCATGCCAGCGCGCCTTTGCCCGCCTGGGTCTCCGCCACGGGTATACCGGTCTTCGCGACAAAAGCGGCGAGCGCCTGCGAAGCTTCGCTCATCAGCACGCCACCTCCTGCGACGATCAGCGGTTTGCGGCTGGCGCGGATGACCTGCGCCGCGCGCTCAAGGGAGACCTCGTCCGGCTGGCCGCGGCGGATCAGCCACACGCGCTTGCGGAAGAGTTCTTCGGGATAATCGCAGGCTTCGGTCTGGACGTCCTGCGGCAGAGCCAGCGTAACGGCGCCGCAATCGGAGGGCGATGTGAGCACACGCATCACTTCAGGCAGCGCGGTAATGAGCTGTTCGGGGCGGTAGATGCGGTCCCAATAACGGGAGACGGGCTTGAAGCAATCGTTGACGCCGATATCCTGCGTGTTGGGTGACTCCAACTGTTGCAGCACCGGAGCCACATTGCGCCGCGCAAAGATGTCGCCGGGCAGGAGCAGCACCGGCAGGCGATTGATGGTGGCCAGCGCCGCGCCGGTGATCATGTTGGTTGCGCCGGGGCCGATCGAGGAGGTGCAGGCAAAGGCGCGTAGCCGGTTGCTAGCCTTGGCGAAGCCCGAAGCAAGATGCACGGCGGATTGCTCATTGCGCACCGGAATATACGGGAGGTCGGGATTCTGCTGCAGAGCCTGCCCGATGCCGGCTACATTGCCGTGTCCGAAGATGCCCAGCACCCCGGCAAAGAAGGCGTGTTCGTGCCCATCGCGCTCGACATACTGATTCTTCAGGAATCCAATCAGAGCCTGTGCCATGGTCATGCGGCGCGTTTTCATATGGAGTCTCCTCAATCAGCCGCTTGAAAGAAACCGGGTGAACCCGCGCATTTCGTGCCGCGTGGCGGCGGACAACCGGCCTTTCCTGAAAGCCCGGAGGAAGCCTGGCGTAACTTTGCTCCCAAAGGCCTCCGCATATGCACACGTGTGCACATGCAAGAGAATCATCCTCCCGCGCAGCCATCTCTGTCAACCATCAGGGATAAAAACGGTGATGAATCGTGCGGATAGGGTCTTTCCCTTTAACCTGCTTTTAAAAATTACTCGGGCTGGTAAGAGTGAACGCGCATGGGATCTGAACACACGCGCGCTGCGCTGCTTGACCGGAGAAGGCGGGAGTGGTACGGTTTGACTGCACACGTTTGCAGGCGCGGAGGAGAAATGACCCCGGCGGAATCGCATCTTCAATACAAAAGCCCTCTCCATCAGATGACCCAGACCACGCCTACATGTCTCTGGAACGATTCGGCTTCCATCGAAGAGCTTACCTATTCGATCGAGCATGGGGCCGTGGGAGCCACATGCAACCCGGTCATCGTTGTCTCCGTACTCAAGAAGGAAATGCCGGCTTGGAAGAGCCGCATCCGTGAGATTGCAGCGAGCCTTCCGCAGGCTACCGAAGACGAAATCTCCTGGAGAATCATCGAAGAAATCTCCACGAATGCCGCGAAGCTGCTTAAGCCGATCTTCGATCGCGAGAAAGGGCGCAACGGCCGACTCTCCATTCAGACCGATCCGCGCAACTACCGCAATGCCGATGCGGTGCTGGCGCAGGCTACAAGGTTCAGCCAGCTTGCCCCCAACATGATCGTCAAGATCGCGGTCACACGCACGGGGCTCTCCGCCATTGAAGAGGCCACCTATCGCGGAATCAGCATCAATGCGACGGTCAGCTTTACGGTCCCACAGGCAATTGCAGTTGCCGAGGCCGTGGAGCGAGGGTTGCGGCGCAGAGAAATGGAGGGATTGGATATCTCCACCATGGGGCCGGTCTGCACCATCATGGTGGGGCGGCTGGATGATTGGCTCAAGGTTCTGCTGGACAAAAATAACCTTTCCGTTGACCCCGGTTACCTGGAGTGGGCCGGAGTTGCAGTCTTCAAGAAGGCTTACAAAATCTACCGCGAGCGCGGATACCGTTTGCGGCTGCTTTCCGCCGCGTTCCGCAATCACATGCACTGGAGCGAATTCATCGGCGGCGATGTCGTGATTTCACCACCGTATTCCTGGCAGCGCCGCTACAATGCCAGCGACATCGAAGTGATTCCGAGAATAGACAAGCCGGTCGACCCGAAGATGGTGGAGACGCTGCTCAGCAAGTTTCCCGACTTTGAGCGCGCCTATATGGAGAACGGGCTATCCCCTGAGGAATTCGACACCTTTGGTCCCACGCGGAGAACCTTGCGGCAATTCATCGGAGGCTGCGCAGAGATGAATTCCATCGTGCGGGATATCATCCTTCCCAATCCCGATACGGAATAGCCGGTCACGCGCCGGAAAGGTGCTCGCCTGTTGCCTGCGCCAGCAGTTGGGCCGCATGCGGGCAACCGCTACAGCGTTTTCGATTCTGCTGTTTACAGAATGCAGGATGCCAAGTGGCTTCTTCCTTAAGGAAAAGCCACCTTGCACGATGCCAGAGATGTCAACAAGTGAATCGAAAGCGCTCTAACTTCGGCGATTGCCGTTTGCGTTTCGGCTGACCTTGGCGGTTGAGCCCCGTACAATCAACTCCGCTTCCACTTCGATCTTGACCACCGATTCTTCGCCGGCCATCAACTTCAGCAGACCCTCCATCGCCAACTGGCCCATCCGCCGCATCGGCTGGCGAACCGTGGTCAGCGGGGGATCAGTGTATGAAGCAAAAAACAGATCATCAAAGCCTGTCACCGAGATGTCCTCCGGCACGCGCTTTCCGCGCGCCCGGATGGATTGCATGGCCCCGAGTGCGGACATGTCGTTATAGCAGCACACCGCGGTAGGCGGAACAGCTAGAGACAGCAGCGTTTCCATGGCGCGCACGGCAGCCTCGGGTTTGCCGTCGCCATGCACCACAAGCTCGGGATGAAATGGGATTCCGGTCGCGTCCAGCGCCTCGCGATAGCCAGCGAATCGCTCGGCATCTGATTGATAGCCGAATTGATCGCCCAGGTAGGCAATGCGCCGATGTCCCAACCCGATCAGGTGCCTGACCGCCGCGCGGATTCCTTCCAGATTGCGGATCATGACCGAATGCACGAACGCCCCCGGATACTGGTCGTTCACCAGCACGATCGGCACCATCATCTCGGTCAGCCGCGGAAGGTACAGTGCGCCTACCCGCGAAGAGGTCACGATAATGCCATCGACGCGCCGCTCGGCGAATGCCTGAACCACCTTCCGTTCGCGCTCCGGATCGGCGTTCGAGTCGGCAAGAAACACGCTGTAGCCATGGTCGTTTGCCGTCTGTTCAACTCCGCAGACGACCTCGCTCGCAAATGGATCGGCAACAGTTGTCACCACGAGTCCGATGGTGCGTGTCCGCCGGGTAACAAGGCCGCGCGCGACGGCGCTGGCTCGATAGCCCGCTTCGTCCGCGATCTTGCGGATCTTTGCGGCGGTCTTCGCATTCACCAGCGGGCTGTTCTGCAGCGCGCGGGAGACCGTGGGGTGCGAGACGCGGGCGAGACGCGCGATGTCTTTGATCGAGGGTTGACGAAGATTGCGCCTGGAGCCGCCCGGATGAGCCATTCCCCCGCTTTTGCCGCCTTCTTTGTTCGCCATGACGCCCTCGCCTTATGCACACGTGTACACGCCACCTCAGTCTGTCGCAGCGTATAGCTCGAAGTCAATGCCCTCGCCGAAGGAACGACGATCGTCGAGAAGCTTGCAGTGCGCGGGCATATCGCGGCCAGATGGACAGGCGATCCGGCAAAGTCGTCCGGTCAGCGGTCTGCGCAGTGATTGTCGAGCGTCCAGTTCAGGTAGATGGGGTTGCCCAGCAGCCAGAGCTTTCCATCCGGGCCCGCCACTTCAGCGCGGAACCAATGACGGCGGCCATCGCTTGTCCAGAGCAGCGGCAACTTCTGGTCCGCCGATGAGATGCTGGCGCCCTCCTTAAGAGGTATATCCTGGCCGTCTTCAATCCAGCGGATGGTTCCGCCGGCGGCAGCAACGATATGCAGCTCGAAGGTCACTTTCTCATCCTGCACCGCCGCCAGAAGGTCACCCGCGTGGGCAACCTGTCCCCCGGCCTGCGCGGCTACCTCAAGGAGCCGGTCCCGCGTACCTGCCAGATCAATAAACACATGCCCCGCGCGGACGGCATTAAGAATTGCGGGGGTTGAAAGCTCCGCGGCATAGATCACGGTCGTCGGGCTTCCGATGGAGCCAACCTGGTTCAAAGGCTGCACAGGCCGGTGGTTGTCACTGCCTCCGATGCCGGCGAGCCGGCAGCCCTCGTTCAGTTGCCTGTTCCAGAATGCAAGCTCGGAGATGCCGTGCTGCTCGTCGCCACCGTTGACGGCTTCGATAGCGGTAAGTAAATGCATATCTACAGGAGTAGCCGGCGTCCACCCGCAGCCCATGCAGATCTCGCCTGTCGGCGATGCCGGGTGATTGATGGACGTGATCCCGCCAAGGCGATCGGCATTGCGCAGGAGCGTATTGACGTCGGGCACGGTCTTGCCATCGAGCCTGAAATCAAGAAAATCGGTTGAGCCGAGAAAATTGATGTGCCCCTGAAAGGTCGTGATTTCGCGCCCCGGGATCAGCAGCACTTTGTCGAAATAAGGCTGTAACTCCCGCATGGCATCGTACTGCGACGATGCATTGTGGTCGGTCACTGCGATGAAGTCGAGACCGCGCCGCGCGGCGGCATCGACGGTGAAAAAGACCGGGCAGGGAACCATCTTGCCCGATTGGCTCGGGCATTGGCCATCGCTGTGCGCAGTGTGCATGTGGAGATCGCCGCGAAACCACGCCGGCCCCGCGCGGAGCGGCGCGCGCAAGATCGCCGGCTGCTGCGCAACCGCGCCCGAGTCCGAAAGATAGATGTGAATGGTGTAATGCGACTCGACACCGGCGCGAATGTTCGGGACGCCAATCAACACATTCCACGTTCCCTCCGGAATCGCGCCCGGTAGACACGAAGGGGTTGCGTCCGACAGTCCGACAGTAAGGACAGATTTATTGCCGCCGCTCCAGCAGCGCAACTCCGCGGGATCGAGCAAGCCCAGATCGAGCGCGGTATGCTGCTCCCTGCCGGTGTAGGCAAAGCTGAGGGTGACGCGCTCGGTACCGGCAGGCACGCGGAACGGAACCTTCACGTAGGTGTGATTCTGCGACCCGCGCACGACTCCCTCAAGAACAATCTCCGCGGGTGAGGCGTGCATCGACGGAGACGTCTGCCCGCCGCCCTGCACAGCGAATGCTGCGGGAACAATGAACAACAGACAGATAAAAAATGTGGCGTAAAGGATCGATCGCACAACCAACCAGCCCCGCCGGTTCATAGCTTCTCCCTGCTCCTGGTGCACTGTTATAAGACCGGAGCGATGTGGTGTTTCTCTTCTACGTGTCCATCGGGAACGATGGTAGGGCTGCAATACGGCTCCGAGAATACCAAGGAAGACTTTGCCGCAGGCGCGCTTGAAGCGCCTGAGCATCTCCAAACATTGGAATCCCGTATCCGGCGTTTGCTGCGCCGGATACGGGGGTTGAGTGACCAGCAGAAGGAGCCTGCATTCTCTTGTTAGAAGAACATCTTCAGCGCTAGCTGGAGCGAGCGGGCTCCGTTGTTTCCGTTGCTGTTCTTGGTGCTGGTGATGGCGCTGAATCCGCCCTGGACCTGGCCGGTTGTCGGGTTGATGTTGTTGTACTGGTTCAGGTTGCCTGGTTGTCCGAATGGCGGCGTGTTGAAGGTATTGAAGGCCTCTGCCCGGAACTGGAAGTAAACTGTCTCCGTAACCGTGAAGTTCTTCAGGATGGACGAGTCGAGATCGTTATAGTGCGGCCCGCGCACCTGTTGCGGAATGCCGCCCAGCGGTGAGAAATCGGATTGCGCGGCATAATCGGTTGTCCCGATCGCGACCGCGTTCGGGGGTTGAGCAAAAGCCTTGGGATTAAGCCATTGCGTGTAGTTGTGCGGGCCGGAATAGAGGCTCTGCCCCGACACCACGTTGGCATAGCAACCAAAGCTGGCTGAGGTTGCAGTTGCGCAGGTGACAGTGGTCGGTTGGCCGCTCTGGAAGCTGTAGATGAAGTTGAAGACCCATCCGCCCACGGCGAGATCTGCGGCTTTATTAATGTTGCTCAGGAATCTCTCCCCGCGGCCGAATGGCAAGTTCCACGAGCCTGAGAGGTGAAAAATGTTGGTCGCGTCAGCGTCGCAAAGGCCGTAGTCACCCTTGATCCCGAAGCCGGGGAGCCACTCGGCTCGGTACCCGCCTTGGTACTGCCCCGCCTGAGTGCGCTGATCGGTCATGCACTTGCTCCAGGTGTAGTTAGTGAGCAGATACAGCCCGGCGCTCAGCCGATGCTCATAGGTTGTTTGCAACGAGTTGTAATTGCTTGTCGCATTGGTCGATTCGTAGGTTGCATTGCGACCAAAACTCGGAAATGGAATGTAATTCTGGGGGTTTGCTCCCAGCCTAAGAAATTGCGTGTTGGAGTTGCTGTATCCCAGGTTGTCCAGGTGACGGCCCTGGCTACCCACGTAGCCGACTTCAAGAGCATCGTGCGACGTGAATTGTTTCTGAATCGTGAAATTCTCGGTCTGAACATAGGGTGTCTGGAAGTTGAATTGACGGCCATAGAGGTTGAGTCCCTGCCCGCTGTTAACCGTCGGATCCTGGAAGTTGACCGTGGTGAACGACTCCTCCAAGGTGGCCGGATGCCCATTGCTGAGCAGGAGCGGATGCTGGGAGTCGGGGGCTGGGAATTGTGCCACATACACAAATGGATAGTTGGTGCCGAGCGTTCCGCCATACCCAAGATTGCCTAACGCTCCGTACGCCGTGCCAAATCCTCCGCGCACGACCATCGTTGGAGTCAGGCGATAAGCAAACCCTACGCGTGGCGAAAAGTTGGTCTTTTGCGCATTTCCCAATGCCAGATCGGGCACGCAGTTCAGCGCAATGCCGCTCGATGCCAGCAGATTATTGAACGAAGTGGATCGGGCTACCGCGCATCCCTTGGTTGACATGTAGTAGATGCCGGTGTTGCCGTTCCCACCCTTGGCGATGAAGTTTGCCTGGCGGCCCTTCGTCTCCGCATAAGGCGTGAAGTAATCCCAACGCAGGCCGAGATTTAGAGTCAGCTTCGGGGTGATCTTCCAGTCATCCTGGGCGTAGGCGCCCCAGTACCAGCGCTGATCGTCAGTAGCCGCAATGTTGGAACCGGAAAACTGATTCATACCGCCGACATAATTGACGCCGGCCATGCCGTTGGGGCTGACCAGCGACGTGATCGGGCTCAGGAGCATTTGCCCGACACCCACCAGGTTGCTATTTATGTTCGGAATGTCGGTAAATTGGCCGTTAAAGTTGAAGTTGCCACGCCCTTGTGGCGGCTGCGAGATATCGCCGACCAGGTCGTCGATCTGGATCCCCATTTTGAAGGCGTGGTTGCGGTACAGTTTGGTTACGCTATCGGCGCCTTCAAGGCTGTAGACGTACTGCAACGTCGGCGTGTAGTTGCCCACGCCGAGGTTACTGAACCCGTTAATGTAGAAAGGCGGTATGCCGCCGTTGTTGGCCACTTGTTGAACTCCCTGGATGCCGTACTGGGCAGGAATTCCAAAGGTATTGCCATAAATGGAGCGCTGGATCTTGTCGCTGTGGACCATGCCGACGTGCATCTCATTGGTCAATGTCGGCGTGAAGATGCGCGTATAGCCGACCGCCCACGCATAGGCAGGGAGACTATCGGTGCGGGCGCCGCCTTGTCCTACGGCCAGACCCGGCAGGTTGCCCGGAACGTTTCTTGTAAACAGGCTTCGATCGAAGACTCCGAACAGGATGTTCTTGGCGTTGATGTTCTCGTCGATACGGATGTCCCAGGTGTCGTTGTTCTGGCTCTGCTTGGGCACCCAGGTGAAGTTATTGGCGAGCGCTCCGGAAAGGGTTGGCGCCGGATAGAGACCGAGCAGCTTCACCGCGTTCGGGTCGATCCGCCCCGTGGGAATGATGTTAAGGAGCGCCATCTGGCCGGCGGTGGTGAAGTCCGTGATCCCGGTCAGCGGGCCACCGGCCGCGTAATTGGCTGCATTGCACCCGCCAGTCGTGCAATGGTAAAAGGGATCGCGGACATAGATGGTATTCGCCGAGGAGTTCACCAAGCCGCTAATCGGATCTCGCGCGCCCGCAGCCAAAGAGCGTGTCGTCGCGGGATCGAGAATGGTGCCGTGCGGAAATTTACGCCCCAGGGCATCTGTACCTGAGCCGCTGTTATATGTGATGTTGTCTTGAAGGTTGGTAAAACCGCTGCTGATCATTCCGGCCGTGGGCACGGTTGCGGTGTAAGGCACGGGTTGCACATACCTCTGCCCCTGGTAGTCAAAGAACCAGAATGTCTTGTCCTTGCCGTTGTAGACCCCGGGAATGATCACCGGGCCACCGACGGTCCCACCGAAGATGTTCTGGCGGTACTCCGGAATCGGCTTGCTCGTGCAACCGGAAGATGTGCACGTTCTGTTGAAGAAGTAGTTCGCGTTGAAGACGTCATTGCGAAGATACTCCCACAGGTTGCCATGGAGTGCATTGGTGCCGGATTTGATGGCCACGTTGACAACGGCGCCCGTCGAGTGGCCGAACTCTGCGTTGAAATCCCCGCTTTGGACCTTGAACTCCTGGATGGCATCCGGCGGCGGCACGATGGCAGCGTTGGTGCCCGTATAGTTTCCGCCGTAGATCTCGATGTTATCGTTGATGCCGTTCAAACGGAAGTCGTTCTGCCACAGGTTCACCCCATTTACGGAGAAGTAGGAACTGGCGGTGGTCCCGGAATTGGGGGTGACACTATTGGGCGCGGCTGTGGCAACACCTGCGGAGAGCTGGGCCAGCGAACCCCAGTCGCGGGTTACCAGCGGCAGATTGGCCACGGCCTGATCGGTGATGGTCTGGCCAACCGCGGCATTGGCAGCTTCAAGGAGCGGTGAGGCCCCGGTCACAGTAACGGTCTCCTGCACACTGCCTGTGACCAGATGGATATCTTGTGTCAGCACCATCTGCACATGGACACTGAGATCTTTCGCGACAAATTTCTGAAATCCGCTTTGCTCGGCTTCGATTGTGTATATGCCGGGAAGCAGGCGGTCGAAAACGTATGTGCCCGTCTGCGTGGACTCGGTCGTGATGCCGACGTTGGTTGCATTGTTGGTCAGCACGATCTTTACGTTTGGAACCACTGCGCCTGTCGGGTCCAAGACCGTGCCGGTAATCGATCCGCGGTCCATCTGAGCCGTCAGCTGGCCAGGCAGGCACGCAAAGATCAGCAAGCCCAAAATTATCAGACACGAGCCTGCAAACCTGGAACGAGTTTGCGCTTCCATATTGCCCTCCAAAATTTCTAAGTCGCTCGGTTGCTTTTTTGCGAGCAAAGGCAAAGTAGTCCACATCTTTATGCGAGCGCAAGTGTTAGCACGGAGGGGGTTAGGGGTGTATGCACATGTGTGCAATTCCCTCAACTTATTGATCAGAAGAAGCTTGCAGGCTGTTTGAAATAGTGATAGATTGCTATCTAAATGCAGTAAAAGATGGTCGCGTTTAGTCGGCGGTTTCACGCGGTTGCCTGAATCAAAGTCAGACTGGCGAGCCCAAAACGGAAGGGTTGCTGTGGCAATCAACCGTCACTTGGCGCGCAGGCAAGACGAAGAGGGCGAACAAATGCCTGGTAAAAGCTCCAGACGAAGCGTTACGCCCTCCGGTGCTGGCGGCGGGGATAAACCGGGCAGTTAAAACACGACCGATGCGGCGGCGGGAAGAACCGCTGTGGCTGAGCCGGTTCCGAAGGGGAAGGATGATCTTCGATGACCGGCATGCGGGCCTTGGTCTACTTGCAGGATATTCATGACGGGTAGAGGAGGCGTGGCCGCGCATGGGGCCAGGGCAGAAGCCGGGGCTCCAGAAGGCACAGCTCTGTGGGCCGGCTTTAAGGGCAAGACGTATCCATGATCGGGTTACATGCCCCTGCAGTTCCGCAGATTTGATGGAAGGTGACTTCCGCATCTCGATCGCCGCGGGGAGATGACCCTCATGGTGCGTTTCACTGCGATCAAACCCGCGAAGAAAGTGGCGATGCTCCGCCAGGACTCGCCTCGCTATCTCGAAAATAATCCGCACGGGGAGCTTGCACAACGTGTGGTTGCCGGACCACATTTCGTCCACTCTCCATTGCTGTCAAAATTTCTTCTCTTCGTTGTGGCGGAGACCCTTGCCGGACGCGCCAGTGAGATCACCGAGCATCAAATTGGCGTACAGGTCTTTGACCGGCCGCCGGACTATCGCACGCTTGAGGACAATATTGTCCGCAGCTATGCGCGTCTGCTGCGCAAACGTCTGGCGGAGCATTTTGCGAATCAGGGCAAGAACGAACCGGTTCGTATTGAGATCCCGCTCGGCGGATATGTCCCGGTCTTCATTCCGGCTTCAGAAAGCTGCCAGGATGAAGAGACCTGGGCAGAGGCCGGCGCAGCAGACGGACCCGCGCAGCCGCAGTTGGTCTCCGCTCGCAGCGCGAAGGCGGGCATGCGCTTTCGATGGAAGTGGAAGGTCATCGCGCTTGGCGCAGCACTGGCCGTTGCTTACAGCGCAGGGATCATCGGCCTCACCTGGCACACCGCGGTCCGCGCCCGTGCATCCGGCGCGGCACAGACGCCGGCGCATCGCTTGTGGGCGGCACTTTTCGGAGGCCCGGCCAACTGCTACATTATCCCGTCTGATGCAGGCTTCAATCTTCTTGAAGACCTCTCGCACCGCCCCGTGCCACTCGCCGAATATGTGGGAGGCGGTTACCAGGATGCGCCTCTTGCAGGGATTGACGCGCACAGCGCGCAGGATCTGCGGACACAGGAACTGACTCCGTTCGTCGATCTAGAGATTGCCGCGGAGCTTGCGCATTTGCCGGAAGAAAGCCAGCAGCGCGTCTCCGTCCGCTTCCCGCGCGATCTCCGGCTTGACGATCTGAAACGCGCGAACGCCATTATCATCGGCTCGGTGAGCAGCAATCCCTGGGCGTCTATCGCCGAATTTAACGCCAACTTCCGGATCGTTGACCGGCCGGGCATGCAAAGTGCCACGATCCTCAATCTGAAACCTCAGGCGGGCGAGGCAGCGTCTTACGAAAGCCACTGGAACGAACCCGCGCACGAAACCTTCGCCCTGATCGGATTTCTCCCCAACCTCAGCGGCAACGGCCACCTGCTCGTTCTGGAAGGTCTGGATGCTGCCGGGACGCAGGCCGCAGCAGAGATGCTTCTGCATCCATCTGCCATCGATCCGATTTTGCAGCGCGCAGCACGCCCCGACGGCAGCCTGCGCAATTTTGAGGTGTTGCTGGGCGCAACGAGCATCGGTTCAAGCGCCATGGAAACCCGGGTCATCGCAAGCAGAATCTACTGAGTCCGCCTGTCGCCACCGTCCTGGCAGTTTCAACAGGCTGGTCTGCCAAATTTCATGCTCGCTATACCGAAGAGAGGGCTCGCACCATTTCTCCTCGACCTGACTGCTTCCCGTTGGAGCAAACTCGAATTCCGCGGCATCACGACAACGAGAATTTGTCACGCGACCGGCTCTCCTTTCAAATAGAATCGTGTCCACAGAATGGTGTTCGCTTGATGAGAGAGAATCTGGGTGGTGGATTCATTGTGCAAGTGCGCAAAAAAGCGCCCCGGCAATCTCGACGGCAGATTGCCTGTGGCCACAAGAGCAAGGGCCCTCTATCTCTACGGCCCAAATCGCAAATGGCCGCCCTCCGCGCGACTTGGCAGAGCGACGTGGAATTCGATCCAGGAACCACTCCTGGCTTTACTGTACAGATGCATGCAAGGAACGTCCGGATAAGGAGGGATTCTTAAGATGCTTAACCGCAGAGATTTTTTGAGATGCGCCGGCTCCGGTTTGTTATCTCTATCGTCTTCGCGGCTGCTGCAGAGTATTCCGCTCACCCCCGTTGACGCGGATACAGCGGAAGATCCAGGCTCTGCAAATCCCAATTGGGCTGATCCTCGTATGGGTGCAACTGCGGTCGCTTCGAGCCACGTGAAGAATCCGCCGTGGGGTTATCTTCCTGAGAACGTCCTTGGCGGCAACAATATTGTCGGCTGGCAATCCGACGCAGAAACACTGGGAGCCTGGATCGAGATTCGTTTTGACAAGCCAAGAGAGGTTCAGGAGATATGGCTGCTTGCAGAGCCGCTTTCAGCCGACGTGCTCGGTCAGGATGTGTATTTGATGACCTACCCACGCACGCAGTTGCTGGCCACTCCGCGAAGCCTTCGCGTAAGTCTTTCGGGCGGCGCGAGCTATCCGGTAACGCTGTTGGAAGCAGGCTACTTTCAGATTTTCTCGCTTCCCAGGAGCGAGGTAACGTCATTTGTACGCCTGACAGTCGAAGCGATCTGGCCTAAACCAGGAGCGTCGGAGACCGGCATTGGCAAGGTGTGCATCTTCCCCCAGCGTCATCCGCTCGGATTCTATTTGACTGCGCACAAAATGTACGATGTGCGCGATGGGCGGCTGATTCAGGCCGCCACACTGCACGTTGTCAATCCCGGAGATGCAATCCCCACAAGTGAACTGCGGGTTTCCTCCAGAGATGCGGCCACGATGAAGGCTCCTTTGCAATCTGTCCCTGCCCGCGCGAGTTCGCACCAGGACGTTTGGATTCCGTCTCCTTTTGAAGATTCTTTGATGCAGTTCGAGATCGTCACGAAGTCGGGCGTATTGAACAAGCAGGCGGATATCCAGGTCCCGAGTTATCGCTCTTACTTTGACAGCGGGAGCTTTGAATTTCTTTGCACAAACCACAACGATCTGGGCTGGTTGAATACGCCTGCACTCACCGCGGATTATCGCTCGTCCGTATTAATTTTGCCCGCGCTTGAACTGATGCAGAAATATCCCGAGTTCATGTACTCGATGGAAAGCACGACTTATCTGATGGAGTTTCTGGAGCGGTATCCGGAAAAGAAGGACGAGATGGCGGCCAGGATGCGGGAGAAGCGGTTCACCTGGGGCGCAAGTTATGTGCAGTTACTGCAGCTCAGTGTGGGCCCGGAAAAGCTGGTGCGCGAATTTTACCTGGGCCGCCGTTGGCTCATGAAGACATTTCCGGGCGTTGACACGCGATTCTACATTCAGTCCGATCCGCCATCCATGACGCTGCAGATGCCACAAGTGCTCGCCAAAGCCGGCATCAAATACTGCTTGCTGGGGCGGCTGCCCTTTGGTTTTTATAACTGGCAGAGTCCCGATGGGTCTTCGGTCGTAACCCGAGGATTTCGTTACGTGGATGCAAGCACTCTCCTCGACCCCAAGGGCAATGCCGGCTGGCTGGTTTGCGCCGATGAGCGAACGGAATATTATGCGTCGCACGATCTTCCCCGCAAGTTTGTTTATGATTACACGGCAGACTATCTTCCTCCCCAGCCCGATCTGGTTCCCTACGCACGACGGGAGAACCAGCGGATGGCTGCATTTGCCACGGCCTGGAACTCCCATTTTGTCGGCGAGAATAGTCGTCGCATCAGCCCGCCTAAATTGAGCTTTACAACTCCTGAGAAGTTTCTTGACGAATTCACTGCCGAGCCGCTGAATATCACTTCTCTCTATGGTGACTGGCCGTGCGCGTGGGCATACTATGACGAACCGAGCAACCGGGAGGCTCTGCTGAATGGCCGCCTGGCGCACAATATGCTGCTGGCGGCTGAGCGCCTCTACGCAGGACTGGATGCAGGCGATGGCTTCAGGAATTATCCAACGCAGGAATTTGCGGATGCCTGGCAGGCCAACATCTGGCCGGATCATGGATGGGGCGGAAATCGCGGCACGGTGACTGACAAGGTGTATGCAGACTCCTACGCTAAATCGAAGCGATTGGCTGAAGAGATTGTGGCGGGGGTCGCGTCCAAGCTTGCGGCGAGCGTTCCTCGCGAGCATACCTCGCAGATTCCTGTTGTTGTGTACAACCCTCTTTCCTGGGTGCGCACTGACGTCGTGACATGCACCGTTGAAGTTCCGAGAGATTGGCATGGATGGGTGCTGGCGGATGAGAAGGGGCAGGAGATACCAAGCGAGTTTCTTGAAGATACAACTCGCCCTGGCTCCGGCAGGATTATCTTTGTCGCTGAGGAGATTCCATCGGTTGGGTACAGATGTTTCTATCTGAAGATGGCTGAGAATAGACCCAGCGCACCGGCGCCCCTGGTAAATGAAGTGCTGGAGAACGATTTCTACCGCGTTACATTTGGCCGCGGCGGCATCAAGAGCCTCTACGACAAGCGGCAGAAGTGGGAGGTTTTGCGTACTGGCAAGTTCGACGGCGGCGAAGTGCTGGATTTTTCAGCCCCGGGAAATGCCTGGGAGGATACGGAATCCGTCGGCATGCAGGACTTTGACAGAGCCGCGAATCACGATTTCCGGTTTGTGAGCGTGAGCGAAAGTCCTGTACGCAAGACGGCGGTTCGTGAAGCGCACTTGGAGAATTGCACACTAAGAGAGAGCTTTCATCTGTACACAAAAGTGGATCGGGTCGATATCGACATTGAGATTATCCAGTGGACAGGTGAGAAGGCACGCGAGTTACGCGTTGCCTTTCCCATCAATCTTGACGAGGCCCGCCTGAGCTACGAAGTTCCATTCGGCACTGTGGAGATAGGCAAGGATGAGCTGGACTTTACTCTGCTGCCATCGAATATCGATTCGCAATTCAATCCGAAAACCTACGGCGGATCGCACCCGCTTCCCTTCAGAGAGGCCATCAACTGGATCGACGCATCATCGCCGAATTACTCCGAAGCGGGATGCCTCGCGGCATCCGATTCGACAGTGCATGTCTTTCGCGATGAAACGGATGAGCCGGTCTCCTACCCAGTCTTGCAACATGTGCTGCTGTCAGCGAGAAAGAGCCTGGCGTGGAACCCCGAGTACTGGTACACGCAGAAGGGAAATCACAGTTACCGGATGTCACTGCTCCCGCACGGCGGCGATTGGCGGCTGCGCTATCGCGATGCGATCGGCTTCAACTACAGGCTGATGGCGTTTGCCGCCGGTAAGGCTACGTCGGTCGTGGAGCCTCAGTTGCCAGGCGCTCAGTCGTTCCTCAGGCTCAGGCCGCATAACCTTGTCCTTACCGCCATGAAAAAGGCCGAAGACGGCGATGGCATTATCCTCAGATTTTATGAGGGCGAAGGAAATAAGACCACAGCCCGGATCAAGTTTCATCTTCCTGTTCGCCAGGCGTGGAAAGCGAATCTGATCGAGGAAGAAGAGATGCCGATTCCAACGAACGGCGATGGCTCTATCGCACTGGATGTCGGGCCCTGGGAGATTGTGACGCTGAAAGTTGCGGTTTGAAGCTGGCTGCCGTAGTGAGCTCATGCTGTTTTGCTTTCGATGGATGGTTGAATTTTCAGACGGGTAGAAATAACCAAGGCGCAAAATTGGCGGAATCAAAGCTGCCACAGCGAGGCTGGAGTGGATCGTGACTATCGTTAACCACGGCACCTTCGACAACCAGGGCAACAAGGCAGAGGGCGACTGGATATGGAAGCCATCTAAAATGCATGTAAGGATCAACGTGCATACCTGCCGCAAAGCAATTCTCGTTACCATCGGATGCCTCATCGCAGCCATTTTGCTCACATATTGTGATTGTCTCGCTGAAGCTCAAGCGAGACCTGTCGCTTCGTCTCAGGCCCAATCGCGGATGTCGGGCGCAAATGGTTACGCTGGGCCGTGGTCCCCAAACTACAGCCGGGTTCAACAGCACCTTGCGCAAGGCTGGAATACGTGGGACGTAAACAGTGTTGCGACAAGTGTGTTGCTTCCTGAAGGCCTAGCAATTCACGTTGGCCTCAAGCACAACACTACCGTAGGCGGTGATGCGTTTCTGGAGAATGCTCTAATTGGCCGCCTTAATCCGGGCGCGGAGGTCGTCAACCCTGGTCCGCATTCGTGGGATGGAAGCTATACAGACCTGCGCATCTCCTGGAAAGGACATATGTGGCGAATCCAGAGCGCGCATGCTGGAAGCGATCTTGTCCTATTGGTTACGCCGCTGCCGTCTAAACCCATCTCTGCACTACCGCCCACGGTTGTCTTCACGGTCAACTTTCTTTGGAGTCGGCCGGGAAGCATCCTGCAGCAGGCAGGCTCTGTTCAGGCCCACAGCGAACTCGGCGCGGTTTCCGTCTACTGCACTTGCTTAACGGCACAGACCAAATCCTCCAACTCGCACCTGAACCTTCCCATTGGCAGTCCCTATTTCGCCGCCGATCTGACGCAACCAGTCGGCGTGAGCACCGGCACGCCGCGCTCTGTCTCCGAAATTCAAACCGTAATCGACCGCCAGCGATTTGCTTATGAGCGCTCCATTGCAGCGGCAGGAAAGAATGGTCCGATCGTCGATGCCATTGAAACCACGCTCGGCTGGGACACCATCTACGAACCCGAAAAGCGAAGAGTTGTCTCTCCCGTCAGCCGTGTCTGGAGCGTTCGCTGGGGCGGCTACGTCATCTTCGACTGGGATACCTTCTTCGCTGCCACGATGGCGGGAATCGGTGACCGGGACCTTGCGTACGCCGACGCGCTTGAGACGCTGCGCGAGGAGACCGCTGAAGGTTTTGTCCCCAACTATGCGCGAGCCGGCGGTTGGAAAAGCTCTGATCGCTCTGAGCCACCTGTTGGCGCCATCACCGTACTCGGCCTCTACAACAAGTTTCATGACCGCTGGTTTCTTGATGACGCGTTCCAGCCCCTGCTGAGCTGGAACCGCTGGTGGGCGGAGCATCGCGATATCCGGGGATATCTCGCCTGGGGCAGCGACGGCGAAAACCGGCCGGAGAATCTGGACGATCGCTCGCGAGGCACCCGGGCCGGCGCCATTCTCGAATCGGGGTTGGATAACAGCCCAATGTACGACTCGTCTGTCTACGACCCGCAGACGCACCTGTTGGAGTATGCCGACGTTGGTCTCATGAGCATGTACATTGCCGACTGCAACGCTCTGGCTCAAATCGCAGAGATCCTCGACAAGACTTCCGAAGCCAGAGAGCTAAAAGACCGAGCCACGCGTTATCGAGCCAGGCTCGCCACGCTCTGGAATCCGGCCGCCGGCATCTTCCTCAACAAAGATCTGCATACCGGCAAATTCAATACACGGCTTTCGCCAACGAACTTCTATCCCATGCTGGCTCATGCGGCCACTCCCGATCAAGCCAGGATGATGATCCAGAGACATCTGCTCAACCCGAATGAGTTTTGGGGCGAGTGGGTTATTCCCTCCATTGAGCGCGACGATCCGGCCTTCCACGATCAGAATTACTGGCGCGGCCGCATCTGGGGCCCCATGAACTATCTCGTCTATCTCGGTCTCCGCAACTATGATGGTGCCACCACGCGCAGCGCCTTCGCGCAGAAGTCTTACAACCTTTTTCTGAAGGAGTGGCGCGAAAACGGCCACGTGCACGAGAACTACAACGCCATCACCGGAACCGGCGACGATGTGACCAACAGCGACCGCTTCTACCATTGGGGCGCTCTGCTGGGCTACGTGGAGTATCTGGAACAAAGTAAGGCTGATGGAAAGACTGTCGGTACCAGGTAGCTGTACCATAAAGACGATTAGCCTCTGATCAGTTCCCCAAAAGAGAAGACAATTCTCCGTTTGGCGATCACTCAGGAGCGGCCGAAGAAGGCAACGGGATTGGCCAACAACGAGGCAGTTAATGTTAAGCAGGCTGTCTGGTGCTGAAGCAGGCAGATGCGGGAGTTCCGCGAGTGGCAGAACAACCGAGGATGTTCATCGAGGCGCGTGGCTTAAGCTTTTCAGATCGCACTCATCCTACCCTTTGCGTGCTCACAGTGATCAATGGACACATATTCCAGGATCTGGGCTGCCCAGATGTCTCGCTCTTCCAGATGATTTGATTTTTCGCCTGGTAGAAAAGTTCCGCTCATCGGAACAGAGCGCCCGCATGCACGCCGGCAGGCAGGCCGCCGCGTGTACAAATGAAGTCAGCATGCAGCTTTTCCGGAACATCCTGCTCCTCGCGCTGTGCGCGGCCGTGATGCGCACAGGCACTGCGCAACAGGATACTCCGGCTCAACCGGCAGGTTACACAAGCGCTCTCAATCCGCCCTGCGCGGACAACACCATTCGCAGCGTCGGCAGCATTCATGCGCCGCTGCCTGAGGCATACATCTGGACCGCGAACGATGCCGCCGTTGCCATGCACGACGAGCCTCTGGGCAGGCTGAAGCGCAGCGATTGGAAGGTTGAGCCTCACTTCTTCCGCAGGGCGTTCACGATTGCGAAAAAGCCGCCGAAAGCAACGCTCTATATTGCAGGACCACGCAGTGCCCGCGTGTGGATCAACGGCGTCCTCGCCGCGCAGTTGCACTTCTCCGGCGGGCATCACTTTGGCTTCGCTGTGATGAGCGCCGACGTAAGCGGTGTGTTGCGCTCCGGCACAAATACCATCGCCATTGAAGCCGTCCGCGGCTACGGAAGCCACCATCACACCAACTCACTCATGACAAGCTGGCTCAACTCCGGCGAAGTGCTCGCGGTGAAGATCTTGTCCGCTCCCGATGGAGTCGTCGCGCCACCGCTGGTGATGAGCGACAGCGCCTGGAAGAGCGCAGCGGTCTTTACGCAGGGCTGGCAAGTGCCGGGCTTCAACGACTCAGCGTGGAAGCCGGTGACAAGCCTTGGCAGCATTGAGAGCAATGTTGACTTCTTCCAGTGGAATGCCGATGCGGGCATGTACGCGTGGCCGGGTTATCTGGGAGAAGCGCCATTCATGGCGAACTGCCGCCTGAATCCGGCAACAATCACGCATCAGCCCGATGGTTTGCTCCTCGACTTTGGCCGCGAGTTCAATGGCCGGATTCTGCTCACAGCGGGCGCGCATGACCTGCATGCGCACATCCGCTACGGCGAATCAACGGGCGAGTTGCTTCACGCTCCCTATCTGGGAGATGTGCCTTTGCTGGTGCCTGCCGGTCACGAGGCCCGTGGTCCCAAGTCGGGATTTCGCTATGCGCTCATTTCCTTCAGCAGCGACAGCAGTGGAGCAGGCATTTACGCCGAAGCCATCTACGATCCGGTGACTCCGGCCGGCTACTTCGAGTCGAGCGATGCAAGGGTGAACCGGATCTGGCAGACGGCTGCGTACACGGCACATCTTTCCATGCAGGATTCCATCCTGGATGGCATCAAGCGTGACCGCGGCCGCTGGATAGGCGACGACGAAGTCATCGATCGCGTGATTGCGGACGTTTATGGTGATCGTCGGCTGGTCAGGGCCGGACTCGAAGATGCCATCGGCCCCGCGCCGGTTATGGAGCAGGTGAACGGGCTGCCTGGATACTCGGCCTGGTGGGTGATCAGCGAAGCCGAATACGTGCGCCGCGGGGGCGATCTGCGCCAATTTCGTGAAGTGAAGGGCAGGATGCTGGAGCTGCTCCGGCTGATGGAGGGCGAGTTGAACGCTCAAAGCCTGTACACCGGCGCCGGCGGCGGCAAGCCCTTTGTCGATTGGGCGCCAGGCCTCAGCGGAGACTCGCCGGAAGCGCGCCGCGCCGTTCACTTTGAGTATCTGCTCGCATTTCGCCGGGCCGCATGGCTGCTGTGTCTGGCGGGAGACAAGGCGGACGCCGCAAAGTACAACGCGCGTGCCGACGCCATGGCCCAGGCGGCGCAAGAGTATTTGCACAGCGCCAATGGCGCATTCGGAGATCGCTGGCAAACGAATGCCATCGCTGTGCTGGCCGGCGCCGTGAAGACCGCCGCGCAGCGCGAAACAGTTTGGCGCGTGCTTGCGCGGACCATCAATGGGCGCAAGCCGGAGGAAGATATCATCACGCCGTATTACGGTAGCTACCTGCTGGCCGCGATGGCAAAGCTGGGGCACAAGCGCGAGGCCCTGGCCTGGATGCGTACTTACTGGGGCGGAATGCTCGACGAGGGTGCAACCAGCTTTTGGGAGGCATGGGATCCGGCATGGGCCGGCCCCGATCCGCACGCACATCTTGAGGCCGACGGCAAGGTGGGCTACAACGCAAGCCTTTCGCATGGATGGTCAAGTGGGCCCACCGCCTGGGTGATGGAAGAACTTCTGGGAGTCACGCCGATCGAGCCAGGTTACCGGAAGGTGCAGGTTCGGCCTGACCTCGCCGGTCTCAAATGGATTCGCGGCGCGGTGGCAACACCACTCGGGCCGGTCCGCGTGAAGGCAAGCGATCGACAGGTCGTTGTCAGCCTTCCGCCGGGAGTGACAGCCGATATTCTGTTGCCTGCGGGCAAGTGGCTTGAGAACGGCTCGGCAGTAAAGACGGAATCCGCGGAGTCCGGTGCCCGCGCTCGCCTGGTTCTGCGCGCATCCGGCAACTTTGAATTTGTGAGGCAACCATAATGCGTGTACTTCGGTGGATGATGATTTTCTTGCTGGCTAGCGCCTTTGCGTCTGCGCAGGCGCAAAAGCCGGTAGCGGAATTTATCTTTCCGCCGCTTTCGAGCGGCAAGGCACTGCCCGGCACACAGCGCAACAATCACGCATCAACCGTCGTCGAGTTGAAGAACGGCGACATTCTGGTTGCGTGGTTTGCCGGAACAAGAGAGGGCGCTCCTGATGTAGCTATCTATGGCGCCCGCCTGCACGACGGCCTATGGAGCGCGCCGGTTGAACTGGCCCGCGCCAATAAGGTCGCCTGCTGGAATCCTGTTCTCTTCCATACGCATGACGGCCGCCTGTGGCTCTATTACAAGTACGGCACCAGGCCAAGCACATGGCTGGGAGCGCGCAAGTGGAGCGGCGATGAAGGCCACACCTGGAGCAAGGAAGAAAATTTGCCCACGGGAATTCTAGGGCCGATCAAGGACAAGCCGCTGGTGCTCCCGGATGGCACCATCGTCAGCGGCTCCTCGGTGGAGAACGGCAAATGGAATGCGTGGATCGAGCGCTCCACCGATAACGGGAAGACATGGACGAAATTCGGGCCCATCACCGTGCCCGACAGCCTGGACATTCCCAATGCGGCCGCCATCGCGGCGGGCCAGGAGAAGCCTCTGCCGGCATCGGAGACGGGCGGTGTGTACACCAAGATCTATCCGCCATCAAAAACGACGATCGGAATCATTCAGCCTTCGGTCGTGTGGATGGGCAGGCATCATCTGCGCTTCTTTGCGCGCAGCCGGAGCAGGGCCGCGCGCATCGCCATCGCCGACTCCATGGATGACGGCAGGACGTGGACGCAGGCACGCTTCATTGACCTGCCCAATCCAAACTCCGGCATTGACGCTGTGCGCCTTCGCGACGGGCGCATCGTTCTCGCTTTCAACGACAGTTACAACAAGCGCACGCCGCTCAATCTGGCGGTCAGCGCCGATGGTAAACATTTCCGCATCTTCAGGACCTTGGAGAACGGTCCCGGCCAGTACTCCTATCCGGCCATTATCCAGGCTGCCAACGGCGATCTGTTGGTGACTTACACGTGGCGGCGCGAGGCCATCAAGTTTGTACGCCTTCCTCTGCGCGATGTTCGGGCGATTTCGGCGCAGAATGCTTCGGCTCAGCGTCCTTGAAACGCCGGTTCGCCGCAAATGGGCCTACACTGGAGCTGAGGCGTGCATGATGAATTCCGCACCAGCTCGCGCCTGCTTTCGCTTCTATGCCGAATTGAACGATCATCTGCCGCCCGGCCAGCAGTTCAAGGCGGTGGAGAAGCATTTCTTCGTGCCCGCCTCCGTCAAAGACATGATTGAAAGCTTTGGCGTTCCTCATACTGAAGTGGACCTGATCCTGGTCAACGGCGAGTCATCAGAGTTCACGCGCCTGATTCGCAACGGCGACCGCGTGGCTGTCTATCCGGTCTTCGAGTCAATTGACATCACACCGGTCCTGCGCCTGCGGCCCCAGCCGCTGCGCGAGCCGAGGTTTGTGCTCGATGTCCACCTGGGCAGGCTTGCGGGCTACCTGCGCATGCTCGGCTTCGACGCGGTCTACAGCAATCGCGCCAGCGATCCCGAACTGGTCCGCATCTCCTCGGAACAACGGCGCATCCTGCTCACGCGAGACCGCGGCGTACTGAAGCACTCCGCTGTAACGCATGGGTACTGGCTGCGCGAGACCGACAGCCGCCGCCAGGCCGTAGAGATTGTAAATCGCTTCGACCTGGCGCGGCTGTTGCGTCCCCTTACCCTCTGCATGGTCTGCAACGAGCCTCTGCGGGCGGTTGCGAAGGCCGAGGTCAGCGGTCGCGTTCCGCCCGGGACGCTGGGGTGGTGCGATGAGTTCCGCGAGTGCCCCATCTGCCGCCGCGTCTATTGGTACGGCTCGCACTGCCGGCGCATGCACCGCTGGATTGAAGAGATCGCCGGAGCTTCGCAGGCGCAATAACGCAGCCCGGAAACCGCCGGGCCATGCGGCGATTGCAACCCCGTTGCATATGTCTGAAAAATGTCGCTTGCGCAGTGTGCCCTCGTGGAGTTACAACCAACCATCCGCCCGGTGATCGATGAAATGCGCGCGAATCCAACAGACCATCTCGGCGCAAACCGTATGATCCGGGTTTTTCGGCAAGCGCGATTCAGCAGCCACAGCGTTT
>JAJZAL010000313.1 GCA_021799405.1 Acidobacteriota bacterium
AAACGCAAATCCAAAGGCGCGTACATGATCTCGGCGGTGGCCGAGATGTATGAGATTCATCCGCAGACGCTGCGTCTCTACGAGCGCGAAGGGCTGCTCAAGCCATCACGCACCGAGGGCAACACGCGGCTTTATACCGACGAGGATCTGGAGCGGCTGGAGTTCATTCTGAATCTGGCGCGCGATCTGGGCGTGAATATCGCCGGTATCGCCATCATCCTGCAGATGCGCGAGCGCATGGAAGAGATGAACCGGCAGATGCAGAGCTTCGTCGAATATGTGCGCTCCGAGATGCTGACGCGCTTTCAGCAGGCCGCTCCCAGCTCGTCTGCGGCGATTGTGCCGCTGCGCAAGCCGGTGGTCGCCGGTCGCACCGGGCCCTCGCGCAACTCGTAAATCGCCGGAGCACAGCTTTGCAGGCCAGTTCCCGCCTACGGCCTCAGTCTGTCTCATGAACGGCGACAGCCTCCAGCGGAGCGCGCACCCGGGGCTTATGCTGGAGCAGCCGCCGCTCCAGCACGAACCATGAAATGGAAGCATAGAGCACGGTGAGAGACAGAGCCGCAAGGACTAGGAGAAGGCCGTGCAGGTACGGCGTCAGCAGGACGATGATGCCGAGGTGAACCAGATACATGGTGTAACTGATCCTGCCGATATAGCGGAGCGGAGCCGTCTGGAGCCAGCCCACGCCGCGGCCGCTCAGGGCGTAAAGCATGAAACCGAAGCACACGAACAGAGAGCCTTCATAAATGAAGGTGTTTCCTATGCGCGTGTTTCCGTAGGTGGTGAAGCCTGAATGGCCTAGAATGGCCAGACCAGCGAGCCCCAGCAGGATAACGAACGAGCCGAGCGCTGCGCCCCGCCGCCTGATCGATTCGGGATGATTCCGCCAGACGAGGCACAGCAGAGCGCCTGCGGCCAGCAGGTCCATCCGAAAGGGCGTCAGGTCGTAGATGGGCCAACTTTGGCTGAAATGAAAGGTCGCACGCAGCAGCGGCGCCAGGATGACGATCGTGATAGCGAAGTGGCGGAGACGGCGCTCGTCCAGAAAATAGACGGCGAGTGGCCAGACCAGATAAAACTGCTCTTCGACGGCCAATGACCAAAGCGGTTCAAACGCCACCGGACGGGGGATGTGAAGCGGATCAAGGAAGTTGGTGAGGAAGACATAGAAATACCAGTGATGCAGCCAGGCCGTGCCGAAGAAGACGCTCGCTATGAACAGGGTGAGCAGGTAAGGCGCAAGGATGCGCCGGGCGCGGCGAGCGTAAAAGCCGGCAAAATAACCACCCAGCGAGTGCCGCTTGGCCTCCAAAAGCACGTTCGTGATCAGGAATCCCGAGAGGATGAAAAACAGATCGACGCCCATCCACAACAGCTTGATGTGCAGGGCATGATGAAAGAACACTGCGAGAATGGCAATCGCCCGCACGCCGTCCAATTGGCGAATTCGTTTCAATACTGTCAGTCCTTGAGATCCGGGGTATCGACTGAGGCTCCTAGTGTAGCATTCACGTTAGTAGCCGTTATCCTTGATTCCGCATGTCTCCGATACTTCTAGCCTTGGCCGTCTTCGGCCTTTTTACGTCAACCATCTTCACTGGCATGGTGCTGGTGGCTCTGCCGGGGTATCTGCGCGAGCGCAAGCAGGCGCTTCGGCAGCTTCAGGCGCGGCCGGGCTTTACCCCGCCGCTGTCGGTCCTGAAGCCGGTGCATGGCGCCGAGCCGGGACTTGAAGAGTATCTTGCTACCTTCTTCGAGCAGGATTATCCGGAGTACGAGATTCTGTTTTGTGCTCGCTCGGCTGATGATGCAGCTCTGGAGACCGCACAGCGCGTGGCGGCGCGCTACCCGCACATTCCGGCACGGTTTTTCTCGACCGGCGGAGAGCCCGATTACATCAATGACAAGGTAATTTCGCTCGAAAAGATGGAGGCCGAAGCGGCGCACGGCATTCTGGTGATCAGCGACAGCGATGTGCGTGTTACGCCGGATTACCTGCGGGCCGTGGCGCTGCCTTTCGCCGATGAGAAGGTGGGGGCTATTACCTGTCCTTATCGCGGCGTGGCCGCCGAGGGCGGATTATGGGCGCAGCTGGAGGCTGTGGGCATGAGCGTGGAGATGACCGCGGGCGTGCTGGCCGCGCGTCTCACGGAGGGGATGCAATTTGCTCTGGGTCCAACGATGGCCTTCCGTCGGGAGACGATCCGGCGCATGGGAGGTTTCCGCGTCACGGCCGACTATTGCGCGGATGACTTCGTGCTCGGCAACGAAACCTTCAAGCTGGGCGAAACGGTGGTGCTGAGTCATCACGCCATCGACCATATGGTGATTAACTCCAGCCTGACGGCCTCGCTCAAGCATCAGGCCCGCTGGATGAAATCGACGCGGTTTTCGCGGCCAAAGGGACACTTTGGCACGGCGCTCACCTTCAGCGTGCCGTTTGGCCTGCTGGGCTGGGCGGCAGCGGCGGCAATGGGGCATTGCGGCTGGGGGCTGGCTCTGCTTGGCTGGAGCGTGGCCACGCGGCTGGCGCTTTCGCTGGCGGTGGGCCGGCTGGTGGTCCGTGATCCGCGCTGGTTTGGGCTGCTGGTGCTCTACCCGGTACGTGACCTGATGGGCATCGGCTTCTGGGCAGCCAGCTATCAGTCGAGCCGCATTCTTTGGCGTGGTCGCGTCTTTCAGCTCCTGCCCGGCGGGAAGATGCGGGCGGCGGGGTAGATCACGGCACAGCCCGCGATTCGGCTACTTCAGCGGCCGGTCCGTCCACAGCGCTTTGTCGGCGATGGAGCGAACGAAGTAGAGACGGCCGGAGAGCAACTGCTCGGCCTTGTTCTGATTGAGGTCCTGGGCAAAGAGCCATTTGCGATTGCCTGTGCCCCAGATCTTCGCAAGCTGTTCCTGGCTCAGAAAGATATCGGGCGCGTCGGGGTAGCAGGAGCCCCAGAGCAGCGACGAGCCTTCACCATGCTGTCCGCAGCGTGGGAGCACGAGCAGGGCCGGCCGGCGCTCAAGGAAATTGTGGGTATAGAAGACGACCGATGAGGCGTCGGACTGGTCGCCGAAGATGATGAACGTGTCCGATGGCGAGCCCTTTTGGAGAATCACGTCGGCCAGTTGCTTGGAGCTGAGCATGGGCTCGAAGCGGGCAAAGGCAATGTGCGCGGCCACCAGGAAGACGGCGGCAGTAAGGGCCACGCTTACGGTGGCGGCCAGGTGCTTTCCTTTGCGCCGCAGTAGCCAGCCAGCCGCCGGTCCCACCAGCAAAGTGACCGCGGCCAGAGCCGCCGGCAGCCGCAGCGCGGCAAACGATGGGCCGGTCAGGTCGAAGAGGTGGGACATCGAGAGCGTGTAATCGCCCACGGCGCGGTGGGCCAGCAGGGTGCCGATGTCGGGAACGAAGGGCAGATGGCGCGAGTCCCAGAGACCCCAGGCTAGGGCGGCCGCGGAGAGGACACCAACGACGGCGAAGAAGGCCTGAGCTCCGGTCAGCCATGCCATTGAGAGCGGTGGCTTGCCGCTGCCCGGGGCGCCGTCCGGGCCGAGATTTTCTTCCATGCCGGCCACGATTCCGGCGATCAGGATCAGCAGGGGCGTCCAGGCCGGGAAGGTGTAGTACTCCTGGTTGGTCGAAAGGGAGAAGAAGATCAGCGTGAAGGCCGAAAACAGGCCGAGAAGCCAGGCGGTGCGCACCCGGAACTTGAGCCGGAAGATGAAGCTGGCCACGTCCTCTCGGGCAGCGTGATCGAGGTAGAAATCCACCGTCTGGCCGGCATCGCGGCGCAGGTGCTGCAACCAGTTGTGGCGAGTCTTCCAGGCCGCCACCACGGCTGCCGGCAGAAACAGGCTCCAGGGAAAGAGCCACACCAGATGCATCAGCCAGTAGGCCGCAAATGGCAGCCGGTTGTAGTCATGCGGGTAGCGCTCGCCCAGGAAGCGTAGAAAGTGCTCATTGATGAAATAGAAGTACCAGAATCCGTGGACGTTACTGATCGTGGGATGATTGCCCACCGGATGGCCCTGATCAGGATTGGCGAGGCCTGCCAGAATATGCCACGGTGCGGCGATGAGCAGGAACAGGAGCACGCCGGAAAACGGCTTCAGGTCGCGCCAGCGCCGCCATTGGCCGGTCAGGAGCAGGTATGGGATGGCGGCTCCGGCAAAGAAGACGGGCGCAATCAGGCCCTTGGCCAGCAACGCCAGAGCCAGCGCCGCCCACATACCGTAAAAGCGTGCGGGACGATTCAGCTCCAGGCCCGTGAGCAGGCAATAGAGTGCCAATAAAAAGAGGAAGCTGAGCACCGCCTCGGGTATGTCGAAGCGTGTGAAGAGAAATGTGCCCATGGCGGTGAGAACGGCGAGTCCGGCATAAAGGCCGGCACGGGCGCCCCAGGCGCGGCGTCCCCACAGCCACGCCAGCCAGGTAAGACCCAGAATCGCCAGGGCGTTGGGCAGGTGGCTGGCAAAGACGTTCTCGCCAAAGATGCGAAAAGACACCGCCATCAGCCAGTACGGCAGGGGTGGCTTTTCGAGGTAGCGGATGCCGTCAATCCGCAGCGTTACCCAGTCACCGCTCTCAAGAATGTGCTGGGCGGCCTGCGCATGGGACGCATCGACGTCGTCCAGCAGGGGCGGCCTGAACAGCGCGGCAAAAAAGACAGCAGCAAAAATCGCCGCAAAGAGCACCCACGTTGTCGGTGCCGAAGGCCCGGGCTGCGGGCGAAAGCGTGTATGCGTGACGTTACTCATTAGTTCACTCTGGCGGAATCCAGGTTCCGGAGCCCCGTTTCTTCGAAGACCATGATGCAAGTGTGCCTGGGCCCGGCTCCCTGGCGCCGGTTTTGCGCCTCAGATGACCAGCGAGCCGTCTTTCCCGGGAAGACAGGATGCGGTTGACCATGTCCTCGCCTTCCGGTCGACGGACAATCTCCAATAAGAGCAGGATACCAGCCGGGTTTACGATTGACGTCAATAAACGGGACACCGCCCTCCGGTTACACAAATCCTTTCCTTCCCGGGTCCTTCATGGTGCAAAATGGGGTCAGAAAGGCTGCAATCCAATGAAGTCCGGTTCTCTTCCCCCCGGCGGGTGTCTTACTGTCGTTGCCCAGCCGGATTGGCGGCGGAAGGTGGATGCTTGGCGCGAACTGCTTGGCCAATGCTGCCGCAAACCCAGCCGCAAATCCGTCCATGCCTTGCGTGTAGCGACGCTGCAGCTCCAGGTGGAACTTGAGTATGGGTTGCGGGAACGTCCGCAGGAAGATGCTGCTGCGCGCGCGGCAAGACGCTGGAGAAAGCAGGCAAAGAAGCTGCGCCGTGCCCTGCAGCCGGTGCGCGAAGCGGACGTCTTCCTGGGGAAGCTGGCCAGCCTGCGCGGCTCAACTCGCGAAGCAAGCCAAAGCCAGGCAGCGCTCAGCCGCCGTTGCCTCAAGCAGATCGGCGAACTCGAACAGAAGCTCAAAAAGCGGCGCCAGACCGCCGC
>JAJZAL010000314.1 GCA_021799405.1 Acidobacteriota bacterium
TTTTTCGTCGGCCTTCGCCCATAGGGTGCGACGGCACGTAGCCGCGCCTGGCCCAGTAAACGAGGGTCCGTCGATCCATTTGCAGTACCTTCGCTGCTTGGTCTGGATTCAGAAGGGGAGGTTTCTTCATAGGCGACTCGTCGCATTTGGCTGAGATCTGGCGTTTCGTCTTTATGCGGTGGCTGCTGGGTTCTCACCCACGTGCTTTCCACAAGGGCGATGGAGTTGTCACTCGTGCCGTTGCCCGCCCTCTGAAGACGAGAGTCGCCCTCCGTATCCACAGAGTCCAATGAAAAATGCGAGGACTGTTATGCAGAACACGCATAACAGAGTGCACTGGCGACAACCAATGCGCATTGAAGAAGCATCAAAGTCAACACCCGCTGCCTGAACTATCGTTGCACGCACCCGGCGGTGGGACCCCTCATTCCGTCGTACCTCCAGTCGGTAAGCTGTTCCTGCCTCAGGTCTTCTCTCGGCGGAGGACAGCTATGTTTCTCCCAGAACTTCGTTGGGTACAGGCGGCAATCGTCCTCGCGGAGGAACTGAATTTCTCCAGAGCAGCGGTGCGCCTCGGCATCCACCAGACTGCCCTGAGCAGACACATTGCGGAACTCGAAACTCTCCTCGATAAACCTCTCTTTGAGCGCGATCATCGAAAAGTCGAGCTGACCGCTGCTGGCCGGAAGTTCGTTGCCGACGCGCGACCGGCGATCGAACTGATCGAGCGCGCCATGGTTTCGGCCAGAGCTGATTCGGACAGCGCCGGCGAAGTTCTCAACATCGGCAGGTCCTCTTACACCGACCCGTGGCTGGCCGCGGCTATTCGATCCGTTCATCTGCCGCTTTATCCGGGCCTGCGGATCAACTGGTCAAGCCGGTATTCGCATGAGGTCGCGAACGAGGTCATCGCCGGAACGCTCGATCTCGCGATCACGACGGGTGTTCCCGAGACACCGCAGCTTACGTTCCTGAAGCTGGCGGAGCATCCTCTCTACATTGCAATGTCGAGGCATGATCCTCTGGCTGTCCGTCGCGAATTGAGGGTTATAGACCTGCACAACCGGGTCTGGATTCTATTTGCAAAACAGGTGAGCCCGCACATGTATGACTCCGTAAAGCGCACGGCGGCGAAGGCGGAAGTCGAACCCTCGGAGCTGCATCACGTCACGGGTGCGGAAGAGGCTGTGCCGCTGATTCTGGAGCGTGGCGGATTAGCATTCCTGACGCGCGCCGGAGCATGGCGGATCGCGCGTGACGGCATCACCATGCGTCCGCTTGCCGAAGAGAATTTGCTGCTCGTCACAAATCTTGCTGCCCGCGCCGACAGCAAATCGCGGCTTGTGCGGGAGTTCGTCAAGGCGACCGCACAAAAGATGGAGAGTCTGCGCAAACCCGTACAGGCGCGGCTACCCTTGAGTGCCTGAACGAACACGCTGGTGCTTCATCGAGTCACATTACGCCGGCAAATCCCGAATCTCGATGTTCAATGGACCATCGATACCACATTTTGGGCAATGCACAATTCCCGAACTGAGCTCATAGTCCCCGACCTCTTCCCGCGTCCGCGAATGGCCGCAGTGGATACAGATGTGGAGATGGACCAAGCCAGCTTCGTTTTCACCCAAGGCATCATCGCTCATGACCTTAAACTCCTGCATCGTCAACAAAGGTCTTTCTGTTTAGGATGATTCACTTCAGGTCGGAAAGACTCGCCATTCACGATTCTTTAACAGAGATGTCCGAAACGGCGGCGACCAGGTGGTCCGGCACAACCCGCAACGTTCGTGGATGGCACGCGGGCCGAACAGGCTGGGAGTTGTAATTGCCAAAGCAGTTGCTAAGAGAATTTATGCATTTCAGAAATCGTACCCGGGAAGCGTACAGCCGCCGTGTTGGGCGCATTCTGAAGCTAGCAAATCGAAGCTACGCTCAAACGCTTTATACTCGCGGTAATTCTCGATGCCGACGGTCAGGATCCAGGAACAGATTCCCAGGAAGAGTATCAGTACGGTCCATAGCTTAACGGATCGGGATTTTCGAAAGGCCGCGACCATAGTCCCCATTCTCCATCCGAACAAGGCGGCACTGCAAATCGCGGCGCACACGAGGCTGTGAGCTGGCCTCCGGGGCGCTGAAACAATTCCTGTCAGCGGCGGTTTTGGCGCTATCCAATGTAGATGTACTTTGATGGAAACAATTCCGCCGGCCTTGTCGCGAAACAAGCGCCGCCCCGCCACTGCTTCTATGAAGCCATCTTTTGAAGTCACGCCCGATGGCGACCGCCTCATGGAATTTCGTCCGTGATCGAGACCGCAGGATGGACTCGCCCTAAAGACGAGAATGTCTGGAAACGCGACTTGGCCTGTTATCGTCGGCTGACCGCAACCCTTCTTGGCAGCCGTCTCCTAATCGCAATGAGGCATGTGACTCATTGCGATATCGGTGCACTTGGAGCTTGCAGCGATGCAATCAGTGGACAGGACACACTCCCTTTGCGGGAATGACAGGCGCGTACAAGCCCAGCCAGTGCCGTCTCCATGCGTTTCAGGTTTGCCAGTTTTTCCCGAACATCTTTGAGCTTATGCTCGGCCAGGTGACTGGCTTCATCGCAGTGGGTGCCGTCTTCCAGTCGTAGTAATTCGACGATTTCGTCAAGGCTAAAGCCGAGGCGCTGAGCAGATTTCACGAATTGCACTCGTGCTACGTCTGTCGCACCGTACTTGCGAATGCTGCCATAGGGTTTGTGCGGTTCGACCAGCAGACCCTTGCGCTGATAAAACCGGATAGTTTCCACGTTGACGCCAGAGGACTTGGCGAAGCCGCCAATGGTCAGACTCTTCAGATGATTTTCCATACCACTTGACCCCGTACTCAACTACGGAAGTAAGGTTAAATCATCAAGAGGATGCTGGAAAGGAGACCTTGATGCCAAAACCACAGAATGGACGCGGCGTTCTTTTCGCTGGAGGAGTGGCAGCCATTCTTGCCTCGACCTGCTGCCTGGGGCCTTTGGTCTTGGTTGCTTTGGGCATCAGCGGTGCCTGGATCGGCAACCTGACGAAGCTGGAGCCTTACCGCCCAATCTTCATCGGCGCTGCCCTGGTTGCACTGTTATTTGCTTGGCGGCGCATCTTCCGCCCAGCGCACGCCTGCGAGCCGGGTGAGGTGTGTGCGCTCCCCCAAGTACGAACCACCTACAAGGTCATTTTCTGGATCGTTGCTGCGCTGGTTCTGATTGCGCTCGTTTTCCCGTATGTCTTACCGCTTCTCTACTGAAAAGGAGATACACCCAAATGAAGAAACTAATCACACTCATTTCCTTAGCCGCAATGCTCGGTGTACCCGCCTGGGCCGCAAACAAGACAGTCGTGCTATCGGTGTCGGGCATGGACTGCGCCGCTTGCCCGATCACGGTAAAAAAGGCTCTGATTAAAGTTTCCGGCGTCGAAAAGGTTGAAATCCGTTTCGCGAAAAAAGAGGCAGTTGTGACTTTTGACGATGCCAAAACCAATCCAGAAGCCCTGACCAAGGCCACGAAGGACGCAGGGTATCCGTCTACAGTCAAGCAGTGAGGAACCGGGCGATGACTGACGCTATCGCATTGCGCATTGAGGGGATGACCTGTGCATCATGCGCCGCACACATCAAGAAGGTTCTGGAACAGGTGCCGGGCGTCCGATCGGCCACGGTTTCCTACCCGCAGGGGCAAGGCAAGGTCACAACAGACGCGCGTGTCAAGCCCGAAACCATTACTGCCGCTGTAGCGACGCTCGGCTATCGCGCTATTGCGACCGATACGCCGGTCCAGGCTGTCAGCGTACCCAACAAGGCACGCGGAGCGTCGGCAGGCGACCACAGAATCAATATCGATGGCGATGCAGGCAAACTACACGTTGCTGTTATCGGCAGTGGCGGAGCCGCGATGGCGGCGGCGTTGAAGGCCGTCGAACGCGGCGCGCGGGCCACACTCATCGAACGCGGGACAATCGGCGGCACCTGCGTCAATGTTGGCTGCGTGCCATCCAAGATCATGTTCCGCGCCGCTCATATCGCCCATGTGCGCCGGGAAAGTCCATTCGACGGCGGTATCGCTGCGGTTGAACCAGCAATTCAACGCGACCATTTGCTCGCCCAGCAGCAGGCGCGGGTGGACGAACTCCGACATGCCAAATATGAGAGCATTCTGGAGAGCAATCCGGCCATCACCGTATTGCATGGAGATGCTAGCTTCAAGGATAGCCAGAGCCTCATCGTGCGCCTGAACGATGGCGGTGAGCGGGAGGTTGCCTTCGACCGCTGCCTGATCGCAACGGGCGCGAGTGCCGCCGTTCCGCCGATTCCCGGCCTGAAAAACACGCCGTACTGGACTTCTACTGAGGCGTTGACCAGTGACGCCATACCTGAGCGTTTGGCCGTGGTGGGCTCGTCGGCGGTGGCGGTGGAGCTGGCGCAGGCCTTTGCGAGGTTAGGCAGCAAGGTGACAATCCTGGCGCGCCACACGCTGTTGTTCCGGGATGACCCCGCTGTCGGCGAGGCTGTTGCATCCGCGTTTCGGGACGAAGGAATCGAAGTGCTGAACCATACCCAGACCAGTCAGGTCGCCCATGTAGACGGCGAGTTTGTGCTGACCACAGATAAGGGGGAAGTGCGTGCCGACAAGCTGCTCATTGCCACCGGCAGGACACCCAATACGAGCGATCTCGCACTGGAAGCCGCAGGAGTCAAGCTCAATTCACAAGGCGCCATTACCGTGGACCAAACGATGCGCACCACTGCACCCCGCATCTATGCCGCAGGCGACTGCACTGATCAGCCGCAATTTGTGTATGTTGCTGCGGCAGCAGGCAGTCGCGCAGCGATCAATATGACCGGAGGCGAGGCCAAACTCGATCTAGCCACGATGCCTGCAGTGGTGTTCACCGAGCCGCAGGTTGCTACAGTCGGTCTCAGTGAGGCCGCGGCTCATCACGACGGAATCCAGACCGATAGCCGCACTCTCACGTTGGACAATGTACCGCGTGCGCTCGCCAATTTCGACACGCGCGGATTCATCAAGCTGGTCGCAGAAGCTGGCAGTGGTCGGCTTATCGGAGTGCAGGCCGTAGCAGCGGAAGCGGGCGAACTGATCCAGACAGCAGCTCTCGCCATTCGTGCACAGATGAAGGTGTCGGATCTGGCTGACCAATTGTTCCCGTATTTGACGATGGTCGAGGGCCTGAAACTCGCTGCCCAAACGTTCGTGAAGGATGTGAAGCAGCTGTCTTGCTGCGCAGGTTGACTCCGAGCCGGGATCTACGCCTTTCTTCAGTGAGCGCACAATCGCCGAGTCACTCGCCGGAACCTGTTCCATGCGCAGGGTAGCGGTGCGCGGTGCGTTGGGCCGCCGGCGGAGCGGCGGCGCTGCGCGTCGGGCGGGCCGAAGATGTCGCCCCGGCGCTCGTCCGGGGCATCGCACAAGGGCGGGTGGACGGGC
>JAJZAL010000061.1 GCA_021799405.1 Acidobacteriota bacterium
GATTATCCGACGATTCAGGTTGTTACCTACTATCCCGGCGCCAGTCCGGACGTAGTTGCCACGACGATCACGGCGCCCCTTGAGCGCCAGTTTGGCCAAATGCAGGGCCTCAGCCAGATGACCTCAACAAGCGCCGGGGGGATTTCCGTCGTCGTGCTTCAGTTCAACCTGGCTTTGAACATTGACGTCGCCGAACAGGAAGTCCAGGAAGCCATCAACTCCGCGCAGAGCTTCTTGCCGGCCGATCTGCCGATGCCTCCGGTTTACAGCAAATCCAACCCTGCGGATGCACCGGTGCTGACTCTTGGCATCACCTCAGACACGATGCCGCTTTCTCAAGTGGAAGACCTGGTGGATACGCGCGTTGTGCCCAAGGTCTCTCAGCTCGCCGGCGTCGGGCTTGTGAGTATCACCGGCGGCCAAAAGCCTGCCGTGCGAATTCAGGTTAATCCCACCAAGCTTGCGTCCTATGGCATCAGCCTGGAGGCGGTTCGCACGGCGCTCACACAGACCAGTGTGAATGCCGCAAAGGGCAATTTTGACGGGCCGCGGCTGGATTACCAGATTGATTCCAACGATCAGCTCGTTCAGGCCGACCAGTACCGGAATGTAGTCATTGCATACAACAATGGCGCGCCCGTTCTCCTCAAGGACGTCGGGCGAGTCTTCAACGGCGTTGAAAATGCCGACCAGGCCGCGTGGATGAATCAGCAGCCGGCGATCATCCTGAATATTCAGCGGCAGCCCGGCGCCAACACCATTGCGGTAGTGCGCAGCATCAAGAATATTTTGCCGCGGCTGGAAGCATCTTTGCCTGCCGGCATCCACGTCCAGGAGCTGACGGATCTCACCACCAGCATTCAGGCATCGGTGAACGACGTCGAGTTTGAGTTGTTGCTCACTGTCGGCCTCGTTGTCCTCGTCATCTTCCTGTTCCTGCGAAGCGTCTACGCGACCATCATTCCCAGTGTGGCCGTGCCACTGTCTCTCGTCGGCACGTTCGCTGCCATGTATCTGCTCGGATACAGCCTCGACAACCTGTCATTGATGGCCCTCACGATCGCGACGGGCTTTGTCGTTGACGACGCCATTGTGATGATTGAGAACATATCGCGGTTCCTCGAGGACGGCTACTCCCCAATGGAAGCTGCCCTGAAGGGATCGGGCCAGATCGGATTCACCATCCTTTCTCTGACCGTCTCGCTCATCGCGGTGCTCATTCCGCTCTTGTTCATGGGCGATGTTGTTGGACGGCTCTTTCGTGAATTTGCCGTCACCCTTGCAGTGACCATCATCATCTCTGCTGTCGTCTCTCTGACACTCACGCCGATGATGTGTTCGCGCATTCTGCGTCATGACCCCCAAGCGCAGCAAAGCAGGTTTTATAGGGCCTCTGCGCGCGTCTTTGACGGAATGATCGGATTCTATGGCCGCACTCTGAAGAGGGTGTTGCGGTTTCAGACGCTCACGCTGCTGGTTGCCGCGGGAACGCTTGTGCTGACGATCTACCTTTACATCACCATTCCCAAGGGCTTCTTTCCCACGCAGGATACCGGCGTCATTCAAGGCATATCTCAGGCTCCGCAAACCATTTCTTTCGATGCGATGGCCAGAAGGCAACAGGCGCTTGACGACGTCATCCTCAAGGATCCGGCTGTTGAGAGCCTCTCTTCCTTTATTGGGGTAGACGGCATCAACACAACCTTGAACAGCGGGCGAATTTCGATCAATTTGAAGCCGCTTCAGGATCGGAACCTCAGCGCCGCTGATGTAATCCGACGCCTGCAAAAGAGTCTCGCCAGCGTGCAGGGAATTCACCTGTACATGCAACCGGTGCAGGATATATCCGTCGATGACCGTGTCAGCCGCACTCAGTATCAGTTCACGCTCGAAGATCCAAATATCGACCAACTGAATCGGTGGGCCAACCGGTTCGTGGCAAAGCTCAAAAAGCTCCCTGATCTGGAAGATGTAGCGACCGACCAGCAGAATGGCGGACTTGCCATTCGAGTCGATATTAATCGCGTCACTGCATCACGCCTTGGAATCGCGCCGGCAACCGTCGACAACGTTCTTTACGATGCCTTTGGTCAGCGGCAGATTAATACGCTCTACACTTCGCTGAACCAGTACCACGTAATCCTCGAGACTTCACCTGAGTGGCGGCAACACCCCTCCAACCTGAGCGATCTTTATGTGCCGGCAAACATTTCGTCCGGTGCCAGCGGCGCGGCCGCGGCCACATCGTTTTCGGCTTCTGCGTCGAGTGCAGCCGGTTCCAATGCCCTGACCACCTCGGTGCTGTACACGCCGAGTTCGAATGTACTCACTCCTGCGGCGACTGTCCTTTCGAACTCAAGCGGCACCTCTGGCGGCACCTTTCCCGGATCTGCCCCGAATACATCCATCACCTCCGCAAGCTTGAACGCCGTCCCGCTCGGCGCGTTTTCCACGGTGAGCGAGGTCCCGGAAGCGCTCTCGATCAATCATCAGGATCAGTTTCCATCCGTAACCGTCTCGTTCAACCTTGCCCCGCATGCCGCACTGGGAAACGCGATTCAGGAAGTGGACAAGACGGTCAGCAGTATGCACTTTCCACTCAGCCTGCAGTCCAACTGGCAGGGGACAGCGGCTTCGTTTGTCAATTCGCTGTCCAATGAAGCACTCCTGATTCTTGCCGCGCTGGTGGTGGTTTATATCGTGCTGGGAGTTTTGTACGAGAGCTTCATTCATCCAGTCACGATTCTTTCCACATTGCCTTCCGCCGGCGTTGGTGCGCTGCTTGCGTTGATGCTCTTTCACCAGAATCTGAATGTAGTGGCGATCATCGGGATCATTCTGCTCATTGGCATTGTGCAGAAGAACGGCATCCTCATTGTCGACTTTGCGCTGGAGGCCGAACGTCTGCGCGGTAAGAATGCAAGCGATGCGATTTACGAAGCCTGCCTGCTGCGATTTCGCCCCATTGTGATGACTACCATGGCGGCACTTCTGGCTGGAATCCCACTGGCTGCGGGCAGCGGGTACGGCTCCGAGCTGCGCCGTCCGCTGGGAATTGCGATGGTGGGCGGCCTGCTGTTGAGCCAGGTGCTTACCCTCTACACCACGCCGGTGATCTATATCTTCTTTGACAAAGTAGGAAAGCGCCTGGCTGGTAAGAGACCAGATGAGCCTCTTTCCGCCGCTGGATACGGGCAGGAGTTGTAATGAACCCCTCTGCTCCGTTTATCAAGCGTCCAATCGCGACAACATTGCTGACGATCGCGGTTGCTATCGCGGGAGCGGTGGGTTACTTCGTGTTGCCGGTGTCGCCATTGCCGCAGGTTGATTTTCCTACGATCAACGTCAACGCGAACCTGCCTGGCGCCAGCGCAGAGGTGATGGCTTCCTCGGTTGCGACCCCTTTGGAGAGGCAATTTGGGCACATCGCCGGCTTGACGCAAATGACGTCTTCCAGTTCGCTTGGCAGCACCTCCATTACTCTGCAATTTGATCTCAATCGCAATATCAACGGCGCGGCACGTGACGTCCAGGCTGCGATCAACGCGGCTCGCACCTATTTGCCGACTAACCTTCCCTCGAATCCGAGCTACTTCAAGGTAAACCCTGCTGACAGTCCGATCCTGATCATTTCTCTGACCTCGAAGAAATACGACACAACTTACGTTTACGACAAATCGTCGACCATCCTGCAGCAGCGGCTGTCTCAGATTGATGGTGTAGGGCAGGTGTTCATCGGTGGCGCTGCAAGCCCAGCTGTGCGCGTTGAGGTGAACCCAACAGAGTTGGAGAGTTATGGACTGACAATGAGTCAGGTTCAGGCAGCACTCAGTGTGCAGAACGCCGATCAGCCGGCAGGACAGATTGCGAACCAGTCGATGACTGCCGATATTCAGACGAACGATCAGATCTCGGATGCGGCCCAATATCGTCCGCTCATCATCGGCTATCACGATGGTGAAGCAGTCCGGCTCCGAGATGTGGCCGACGTGTACAACGGATCGCAGAATGTCCGCACGGCTGGCTACACGAATGGGGTTCCGTCTGTAACTGTCATTATTTTTCGTCAGCCCGGCGCGAATGTTATCTCCACCGTCGACCGGATCAAAGCACAGTTGCCGTCGCTCGAAGCTGATATTCCGGCCGGGATCAATCTGCATATCGTCCATGACCGCACCGTCACGATTCGGGCCTCGGTGCATGATGTTGAACTGACCCTTTCGGTTTCGATTCTGCTCGTTATCCTTGTCGTCTTTGTCTTCCTGCGCAGCCCGCGTTCGACACTCATTCCGAGCGTTGCCGTGCCTGTTTCGCTGATTGGCACTTTTGCCGTGATGTACTTATTGGGCTATAGCCTTGACAACCTCTCGTTAATGGCTCTCACCATTGCCGCCGGGTTCGTCGTCGATGACGCCATCGTGGTCATGGAGAATATCACGCGCCATCTAGATGCGGGCATGAAGCCGGTTGCGGCGGCCATGAGAGGCGCCGAAGAGATCGGATTTACGATCTTCACGATCAGCATCTCTCTCATTGCCGTATTCATCCCCATCCTGTTGATGGGCGGGATTGTGGGGCGGCTGTTTAGAGAATTCGCCGTTACGCTCGCGACAGCAATCATAATCTCGATGATTGTGTCATTGACCACAACGCCAACGATGTGCGCGCATCTGCTGAAGACGCGGGATCGCGAGAAGCATGGCCGTTTATATCGGGCAAATGAGAGAGTTTTTAACAGTCTGTTGTCAGGCTATGGCAAGTCGCTCGAATGGGTGCTCGAGAATCCCGTATTTATGCTGCTTGTCCTGGCAGTGATGATTTCGTTGAATTTTGTTCTCATCGCGCGGATTCCGAAGGGCTTTTTCCCGGAGCAGGATACAGGGTTCATCATCGGCGGAGTGCAGGGGCCGCAGGATGCATCCTTTCCCTTCATGAACTATTCCTTGTTGCAGATCGTGAAGGTCATCAAGTCCGATCCTGCCGTGCAAAGCGTGAATGCATACACAGGTGGCCGAGGAGCGACAAACAATGGGTTCGTATTCGCAACGCTAAAGCCCTTGAGCGTTCGCAAAATCAGCGCCATGGGGGTGATCAACCGTTTGCGCCCCAAGCTGAATCGCCTGCCGGTTGCCTCGACGTTTCTGCAGGCCGCACAGGATATCCGCATTGGAGGCAGAGCCAGCAATGCGCAATATCAGTACACCATTCAGTCGGATAACGTTGCTGATCTTGAACGCTGGGGACCGGTTCTAAAGGCGCAGATGCAGAAACTGCCGGGTCTGCAGGACGTGAATAGCGATCAGCAGGACGGAGGCCTTGCCGAGAATGTCGAATTTAACCGGCTGGTGGCGGCTCGGCTGGGCCAGACTCCTCAATCTCTGGATCGTGCTCTCTACTCCGCCTTCGGCCAGTCTGAAGTGTCAGTTATTTACAAACCTCTCAATCAGTATTACGTTGTCCTCGAAGTTGCGCCAAAATACTGGCAGTCTCCCGCCGGGCTCAATGACATCTATCTCAAGACGAACAGCCTTGGCAGCAATGCGACCGCAATGACGCCACTGAGCGAGTTCGCAAGGTTCCAGCCGGGTACAACTCCGTTACAGGTGAATCACACGGGACAGTTCCCCTCGGTGACCGTGTCGTTCAACCTGGCGCCGGGTGTTTCTTTGAGTCAGGCAACTCGCGAAATCGAGCAGATGGAGCAACGGATCGGCCTTCCTGGTTCGGTGCGCGGTTCGTTTTCCGGCACTCTGGAAGCCTTCCAGCAGTCGCTCTCGACCGAGCCTTTGCTCATCGTCACCGCGATTCTTTCCGTCTATATCGTTTTGGGGATTCTGTACGAGAGCCTCGTGCATCCGATTACGATTCTCTCCACGCTGCCCTCGGCCAGCGTTGGAGCGATGCTGGCGCTGATGCTCTTTCATAGGAGTCTCGATGTCATATCCATCATTGGAATCATTCTGCTGATAGGCATTGTGAAGAAGAACGCCATCATGATGATCGACTTTGCCTTGATGGTAGAGCGCCGGGAAGGGAAGACGCCCAGGGAGTCTATCTACCAAGCCTGCCTGCTGCGTTTTCGTCCCATCATGATGACTACCATGGCTGCGATTGGCGGTGCGTTGCCGCTCGCCTTTGGAACTGGAATCGGGTCTGAATTGCGCCGTCCGCTGGGCATCACAATTGTGGGTGGCCTGCTTCTGAGCCAATTAATCACCTTGTATACAACTCCGGTGGTTTACCTGACGCTGGACCGTCTGCGTTTGCGTCTGACGGGCAAACGTCAGGACACTTTCAATCCCGGAGAACAACCCGCGCTGTAGCGGAGAAACACCATGAGCATTGCACGAAATTTCTCACCTGACCGACGCATTCTGGCCTTCGCCGTTGTCGCGCTGCTTGGTCTGATGTCCGGGTGCATGGTCGGTCCCAAGTACCGTCCTCCATCAGTTCCCACGCCGGTTGCGAAGAACTACAAGGAATCCACGGTGAACTTTCAGAATGAGCCTGGATGGAAGGTGGCCAGCCCGGGGCACGCGATGTTGCATGGCAACTGGTGGGAGATATTCCATGATCCGCAGCTCAATTCTCTCGAAGCACAGCTGAACATCAACAATCAGAATATTCGTCTCTACTTTGAGAATTTCCTCCAGGCTCGGGCGCTGATTGCGGAAGCGCGCGCAAACTTCTGGCCAACCTTCACCACCAGTCCTTCATGGCAGCGCTCCAAGGCTTCGGGTAATCTAGCCAACACCTTTAATACTGGGACGGGCGCTTCCACACAGACTAGCTCCGGTCAAAAGAGCACTTCGATAACTTTTCCCTTTGACATTTCCTGGGCTCCTGACCTGTGGGGGAAGATTCGCCAGGAAGTTCGTTCGGCCGAATATGGTGCTCAAGTGAGTGCCGCCGATCTGGCGAATGAAAAGTTGACCGAACAGGCAAGCCTTGCCGGGTTCTATTTTGAGTTACGCGGTCAGGATGCCTTGATCGACATCCTGAAAAAGACGGTTGCCGCCGACCAAAACGCCTACCAGGTGAACGAGGGCTCCTATAAAGCTGGTGTCGGCGATTACATTTCCGTGATCGAGGCTCGATCCACGCTGGAGAGCGCACAGGCTCAGCTCACCAACCTTCGCATTGCGCGTGCGCAGTATGTGCATGCGATCGCGGTGCTGATCGGCAAGTCTCCCACGGATTTTTCGCTGCCCCCCAATCCCGGCTTCTTTACGCCTCCACCCATTCCGGTGGGAGTGCCGTCTGAGCTACTCGAGCGCCGGCCGGATATTGCCGCGGCCGAGCGGACTCTTGCGGAGGCGAACTCAACCATTGGAATCGGGTACGGGGCATTTTTCCCGAGTGTCATGCTGAACGCCGCCGGGGGTTTTCAAGCCTCCACGTTCCAGCGCTGGTTTGAGTGGCCGAGCCGATTCTGGTCGATTGGCCCGACCATTTCGCAAACCATCTTCAACGGCTGGCTCTACAGGGCCCAGCTGCATCAGTACACGGCGATCTACAACGGCGATGTGGCCAGTTACCGCCAGACGGTGCTGACTGCGTTCCAGCAAGTGGAGGATAATCTGGCGGCGACGCGTCTCTACTCGCAGCAGATTGCGCAACAGAGAGCCGCGCTGCAGGACGCGGAACACTATCTGCAACTGGAGCAGGTCCGTTACCAGAGTGGAATCGATCCTTATATCAATGTGATTACGGCCCAGACCACGGTGCTTTCAGAGCAGGAGACGCTTGCGGCAATTCAAGTGAATGAAATGACCTCCGCGGTGCAACTGATCGAAGCGCTTGGTGGCGGCTGGGATCGCTCGCAATTGCCGACCCCGGCACAGGTCGGCAAGAGAGTGCCAAAGGCTGAATTCGCGATGGAGCACTGAAGCGGACAGAGCGACAGGTCACGTGGTGTCAGAGGCGTCATCCAGGTGCTGACGGCATTGACCCAATTCCATGCCGTTCGTATGATGAGAGAGCGACTCCAGCGTCCTGCTGAAGCCGGCGGCGTAGCTCAGATGGTTAGAGCGACGGACTCATAACCCGTAGGTCGGAGGTTCGATTCCTCCCGCCGCCACCAAAAGAAATCGACAAATTCTGATTGAAGCCTATCTTCGGTTTGGAAGCCGTGGGTGCATCCTGCCGGCGTGGTCAGTTGAAGCGGGCTGTACCGAATCCGCGAATAAAAAGCCATGGCAACCCGTATCGTTTTTGCGGGTAAGTCATTGATTTTACTGGATCGAATAGAGTCGTTCCCGTGGTCCGATAGGGTGATTGAGATTGGCCAGGCGTGACGGTTCCCTAGTGAGATTTCATGCTCTATGGCGGATGCTCCTTTGCGCCATCAGGAAAACCGCGCAGTTATTTGGCAGTGTCGATACCCCCTGTTTTTGTGGGTAATGCGATGATTTCAAAAGATCGATTCGTATTTTCGAGAATTCACTGCAAGGCAGAATGTCGGGCGGGACATCCATGCAGCTCATTTACTGATTTCCATGCTCTTGCGCATCGCTTTTTGCTTCAACGTGTCTCTTATCGCGTTTTCGATTCATAGGTCGACAAACGAACGGAGTCGAGCGCGGCTTTTTCCTGAGGAAAATGCCGCCGGGCAGTATGCACGTTGTAAAGGCTTGAGTCGAAAACACTGAAGCGAGGTTGCAGAGTGTTTTCGTGGGGGAAGTGTTCCGGGAAAATCATCCGGCGGCGTGCGGAGTTTTTCAATTGTCCTTAATTTCAGTGTAGCAATTCAGTGGCGAATTCCCGGCAACTTGGCGTGCTCTACTTTGCCTGCTTTCCGATCTTTGCTGTGGCGCCGCCAGCAATCCTGCCAGTTGCGGAGGAGTGGGGGTGGTCTTCGACGGGTGGATGAAATATTGGCACCAAGTGCGCTGCGGGATTCAGGCCAACAGAGCGGTCGGCTCGTAGAGTTCCGGGATCGGAGCCTGAACCGCGAAGGGGCCGTCTGTTTTGGCCGGTTGCTGCGCGCAGAGAGTATGATTCAAGTAGCGCTGCGATTGCCGTGCTCTCACGAATTATGTCGCGAACCTTCAAGCATGTTGTCCTCGGCCTGGCGGCCGGTATTGTTCTGGTCATTTTCCTCGGTGGATTCGGCCCCGCGGGCGTAAGCGGCGCTCCTGCCGATAACGCCTACAAGCAGATGGGTGTATACGAGGAAGTGCTCCAAAAGATTCAGGCAGATTACGTTACTGTGCCGAACCTGCACGAGGTGACGACGGGAGCGCTTCACGGGCTTCTGGATTCGCTTGATTCAGACTCCGCGTACCTGACGCCGACCGAATACAAAGAGTATCTGGCCCGCGAGAATGAGGGCGATGCGCAGGTCGGGTTGATTGTTTCCGAGCGCGGCGGCTATTCAACGGTGGTGTCGGTGGTTCCCGGCAGCCCTGCCGCCAAGGACGATATCCGGGATGGAGATGTCATCCTCTCCATTGATGGGAAATCGACCTATGAGATGTCGGTCGCGATGGTTCGTCTTCTGCTGCAGGGCAAGCCCGGCACCGAAGTTCACTTCCAGTTGATTCGTCCGCAGCGGATCGCCCCGTACAAGATCACGCTGACCCGCGTGATCGAAATCCCGCCTCCCATGACGGTGGAGGAGTACGACAAATCGAGCATTCTGTATATCAAGCCTTACGCGCTGACGGCGAATCGGGTGAACGAGATGATCGCGCGGCTCAAGGCGATGAAGCAGAACGGAAACACCAAGGTTCTGTTGGATCTTCGCGATGTGGCGCAGGGCCAGGAAGATGAAGGAGTCAGGCTGGCCAATGCTTTCCTGTCGTCAGGAACGCTGGCGTCGCTGCACGGGCAGACGATTCCGACGAAGGTATTTACCGCCAAGGCCGCGGATTTTGTGACGTCAGCTCCGCTGGTGGTGCTGGTGAATCACGGGACCTCGGGCGCAGCGGAAATTGTTGCGGGTGCTGTTCTGGATCGCAAGCGCGGCGATGTTGTGGGAGACGTTACTTTTGGTGAAGGCGCCGTCACGAAAACGTTCCAGTTGCCGGATGGAGCGGCGATGATTTTGACAGTAGGCAAATACGAGACTCCGTCAGGCACGAAGATTGAAGACTCCTCAATCACCCCGAATTACCTGGTCAACGAAAGCATCAACCACTACCTGGCGGAAGAGGGTGAGCTGCCGAACAACGACCAGAAGGGGCTCCAGACGGACGATCAGCTCAACAAGGCACTCAGTCTGCTTAAAGCCAAATCCGCATAAGCCGACCAGGAAGCTTTGGTGAAGCGCCGCAGCCGCCGGGAGGCGGTTCGCGGGCAAGAGACAGAGTCAAGGGCACGCTTGCCTTTGAGGCGTTCGAAGCGGCGGCGTAAAGTAGCGGGATCATTTGCCCTGGCGATTCTGCTGATTCTCGCGGCCGCCAGCGGCTCACTCTTCGGCTTATTACTTGTAGAAACAGTAGACCTGCCGCAAATCTCGGAGCTGGAACAGTACCACCCGATGGGGACGACCGAGATTTATGACCGGCATGGCCTTCCCATTGGATCGATCGCACTGGAGCGCCGAAGAGTCGTTGGGTACAACGACTTTGCTCCGATTCTTCGAGAAGCGATTATCTGCATTGAAGACAAGAATTTTGAGCGCCATTGGGGCGTGAACCTGGTTCGCGTGGCGGGGGCGGCGTATCACGATCTGATGTCGGATAGCCGTTCGCAGGGAGCGTCCACGCTGACCATGCAACTGGCGCGCAATCTCTTTCTGACGGATCGACGGACGTTCTCGCGCAAGCTGCAGGAGGTGCTGCTCTCGCTGCAAATAGAGCATCACTTTACGAAGCGGCAGATTTTCACCCTCTACGCCAACCAGATTTACCTGGGGAGCGGCGTTTACGGATTCGAAGCGGGGGCGGAGTTTTACTTCTCAAAGCACGCGGGCCAGTTGACGCTGCCGGAGGCGGCGACGCTGGCGGCGTTGCCCAAGGGACCAGTGGAGTACTCGCCCATTCTCCATCCGGAGCGCTCGCTTCGGCGGCGGAACCTGGTGATCGACGCCATGTTTGAGGATGGCAAGATCAGCGCGGTCCAGGCGAAAAAAGCCCGAAGCGCGCCATTGGGGCTGCGTCTGCAGCCGCCACGGAATTCCGTAGCGCCGTGGTTTCTGGAGGAGGTGCGCGAGGAATTGGACCGCCGGCTGGGGACTCGCCGGGTGCGTGAAGCCGGGCTGAAGGTCTACACAACACTCGACCTGCGGCTGCAGAGGGCGGCGAACCAGGCGGTGATGCAGGGGCTGGAGGCCTACGAGCAGCGGCACGGGTGGCGTGGGCATCTGCTGAATGTGCTGGACGCGGGAATGAGTATCCAGGCGTTTCGCCACCCGGACTGGTCGAGGCCCGCGGCGCCGGGTGCTTGGATACATGCGGTGGTGATGGCTGTTGAACCGTCGCAGGTGACGGCGCGGATTGGCAGTCGGAGTCTGGTGCTGCGGCCGCCGGATTGGGCGTGGACGGGATTTCGCGATGCGAGAGGGTTTCTGCGGGTGGGCGACATTATCTATGTTCATCTGACGGGGGATGACGGTAGAGAGCTGACTGGCCGACTGGCGGAAGACACGGGAGTGCAGGCGGCGCTGCTGGCGATCGATAACGCGACGGGCGGGGTGCTGGCGATGGTTGGCGGGCGGGACTACAACCTGTCCGAGTTCAACCGGGCGACGCAGGCGCGGCGGCAGACGGGCTCGTCATTCAAGGCATATGTCTACACGGCGGCGGTTCAGGATGGGATTCTGCCAGAGGACCATGTGATGGACACGCCGGTGTCGTTCGGGTCGTACGTGCCGCGCAACTACGACCACCGATTCGAGGGGAGCATTACGGTGATGCATGCGTTCGCGGACTCAAGGAATATTCCCGCGTTGAAGCTGGCTGACCGGGTGGGGATCGAGAAGGTGATTGCGCTGGCTCACCGGTTTGGAGTGACAAGCCCGATTCCGGCGTTTCTGCCGGTTGCGCTGGGGGCGGTTGGCATCAGCCTGGAGGAACAGGTTTCGGCTTACTCCGTGTTTCCGGATGACGGGATTCGGATTGGGCCGCACCTGATCCGAAGCGTGACGACGGCGGATGGGGTTCCGTTGTGGCAACCAGATCCTGAAGTGAGCGAGGTGATCCGCCCGAAGACGGCTCGAATCATGATGACGATGTTCGAGGACGTGATCGAGCATGGGACGGGCGCGGCAGTGGAGGGCTTGCATCATCCGCTAGGTGGAAAGACGGGGACGACGAACAACTTTACCGATGCGTGGTTCGTGGGGTTTTCACCGTCGACGACGTGCGGCGTGTGGATGGGCTATGACAGCCGGAAGTCACTGGGCGAGGGCGAGACGGGTGCGCGGGCGGCGTTGCCGATCTGGACGGATTTCATGAAGGCGGCGATTGCGGGACATCCGAATGAGTTGTTTCCGGGCGGGGCATCGGCTGCGCGCGGCCTTGCAGTGGCGGCTGCTGCCAAACCGGTGCGAGTGCAGTGATCGGCTTGCGAGGCGCCGCGCCAGATTCTCATCGTCGCGGAGCGAGAGGATGAATCCCGCGGCAGGTTGGCGAATCCAAAGAGAGCGATGAAACGTGTGATCCTTTACAGCCAGCCCGGATGCCCGCCGTGTTTTGCGGCGAAGGCATTTTTGCAATCCCGCAACGTGCCGTTTGAGTATAAAGATGTGCAGGCCGATCCGGCGGCGCTGGATGAGCTGCTGGAACTGAACAGCCGCTCGACACCGACGCTGGTGGTGGGCGAGGAAGTGATGATCGGGTTCGATCCCGACCGGCTGACGGCTTTGCTGGCCGGGGAGTAGGGGTTTCGCTCTGAGCCTCCAGCTTTGTTTGACCTGCCTAGGGCGCGGGATTTTCCCGGCCGGTTCTAGAAGAAGCCTGATGCGGTGGTTTGGACCTTGACCATTGTCGGGTATCTCCCCGGTTCAAAATGTCAGCTATGTCCCCGGTCCGTACCATTTAAAAGCTTTGACGACCCCCCTCCTTTTTGCGGGTAAGTGGTTGACTTTATTGGGTTGAGTACTCGTTATTCACTGGTAACCCCCGGGTGTTTTTGTGGGGATATTGTTGATTCTTTTGAGTCGATAAACCTTCTAGTCTTGGAGTGACGGAAAAAGGCGTGCCGAAGCACGCCTTTTTCTGTTGTCCCTACTTTCAGGATAACAAGTCTAGGGTTAATTCCCGGCAAGAAAGAGGGCGCCGGGGTGAACCGGCGCCGTGGAGGTTGGAAATTATCGAGCCCTTCCCATGGGGAGGCCAGTTAGAACTGATAGCTGATGGTGCCATAGATGGTGCGCGGGGCTCCCGGATAGGCGTTGGTGTATCCGGAGGGAACGTTGTTCTGGTCGGGGAAGAGCGGCTGGAAGTAGCCGCCGCTGGAGATGTACTCGTATTCGTTGTACTTCACGTCACCGAGATTCATCATGTCGAGCTGGAGGTTGAAGGACTGCTTCTGGAAGGTCACGGGGGCAGTAAAGCCGAGGTTGACCGTGGTGTAGGAGGGCATGGTCTGCGTGACGGGCGCGCCCGTGTTGTTGGACCAGAGATGCTGAGAGCCAATGCTTTCCAGCCAGAGCCGCGGCTCGAGGAGTTCGCGGTTGTTGTGCTGGATGGCGTAGTAGATTCCGCTATTGAAGGTGAAGTTGGGAACGTAGGAGACGGGCAGGTTGTTGTAGTATTGGCAGCCGAGTGCGAGGCCAGCGGAGTTGGAGGAGGTACCGCATTCGGCGAGGGTGCCGCCTGTGACGTAGGTGGTGAAGTTCGAGGCCTCACCCGCGAAGTTGAGGAAGATGTGCAGGTTCGAGGTGGGATCGTCGTCGAAGAAGGCATCGACGCCGTGGTAGGTGGAGCTGCCGCCGCTGGTGAGTTCCACGCCGGTGGCTGTTTCGACGTCGATTTCCTGGTTGCTGTAGGTGTTGTGGTAGAAGTTGACGCCGAGGATGAAGTTTCTGAGGGCGGGTGCGTTCACGAAATGAACCTTGGCGCCAACCTGGGCATATTTGCCTTCGGCGAGGATGTAGTACTGCGGATTGACCTTCTGGAAGAGGCCGCCGCCGCCGCCGAATGCAGGGGAGCGGTAGGTGGTGTCATAGCCGCCGTAGAGGGTGAGCCAAGGACGCGGATAGGCGGTGAAATCGATGGAGGGTTCTACGGCGGAGCGGCTTTCGTGCGCTCCGCAGATGGAGCCCTGATCGGTGGCATTCGGGGTGCCGAGGATGTTTTTGTAGGGGTCGGCCCCAACCGGGTACAGAGAGCACTGAGTGGAGGGAATCACGCCGGAGGCGAAGGTGAAGTCCTGCGCGGCCTGATCGCTGTAGCTGGTGGAGAAGCCATCGACGCGGACTCCGGGAATGATGTGAATCTGCGGGATGGGGTGGAAGTCGTCCTGGGCGTAGAAGGTGACGTTGTCCTGGTGGAAGAAGCCGGAACGGAACTTTGATCCGATACCGACGATCTGCTTCGCGCCGCTGGCACCGTCAGCAGGGTTATAGAAAATGTTGCGCGTGTTGTAGAGCTCGTGCACGAGGTAGCCGCCGAAGTTGATAGTGTTCAAGGGCAGAACCTGGGTGACATTGATTTTTTCGCCGAACATGTTGCTATGTGGGTTGTTCCACTCGTCGACCTGCGGGCCCTGGCTGAGGGCATCGTCATTGCGGCGGTGGAAGCGGCGAATGTGGTTGTACCAGGTGAGATTCTCGAGTGACATGGAGCGGCTTAGCTCGATGTGCTCACGCGCGTAGAAGAGAGCCATCTCGTTGGTGTCGTACTTGTTATAAGCGGTGAAGGGCAGGACGCTGTAGTAGCCGCTGGTGGGCTGGCTGAAGTGGCTGCCGTTCGGCTCGATGATGCCGACGTCGGTGGTGGGAATGACGGTAGGACGATAGCCGCCGGACTTGGAATAGAAGGCCCCGAAGGCGAGACTGCCGGCCGAGAAGGTTCTGAGGGTCTTCCCGAAGATCGAGCCGTCTTGTGTGTGGTTTCCGAAGCCGTCCGGGCCCTGCCGGTAGCTGTCGCCGCGTCCTACGCCGCCGCCGATGACGGTGGACCAGCCGTGAAATTCGCCGGTATTGCCGACGAAGGCGGCATTCTGCTGGCCGTAGGGTCCCTGGGTGAGGGCGACGCTGAGGTGGTGGCCGACGGTGGGCTGAACGGGAACGAAGTCAACGCGTCCGCCGACATCGGTATACCAGCGGTTCATGGGCTGGCCGGGGCCGTATGTGACCTGGAGATTCTGCATGACGAGGTTCTGGGGCATGGTGGCGGACTGCCAGAGCCCGGTGGCCGGATCGGCGACTGGAACGCCGTCAAAGGTGATGCCGAGCGATCCCGGGCCTGTGAAACTGCTGGCTTCTCCCGCGTAGCCCTGCTGGATTCCGTTGAGGATGATCGTGTATTTGGTCGCGCCGGTTTGTCCGTAGCCCATGACATTGGCTCCGGGAGTGGACTGAACCATTTGTGCGCCGCCAGCGACAGGACCACTGGCCTCAATCTGTTTGCGGTCGAGGACGCGAACCGTTCCGGGCATGAGCATGACCTGCTCGCGGGTGGGCACCGGAGTGGCTTCCGGGTTGATGGTTCCGCGGACCGTCACGCTCTGCGAGAGCGTGGCCAGCTTCATCGTGACATTGACGGTGAGCTGGGGCTTGGGCGAAATCTGCTGCGAATAGGTTTCGAATCCTGACTTGACGACAGAAAGGAGATGCGGATGAGAAGAGACAGCGGGGAAAACATACTTGCCATCCGCGGTCGAGATAGTGTGCAGCACCTTGTTGGTGGTCAGGTCGGTGAGGGAAACGGCCGCACCGGGAACGACGGCGCCAGAGGGGTCAGTGATCTTACCGCGAACGACAACATAGACTTCTGGTCGTGCTGCCGCAGCAGCAGAAGAAGCAGGAGTAGTTGCGAAGGCGCGCAAGCTTCCGAGCGAGAACAGGGATGCAATCGCAAGGATGGCAATAAGAGATCGACGCAAGGTAGTTCCTCCGAAAATTCGTTTCAGGTTGGTTGTGTGTTTGCGCTCGCTCCCGACGTGTTGGGGTTCTAAGGGTGATAGCGGGAGGAGCGGGTGTGAGTGGTGAGAATCGAAGCGGAGCGCGGCGCTTTGCGAGGAGAGAGCAGAGGCCGAGAGCGGCGGTAACGCCGGCTTCGATCGGAAGCAGATGGAATCGAGTGATGCCTCGTAGGCCGAATTCCAGAAACCGACAGCGGTAGCAGCGACCGGGCACAGAGTGCTGGTGAGCAGGCGCAGACGAGTCCTTGGAGTGGAATCAGGCAATGAATTTTCTTCGAGGTACGGTCGTTTGAGTGCAAGTGAAGTATTGCGAAGGGGCGCGGCGGGCAGGTTAAAGGAGAGTCAACAATTGATTAAAATGAGCGGGGATGGGGAGATGAGCTGTGGATTTCCGGTAAGTATTAAAGACATGTAAAAACATTGCTAACAAAGGATTTCAATTGTGTTACAGGGGCGGCAGAGGTTTTCTGGAAATATTTATCAGTAAGTAATTTTGCGATGAGAGAAGGATGCCAATCAGGGCTGTGATGGGGCGCACTCGGCGGGCGGTATTCGATGAGGTGGAATGAGTAACGGAAGGGTCCGCGGATAATGCTGCGGCTTCGAGGTGCAGCAACGATACACCGTGGAGCGAATCCGCTTTAGTCTGAATAAAGAGAACAGGATGAGCGATTGCAAGCTGGAAATGTTGCGCGACGCGTGCGGTGAGGCTGCGGGAGTTTTGACGAAAGGCTCGGTGTAGATTGGCCGCGGCGCAAATGGAGCAGCGGACAGAAAGCCAGTGGCAGCCGAGCCATAATCCGTGGGTGATTGCGTTTGCGGTGATGCTGGCGACGTTCATGGAGGTGCTGGACACCTCGGTGGCGACGGTGGCGCTGCCGCATATCGCGGGGAATCTCTCGGCGACGACGGATGAGTCGACGTGGGTTCTGACGAGCTATCTGATTTCGAATGCAATTGTGCTGCCGTCGTCGGGATGGCTGAGCAGTGTGCTGGGGCGGAGGAATTATCAACTGCTGTCGGTGGCGTTGTTCACGCTGGCCTCGATGGCGTGCGGGGCGGCGCCGAGCCTGGCGCTTCTGATTGTGGCGAGGGTGATCCAGGGCGCGGCGGGCGGCGGGCTGCAGCCGGTGTCACAGGCGGTGCTGCTGGAGAGTTTTCCAGTCCACAAGCGCGGGCAGGCGATGGCGGTCTATGGGATGGGGATCATTGTGTCTCCGCTGATTGGGCCGCTGGTCGGTGGATGGATCACAGACAATTTCACATGGCGATGGATTTTTTATGTGAACGTACCGGTGGGGATTCTGGCGCTGGTGATGATCCATACATTTGTGCAGGATCCTCCGTACCTGAAGAGGCAGAAGCGCGTGACCATGGATTACTGGGGGCTGGGCTTCCTTACGCTCGCGCTGACGACGATCCAGGTGGTGCTGGACAAAGGGCAGGAGGCGGACTGGTTCGGTGCGGAGTGGGTGCGGTGGTTTGTCGTAATTGCGGTAGTGGCAGCGGCGGCGTTTATCGTACGGGAGCTGCGAACGGACAAGCCGCTGGTAAACCTGAGGATATTGGCAAACAGGAATCTGGCGACGGGGACATTCCTGATAGGGCTGCTGGGCGTCATTATCTATGGCACGACGACGCTGCTGCCGTTGTTTCTGCAGGATCTGATTGGCTACAACGCATATAACAGCGGACTGGCGGTTGCGCCGCGGGGCATTGGGGCGATGCTGTCGATGATATTGGCGGCGCGGCTGATTACGTGGGTGGATGAACGGATACTGATTACGATTGGCATGGTGATCCGAGGGATTTCGCTGCTGATGCTGGGGCACCTGAATTTGTTGGCTGGGATGGACAACGTCATGTGGCCGAATATCGTCAATGGATTTGCGAATGGATTCTTGTTCGTGCCGCTGACGACGATGACGGTGAAGACGCTGCCGCGGGAGCTGATGGGAGCGGGGACGGGACTCTACAATCTGCTGCGAAACATGGGGGCGAGCTTTGGAATTTCGATGGTGACGACGTTGCTGGTGCGCGGGGAACAATTACACCAGAACACGCTGGCGGCGCATCTGGCGGGAACGAATCCTATGTATATGGAGAGGCTGCATGCGCTGGCGCGGTATCTGAGCGTGCAGAGCGGCGCGGCTGGATTGCCGGAGGCGATGGGCGAGATTTACCGGAATCTGCTGCAGCAGGCGATGCTTTCCTCCTATATAGGCGATTTTCGATTGCTGGGTTACCTGAGCTTTTTGTGCATTCCGTTCCTGCTGTTGTTCCGTAACGAGAGCGGTTCGCGGCGGAAAAGGATGCAGGAAGCCGCGGTGGAATAGAGCAGGGCAGGATTGGGGCGGGGACCGCAAGCGGTGGTACTCTCCAAAATGAATATGAAGTTTTTTCGAACGATCGGCGCGCTCGCAATGGGCGTGGCGCTTTGCATTCCAGCGGCTCATGGCCAGTCGACGAAACTGTTTCAACCGTCGGCGAAGCAGATGCAGTCGATCCGGAAGATGCTGGCCGGAGAGAAGCCGCAAACCAAGACAGCGGCAAAGCCGAGAACGCTGTTGCCGGCGCGGTTTGGCGGATGGGCGCGCGGAGCGGTGCGCGCGGTGAAGCCGGCGGCGGAGAATGCGGCCGCGCTGAAGGAATTCGGATTCAAGCGCGGCGAGGAGGCGGAGTACTCGCGCGGTGCCGACAAGGTTGCCGTGCGGGTAATGGAGTTTCCCGATGCGACGGGCGCGTACGGTGCGTTCACTATGTTGCGCAGTTCGGGGACGGAGACGGTGCGGATTGGTCCGAAAGAGCCTGTGAAGGTTGCATCGAACAGCGGGAAGGACCATGAGAAACCGCAGGCGGTTGTGCCGCCGCTGACCTATTTCAACGGGGCATACGCGGGAGATCACTTCCTGTTCTGGAAGGGCGATCTGCTGGTGGATGCGACCTTTGCGCAGCCTGTAGAGGGCGAGATGGCGGAGACGCAGAGTCTGGAAGCCGCGTTGCCGCAGACGATGGGGACCAAGGGCATTGCTCCAGTGCTGCCGGAGCAGTTGCCGATGGAAGGGCTGGATGCAGGCAGTGTGCGCTATGCCATAGGGCCCGCGGGTTATCAGCAGGAGGGCGGCGTGCTGCCTTCCGCGGTGATGGATTTCGACACCGACGCCGAAGTTGTGATGGCGCGCTATGGCAAGGGAACTCTGACGCTGATTTCGTATCCGACACCGGAGATTGCACAGGCGAGGGAAGCCGCGATTGCGAGTGTGCTGAAGAGCGGCGTGGTTCCGGGTCCGAAGGAGGCCGAGCGGGTCAAGCGTGCGGGTCCGCTGGTGGCGATGACGAGCGGCGGCTTCACGGGCGCGGAGGCTGATGCACTGCTCAAGCGCGTGCACTTTCAGGGCACGGTGTCGTTTGATCAACTAAAGCCAGAGGAGAGCGAAGTCGCGAAGACGGCGAAGCTGTTGGTTGGCATTGCGTCGCTGACTGTGATCCTGGGGCTGGCGGCGATTCTGCTGGGATTTTTCCTGGGCGGCGGCCGCGCGTTGTATCGCGTGATGCGGGGGAAGCCGGCATCGAGCGTGACGGATGAAGAGTTCATTGCGCTGGATTTGAACAAGCCGCCGGCAGTCCGTGGTGAAACGGCCAGAGATAAGGCGGCGGGGGAGTAAGCGGCGAGGGCCGGGCAGATTCGGGTGGAGTGGTCCGTGAATTGCACACGATTCAGTGCAGGCGGAGGGCTAAGCAGTGTTCTTTGAGGCGGGTAGCGCTGGAATCGCGCAAGTGTGAAGCGAACAAAAGGAGAAAACCAAGCGTAGGATCAAGGAATATACCGTCTCCGTAAGTGTAAACAAATCAGCGTGTTGCAAATGCCGGGATTTTACCTTGACACTGATTTGGCCCGCCCATAGTATTTCGCCAGAAAGTTCTGATGGTTTTGCCTCCGTTGGAACTATTCTCCCTAAAGTGAAGAGGCCGCCCTGTTGCCGGGCGGCCTTTTCCTTTTTGTAGGGTGTTTTTTCAGGGATTTACGGGTTTTATGGCGGTTGTTTTTGGGATAGGCCGCCATGGGAGAGACGACGAATGAAACTTCTGCGAGTAGTGGCTGTTTCTGTTCTCTTTTTTGCGCCGGCATTGGTGGCGCAGACGACGCATGGGGTGGCGCTGGATCATATCGATCATGCGGTGAAGCCGGGCGACAACTTTTACCAGTATGCGAACGGCGCATGGATGGAGAAGACTGTGATTCCTCCGGACCGCGTGGCGGTGGGTGGATTTTCGATTGTGATGGACCGCACGAACAAGCGTGTGGCCGGGATCATTGAGAGCGCCGAGAAGGCGAATGCGGCGTCCGGAACGAACGAGCGGAAGATTGCAGACCTGTACCACTCGTACATGGACACAAATGCCATCGACGCCGAAGGGCTGAAGCCACTGCAGCCGATGATGGAGCAGATTGCCGCGATCCATACGCGAGAGCAACTGGCGCGCGTGCTGGGCGAGACGCTGCGGGCGGATGTGGACCCGATGAACAACACGAATTTTCACACGTTGAATTTGTTTGGGTTGTGGGTGGGACCGGACTTCAACGATTCGGCGCACTACACGGCGTACCTGCTGCAGGGCGGATTGGTGCTGGCGAATCGCGCGTACTACCTGGATGCTTCAGCGTCCATGGAGAAGATTCGGGAGGCATACCAGCGACACATCGCGACGATGTTTACGCTGGCGGGATTTGACGATGCGGCGGAGCGCGCGGCGCGGGTGTATGCGCTGGAGGACGCGATTGCTAAGGTGCAATGGTCGCTGGCGGAGAACGAGAACATTCACAAGGCGAACAATCCGTGGACGCTGAAGGATTTTGAGGCGAAGGCTCCGGGGCTGAACTGGAAGACGTACTTTGAGGCGGCGGACCTTGGGCATCAGCGGTCGTTTATTGTGTGGGAGCCGTCGGCATTTGCGGGCGAAGCGGCGCTGGTGGCGAAGACGCCGCTGGCGACGTGGAAGGACTGGCTGCGCTTTCACCTGATTGAGGAGAATGCGAGCGCGCTGCCGCACAAGATGGCGGCGGAGGAGTTCGACTTTTTTGGGCGGACGGTTTACGGGCAGCAGGAGCAGAGACCGAGGAGCCAGCGCGGGGTGATGCTGGTGAACGCCGTTCTGGGTGATGCGGTGGGCCAGATTTACGCGCGGAAGTATTTCCCCGCGGCGGAGAAAGCAAAGGTGCAGGCGCTGGTGGAGAACCTGATCGCGGTATATCACAAGCGGCTGGAGGCAAATACGTGGCTGGCGCCTTCGACGAAGGCCGAGGCGATCAAGAAGCTGGGGACTCTACGGGTTGGCGTGGGGTATCCGGACACATGGCGGAGCTATGCAGGGTTGGAGATCAAGCGGGACGATTTGATGGGGAACCTGATGCGGGCGAGCCTGTTTGATTATCACTATGAATTGTCGCGGATTGGGACGCCGGTGAATCGCAGCGAGTGGTCGATGGAGCCGCAGACGGTGAATGCGGTGAATCTTCCGCTGGATAACGGGTTGAATTTTCCGGCAGCGATTCTGCAGCCGCCGTTCTATGATCCGAAGGCGCCGGATGCATTTAACTATGGTGCGATCGGGTCGGTGATCGGGCACGAGATTTCGCACACCTTTGATGAAGAAGGATCGACGTTTGACGCCGAAGGACAGGTGCGGAACTGGTGGACTCCGGCAGACCGGGCGCATTTTGAGAAGGTGACGGCGGAGCTGGCGAGGCAGTATGACCAGTACGAGCCGTTCCCGGGCGTGTTTGTGAACGGCAAGCAAACGATCAACGAGGACATTGCCGACCTGGCGGGTCTGAGGGATGCATATGAGGCGTATCACCTGTCACTGAAGGGCAAGAAGGCACCGGTGGTGGATGGCCTGACCGGAGACCAGCAGTTCTTCCTGGCGTTTGCGCAAAACTGGGCGACGAAGATGCGCCCCGGGGCGCTGCGGGCGCAGATTGTGAATGATCCCCATGCGCCAGCCATGTACCGGGCGGAGACGGTGCGGAATATCAACGCATGGTACAAGGCGTTTGATGTGAAGCCGGGAGACAAGCTGTATCTGCCGCCGGACAAGCGAGTGCGCATCTGGTAGATGTCGCGCGGCCAGCGAACCGCGCCCGTTGCGCGCCTTGCAGTCTCTCGTTGGCCCGGTGCGTGAGGGGTGTCCGCAGCTTCGCGCACTACTTTATGAGTGAGCAGGGAAGAAAGCCACTCGGAGGCGGGTGGCTTTTTCTTTGGCGCAAAGTAAGGATGCGGAATTTCACCGGCGCCGGCGCGAAGGGCGCTGTGCACAGCGGATCAGGGAGGTGGTGATGGCTTCGGATTCGGTACAGCAGAAGATGTATGGGTTGAAGACGGCGAGCAGGGCGCAGCGCGTGGTGCTGGCTGTGTGCGGGTTGACGTGGCTCGCCGTGGCGTGGTGGCTGCTGATAGCGGGCGGTATCGGCCAGGCGGGAGTTTGGTTTGGACAGAGCTGGCAGGCGGGGAATCCTGCGCGGCGATGGATACTGGCGATTTGTCTGACGGTGTATTGCCTTCGTCTATTGCTGACAGAGTTTGTGTTTCTGAAACGTGGAGTGAGCTGGAAGGAAGTCTTTACGGTTGCGCCCTGGCTGCTGGTTATCTTTCTGTTGCTGGTTTTAACCGGCGGCAGGAATCAGCACGGGGCCGGCGCAGGGCTGGTCATCGGGGTGGTACTGTTTGCCTTTGGCTCGTGGATGCATACGCAGTCCGAATGGACCCGGCATGTGTGGAAAGAACAGCCGAAGCATCGTGGGCGGCTATACACGGGGAGTTGGTTCCGGTACACGCGGCACCCGAATTATCTGGGCGATCTGATCTTGTTTTCAGGGCTTTGCCTGATGACCGGGGTGTGGGTGAGCGCAGCGATTCCGGTGGTGATGCTGGCGGGTTTTGTGTTTGTGAATGTTCCGATGCTGGATGCGCATCTGCGCGGGCACTACGGGCAGGAATTTGAAAAGTATGCACGACGGACGAAGAAGCTGATTCCGTTTGTGTATTGAGGGACTGGTCTCACCCCGCGTTGGACCCTCAGCCCACTCAAGCCAGCAAACAGCTGGCTTGAATGGGACATCCCGGCGTGTGGTTGTGATCAGAGGATGGAGAGCTGCTTCGCGGTTTTGACGATGATGTCGAGGGCCTGATCGAGCTGGGCG
>JAJZAL010000062.1 GCA_021799405.1 Acidobacteriota bacterium
GCACGCGAAGGAGCAGGCCGCGCTGATGGCCGAGCTGCTGATGTGGGTGATTCGCACGGAAGACAGCTTGCCCACTGGCCCTCAGAACCGGCAGTATGCGACAAAGTGGGCTTCCGACCACGACTGGTACGCGCCTGATCGCGAAGCTGGGCCGCCCCCCGTCGCATTCATACCGTAAGGCTTGGGTCCGCTATGGTAATACGCTTCACGGCTTCGGTGGCAATCGGCGATTGGCGAGCTTCCATCAGGTCATGAATTTTGCGCCGAAGTTGCGCCATATCCCGCGCTTCCCGAATGGAGCGATTCTCATAAGGCATGTCAAAGCCCGTGAAACGGTCCAGGCTCTCAGAACGAGAACATGGTCTGAAGGAAGATCGCGCGGTCGGCTGCCACCGGCGGCGAAAACGGGCCGCTCGCGAGCGACAGGCTGCGGCCGAAGCGAGGCCGCGAAATGCATAGCGGCCGTCGGGCCCTGAAGTGGTGTTGAGCGTTTGGCCGTTTCCATTCAGCGTTACGGCTGCGCCCGGCACCACGGCGCCGCTGGGGTCCATTACGCTGCCATGCAGTGATCCGGCTTGCCCCTGAGCTAGCGAAACCATACCGAGCCAAAAACACACAACAAGGCCCAGGTGCTTTAAGTCTTGGATCATACATCCGCCTTTTCGCGCGGAAGTTGGGGAAAAGGTGCTTTCATAAGACGCGCGACGCAAGCACTTCGTTTATATGTGACTTGCGCAACACTGGTTCCGGGCGGTGAATCGGTGCCGGGCCGTGAGCCAGTTATAAAGGGTGCAGGCTTTACAGGCCCCGAAAATGGGGAACAGGAGACGAATGCTGGCCACGCCGCAGAATACTTCTTTCCACCGAACCGCAGTGTCCTGAATTGACTCCATCAGGACAAGACTTCCCAGCTCGGCGTCGATGGATAATGTCTCCCATCCGCCTGGGATCACGACGACCGCCGCTATCTTCTCGCTGTCGCCACCCCGGCGAGGAAATAAGACGCGTTTACCCTGGCTGCCAGGACGTCTTCTCACCGGTAGCTTACCTGTCGAAGTCGCTGGAGTTTCTTGTTGATTCTGGACGAGATAGTCCTTTATTCACCAGAAACCTACTGTTCCTAACCTTGTGCATTCGTACAACGGTACGTACCGTGGCTGGCAGTTAATTTTCATTGCTGCTCTGCGTTCAAATTTGCCCCAAGCCAAAGCTAAAAGCTGATCCTGAGATCTTAACGACGAACTGAAGGGGTTGGGAGCCGGCCAGTTGTACATCAAGACGATCCATATTGCCCCTCTATACGGCTCCAGAATTCACCACTTGTCCGTTGGCGGTTCGCTTTTTCGGCCATAAACGGCTCGATGCGACGGATATCGAGGAGGCAGCAGGATGCAATTTGCCGGTAACCATATCAATTCCTTAGCCTTGCGAAACAAGGGGACTGCGGTTTGGCTGGCCTTCCCCCGGATGTGGATGGTCAGGTCTATTCTCACCTTTGCTCCTGCTTAGGGACAGATCATTACCGCTTCTCTGTCCCGAACGATTCATAGATCAAGACTTAACTGAGCGATAGGATCTCATGCTCAATAAAGCTGCAAATACTTGAGGGGAGTGGAATTCATGAGCAATCAATTCGAAGCCTGCGGGACAGTTGACATATCCAGGCGGGAGTTTCTCCAGAACGGGTCGGCGGCAGCGGGGGCCGCGATCGCCTCTTCGGTCCTTCCGCAGGCAGTGGCGCAAGGCGCAAAAGGAAAGCGCCCTAACATGGTGTTCTTCTACACTGAAGGGCAGCGCTCGGATGCGCTGAGCCTGGCCGGTAACCCGATCCTGAAAACGCCGCACCAGGACCGCATCGGGCGCGAGGGAGTCTACTTCAACAATTCCTTCTGCACAAATGCATTGTGCGCTCCGGCGCGCGCCGTCACCCTCACCGGACTCTATTCACACACCTCGGGTGCGCTGGACAACAAGACCCAGGAGCCGTTTCCCGCCAATATCCCTATCTTTACGGACTTGCTGCATGAGGCAGGCTACGATGTCGCCATGGTGGGCAAAGCGCATGCTCCCAATGGCGTGCGCGAGCGCTACTGGGACTACTACTTCGCATTCAATGCCCCGGCCACCGACTATTATGCTCCGCACGCATTCGAGGGGCGCAAGGGCGTGATGGGCGTCGAGAAGATTTACAGAGGCACATTCAGAGATGATTTCCCCGACAATCCTGCGATGGATTGGACAGGAGTTTACGCCGATGATCTGTTCACGGACCGCGCGCTGGGCTGGTTGAAGGAAGAACGAGACCGGCCATTCTGCCTTCTTCTCTGGCTTCAGACTCCGCATGCGCCCTTCTATCGTCCGCGCCGCTATTTGGATCTGTATGACGGAGTGTCTATTCCCAAGCCCGCAACCTTTGACGACGACCTCAAAGGATATCCGGGAAAGCCCCGCTGCTTCGCCGATGCCCAAAACAAGATCGGAACGATTCAGAACGGGGACTGTCCGCGCTCACTGGAAGAATTGGTGAAGGATTACTATGCAGGCCTCGTCGCAGTTGATGACAACATTGGCAGGGTCATGAGCTACCTCGAATCTTCCGGACAACTGGACGATACAGTTGTGCTGCACAGCTCCGATCACGGATTCTTTCTGGGCGAGTGGCGCTGCTACGACAAGCGCTTCATGCATGAGCCGTCTCTTCGCGTACCCGCGATGATTCGCTATCCCAGGCTATTTCGCGCCGGGACCAAGGTCGATGAAATGATCCTCAATATCGACTTCGCGCCCACCCTGCTAGAACTGGCCGGAGCCACCATCCCTGAAGCGATGCAGGGAAAGAGCCTGGTGAAACTCGCCCAGGGCAATGAGAGCCAGTGGCGCAAGGATTGGCTCTACGAATATTTTGAATACCCTGGCGCCGAGCAGGTACGGCCTCATCGGGGAGTGCGCACGACGCGCTACAAATACATTCACTACTTTGTCGCGCCTGAGGAATTCGAACTTTACGATCTTCAGGCCGATCCGGGCGAGAGAAGCAACCTGATTGGAAACCCTCAATACACCCAGCTCCGGAAACAACTGGCGGCCCGGCTTGAAGAACTCCGCAAGGAGACGGGTGATCAAATGCGGAATGTTATCACTTAACCAGGAAGATGCCTGGAGTTATTCCCCCAAGCTGACACAACCAATCAACACATTTCATGGAGGATCGAGATGACACCTGCGTCAACCGTCAGAATTCGGAGACGATTTTCAGCCAGTAACGCCTTCACCATTAATTCGCTCATTCCTGCATATCAACATCCCTTCGCGCGGCTGGGTATGTTGGTACTTTGCCTGCTGTGGATTGTGGGCCCGTCTACCGCACGGAGTCAGGTGGTCACCGCCTCTTTGCAAGGTACGGTTCAGGACAATTCCGGCGCGGTAATTCCAAAAGCTACCGTAACCATAACCAACACCTCCACGAACATCGTTACCACAACTCAGAGCGATAACAACGGCCGCTTTGTCTTCCCGTCGCTACAGCCGGGAGGGCCTTACACGGTGACGGTTGTGGCGTCTGGTTTCAAAACAGATGTCCGATCTGGAATTCATCTGGATGTCAATCAGATGGCCGCGATTAACGTGGTGCTGCAGGTTGGAGCCGAGGCCCAAAAAGTGGTGGTTAGCGCTGACGCATCGCAACTTGAAACGACCACCGCATCCATGGGGCAGGTGATTGGAAATCGGAACGTTGTCAATCTGCCCCTGAACCAACGCAATGTATTCTCGCTCATGTTTCTGATGCCCGGTGTGACGGGAAGCGTGTCATTTCAATACAACAGCCTGAATTTTTCCGTAGATGGTGGCCGGCCTGGAACCACCAACATTCTGATCGACGGAATACCCGCATCGCCGCCGCTGATCAACCCCATCGGCGGCTTCTCTGTTTATCCTTCAGTGGACGCGGTTCAGGAGTTCAAGGTCCAGACGAATGGTTACTCCACCGAATTCGGACGGAGCGGAAGCGGCATTGTCAACGTAATCCTCAAATCGGGTACAAACCAGGTGCACGGCAGCGTCTATGAATTCCTGCGTAACTCCGCGCTCGATTCGAATACGTACTTCAATAATCTTGCCAAAATTCCGTTGCCCCTCTTTCATCGCAGCCAGTTTGGAACCAGCCTCTCCGGCCCGGTTTTCTTCCCAAAGATCTACGACGGCCGAAACAAGACATTCTTCCTCTTCTCTTATGAGGGCTTACGCCAAGGCACTGAGAGTGAAGTCACCACCACGGTTCCCACAGCACTGCAGGCGGCAGGAGATTTCTCGCAGACCTTCAACCCCTCCGGCAATCTGGTGACAATCTACGATCCGGCAACAACGGTCTTCAACAGCGCTACCAACAGTTACGTTCGCCAGAGCTTCACCAGCGAGTACAACGAGGGACCGGGCAACACCGCGCTATGCGGAGGACATATCAACTGCATTCCGAAGAGCCGGATCGACCCCGTCGCAGCAAATATCATGAAGTACTATCCTCCCGCGAATCAACCCGGCACTATATCGGGGCAGGATAACTACTTCGCTTCAGGCGTCACAACGTTGAACATCAACACCATTGACACACGCGTTGATGAAACCATCAACGATCATAACCGGATGTTTGTAAGTTACTCCCACCGGAGTATGGTGCAGCCGGCAACTCTGCTCTTTCCCAAAGCCTTCCAGATCGGCGAAGGCGGCCAGAACCAGCCGCAGACCGCCAACGAAGCGGCGATCGATTACACCCACGATTTTGGATCGAGCTTTGTTATGGAAGTTCCCTTTGGTTTTGCGCGAACGGCGATCAACTTTACCCCCATCAGCGCGGGATTCAACCCCTCCACGGAACTCGGCTTCCCCGGCTATATCGCCGCCAACGCGGATCATCTGCTCTTCCCCGGAGTTGCTCCCGCGAATTACTACACACTAGGCGATGCCGCGCAGGGTCAGACGCGGCATGGCGGCTTCAACATGTTCTATTTCGGGGTGCGGAACAGCAAAGTCTATAAGAATCACATGTTCAGTTTTGGAGGTGAGGCCCGATGGCTGCAGGCGAATGACGTCGAATCAGGTGCTTCAACGGGAAACTTTCACTTTACCCAGGGGCTCACCCAGGGACCAAACCCGAACGTAGCCTCATCCATAGCGGGGAATGCGCTTGCGTCTCTGCTGCTTGGGTTGGGCAACGGAACAATGGAGATCGATTCGAAGAACGGAGCAACCACGAGCCGGTACTACGCATTGTATCTTCAGGATGACTGGAAAGTCCTTCCCAAGCTTAGCCTGAATCTGGGTTTGCGCTACGATCTTGAAATACCCCGCACCGAGCGCTACAACCGCATGGAGACCTTTAATCCTGCCGAACCAACGCCGCTGGCAAAGGAAACCGGGTTGACCGCTCTTACTGGTGGAGTTTCTTATGTAGGCATCAATGGCGCCAGCCGCCGTCAATTCTCCCCGCAATACGATGACTTTGATCCTCGTGCGGGGTTCTCTTATCAACTTAACAATGACACGGTCGTTCGCGCATCCTATGGAATCTATTATGAACCATCGCTGCGAGCCGCGGGAGTTACGATTGGCAATGAAGGATTCAGCGCCGTTACCAGTTATGCCGGCAGCGTAAATGGATTGACACCCTCCACCTACTTAAACAATCCATTTCCCAACGGCATCAATCAACCCGCAGGAAACAGCGAAGGTGCACTTACAGGTATTGGATCGTCCTTTGAGAATCCACTCTTCGGAGATAATCTGGTTGGCTATACCCAAAACTGGGAGTTGGATATTCAGCGCCAATTACCCTATGACATTTTGGTGGATGCGGCCTACGTCGGTACCCATGGTGTGCATCTGAACAAATCGGGCGAAAACGACTGGAACACAGATCAGCTCACAACGAACTCGATGGCGCTCGGCACAAAGCTCCAACAGAGCGTATCCAATCCCTTTTACAAGATTATTACCACTGGCCCGGAATCGGGTCCTACGATTCCACAAAGCTTTTTGCAAGCTCCGTTTCCTCAATTCACCGCAGTGTACTTGTCTTACCTCTCAGGTGGTTATGAGGAATATAACGCTTTTCAGCTAAAGGTGAATAAGCGTATGTCGCACGGACTCAATGTATTAGTGTCTTTCACGGGAGCGAAGCAAATCGATGACTATTCCGGCATCTCAAATGTGGGGAATATCACCGGCGGCATTCAAAACATTTACAACCCGAAAGGAGAGCGTGCTGTTTCGTCGAATGATATTTCACGCAACCTGGTCATAAACGGAGACTATAACCTGCCCTTCGGCCGCGGGCAGCGCTTTGGAGGCAGTTGGAATCGCGCTCTTAACGCTGTGCTTGGCGGCTGGCAGATCAATGGCATTTGCACAGAACAGGACGGATTCCCGCTATCAGCAATAACGCAGAATACCTCCGATTCCGGCAGCAATGTGCTGCGGCCGAACGTGGTTCCAGGCGCCCAGCCCTCCGTATCAGGTGCGGTCAAGGACAAACTAACGCATTATGTTAACAGCGCCGCATTTTCGCAGCCCGCTCCATTTACCTTCGGCGATGCTTCACGCACGCTTGCGAACGTTCGGGCTCCGGGCTATCATGACATCGATTTTTCGGGGTTTAAGAACTTTCAACCGGTTGAAGGGCTCACACTGGAATTCCGCGCGGAAGCCTTCAATCTTTTCAATCAAGTGCAGTTTGGCAAACCCAATATGAACTTTGCGTCCCAGCAGTTCGGTGTGATCTCCAGCCAGGCCAATACCCCTCGCCAGATTCAGGCAGCTTTGAAGATTCTGTGGTGACTCCATGATGGCGGCAGACCAGCATGGTCTGTGTTCTGCCGCTCATCGCATCCAGTTTTGAAACAGACTTTTGAATAAGTAACAGTGAGTCTTAGGTTTGCAGGATTTTCCCGGTTCTGGTGTGTAAGCCTGTGTATTGCCAGAGTTCCCCAATCGCAACCCCCGCCTGCCTTCCCGCTCTTGAGTGAGTTGGGTCAGACAGCTCTGCCCGAACCTGCCTTGGCGCCCGACTGCCGCCCGCCATCCCTCCAAACTCATTCTGTGCAGGAAAACAGGGAGAGTTGACAGACCGGAAATCGGCTCTCTATACTTCAGTCGCTGAGATAAGGTAGTCAGATTTAGAGATCCTAGGGTAAGACAGTCTGTATGACCGGTTACTGTTTGTGTAGATGATTATTCCGCGGCGCCGGCACAATCTGCCATGCTCGGGCGCAAGAGATCAGACTGAGCCGGGTTCTTGAAGATCGCGCAACACGCTCGTGATCAACGAAGAACGAAGGGATAAGTTGCTGACGGTTGTGGAGAAGAGCAGTGAAAGGCATTTCTCCGGCTGAAATTCAGGAACAGCTTGACCGCATCCTTGCCTGGTCTGCGTTTCAGAACAGCCGACGCTACCCGCGCTTTCTCAAGTTTATCGTCAACAAAGTGCTCGATGGCGCCGTCGAGGAGATCAAGGAACGCACGATTGGTATTGCCGTCTTCGATCGGCCATTGAACTATGAGCCGGCCACCGATCCGGTAGTGCGGCTGGTGGCCGGCGAAATTCGCAAGCGTCTTGCGCAGTATTACGTTCAGCCTGATCACGAATACGAGCTGCGCATTGAGATTCCGCCCGGATCCTACGTACCTCTCTTTCGCTGGCCGCAGCATGCAGCGGCTGAGAGTAGCGTCTCGGGAGAGATCCATCCGGCGCTGGAACAACTCGCCACCAGCGAGCCCAGCGTTATCCCGATTCCTGGCCTCAGGGGTGAGCTCCTCCATCGTTTTGCATGGTTGCGTACGCGGCCGCAGAGGCTGTGGTTCTTCGCCGCTGCAACGATGCTGGTCGTCTTGTCCGTCGCCGTTCCTGCTGGCGCGTTCTGGTGGACGCATGTGCGGCCACGGCGCATGCTCAACGCCTTCTGGGCGCCGCTTCTCACCAACGGCCCCTCCACGCTTATCTGTATTGGAGACTGGACGAATATCGCTCCCGCCCTCCATGATGCGTTGAATCGCACGCAGCAGGGAATCAGTTACGTCGGTCCTTATGATCTGGGAGCGCTTGCACGCATGGTCAGCATTCTGGGTAGAAGAGATCGCGAGTTTTCGATCCTGTTGTCCAACGATGTGACGCTGACCGATCTGCGTTCCGAGCCAGGCATTCTGATTGGTTCCAGCAATAATCGGTGGACCCCTACGGTGCTGGCCGGTACTCGTTTTCAATTCCGCTTTGAGTCGGGAACCAACAGAACCCTTCTGGTTGATACGCAAAATCCCAGGACCGCGATCTGGACGAACGCCGCCGATTCCAGCCAGTCTCCAATGTCAGTGACTCGGGATGTTGGCCTCATTGCTCGCATCGTCAGTCCGGCCACCGGACAGATCGAATTGGTGGTTGCCGGCGCCGGCCAAGGCGGCACGACCGCGGCCAGCGAGTTTATAACCAATCCACAGTACTTTAAGCAGATCGCCGCCTACGCACCCTGGGACTGGGAAAACCGGAATAATGTCGAAATGATCGTTACGACCGACGTTATCAATGGCCGTTCCGGTCCTCCGCATCTGGTGCACTTCGATGCGCGCTAACGGCAAATCGGGCGATTGGACGGATATGCCAATCTTCTATCAGTTTGTTTGACAGCGATTCGCCTAGAACGATGCTGCGGGGCGCCGCGACCGCTCGATTGCTGCCCGCGCAGATCGCAAAAGCTGGAGCGTTTCCTGTGAAACGATCCCCGGAATTGAAGACTCGGCCATGAGGTAAGGGGCGGCGATCACAATGACGTCTGGATCGTAGACAAAAGTGGCAATCACGCGCGAATTTCGGTGGAATGATACGCCGTGCTTGTCGCGTGGATCTCCTTGCTTTCGGTCATGAATCGACCAACCCGCAGCTCGCAATACGCCCCGCCGTTTTTCAACTCGGGTGAGGTTGATGCTGGATCTGCGATCATTCACGATCGCAGATCCAGTCGATGCCTATCCCTCCGGGACTGCGGCTTTTGCCTCGCGCGGACCACGGATCACCAGATATACGGCGGGAACAAGGAACACCGTGACAATAACGGACAAAGCCAACCCGCCAATGATGGCGCGCGCCAGCGGCGCATACTGCTCGCTTCCGGATTCAAGTCCCAGCGCCATGGGAATCATGCCCAGCAGCGTGGCCAGGGAGGTCATCAAAATGGGCCGCAGACGCACTCGGCAGGCCTCAACGGTAGCTTCTATGAGAGGCAGTCCCTGAGAGTGCAGCGTACCCGTGAACTCCACAATCAAAATGCTGTTCGATACCACGATGCCGACCATCATAATGATGCCCATGAGCGACATGATGTTGAGCGTGCTTCCCGTGGCGATCAGAATCAGGACCGCGCCGGCCAATCCCGGCGGAATGGCCATCAGGATAATGAATGGGTCAATAAACGACTTAAACTGGGCCATCAGAATCAGGTATACAAGCAGGATCGCGATGATCAGGCCCATCCCAAATTCATGAAACGCTTCATTCATCTCTACCACGGCACCGCGTACACCGATCACTGTGTTGCGATCATGTTTGGTCTTCGCAAGCAGACGATCAATACTCGCGCCAACGCCTTGAAGAGCTTCAGTCTCGGTGGATACATAAATATCGAACACCCGGCGGATCTGGTAATGGTCCACCTCGGTAGGCGTGTTGATTTCTTTGATCTTTGCTACCTCGCCGAGTGGTACGTAGCCCGAGCGATGGTCCCCACGGAAAAAGAGGCTCGAATTCGGACCGAACATCTTGCTTTCTTCGCTCGGCGCAAAGCCTTCGGGGCGCGCGCCACGCAGTGGAATATTCTTCAGATCCTGCATGGACATATTTTCAATCCAGCGGTTTGCGTACTGCACAGTGACCATGTAGTTGTTGCCGCTCTTAGGATCGATCCAATAGCTGGGCGCGATCATGCCGTCAGAGGTGAGGGCAGTAATCACGTTGTCCACGACGTCCCTCGCCGAAAGTCCAATAAGGCTGGCCCGCTCCCGATCAATGTCGAGCGCCAGCCCGGGATAATTGATGCTTTGCGGAATGTACACGCTGCTGACGTTGGGCATTTTGCGGATCTTGACTGCCAGATCGCTGGCCAGTGCGTAAGCACCGTCCAGGTCCATTGAAGTGATTTGAATATCGATCGGAGCGGGTAAGCCCTGGTTGATCACTCCGTCCACCAGGCCGCCAGCCTGGAAATAGGTGGATAGCTCGGGCATCTCGCGCGAGAGCCTGGACTGAACAAGGCGCATATACTCATAGCTGCCGATGCTATGGCCTTTCTGGAGGCTGGTTTGCACAAAGGCAGTATTCATCGATGCATTGGTGGTGTAAATCGCGGAGAGGTCGGGATAGACGCCGATGTTGGAAACGATCATCCCCAGGTCTTTAGGCTTCACGATGCCGCGAATGATGCCTTCCACTTTGGCTATGTAATCGTTGCTTACCTCGATCCGCGTGCCCCTGGGCATGCGAATGTTGATGATGAACTGCCCGGGATCGGTGCGGGGGAAGTACGCGCGCCCCAGGAATGGAAAGGCGCCTGCAAGCAAGACCGCCATGCCGATGCATATCGCAATCGTGGTCCTTCCCGGTTGCCTCATTGCTCGCTTGGCCAGTTCTTCATACCAATCGAGCATGGCTTGAAATTTTTCGTTGAATTTTCTCTCGAACTTGGTAAAGATGCTGAATTTGGCTCCTTCTTTATGCTCAGTCTCGTCATGCGGCGCGATAAATTTAGAGCAATAGAGAGGCACCACTGTCATGGCGAAAAAGTAGGATGCGAAGATCGACAGCGCCACCCCCAAAGCCAAAGGGGTGAAAATGTACTTGCTCACGCCACTGAAGAACGTGACCGGAAAGAAAACAATGGCAGTGGTGAAGGTAGCGGCCAGAACGGCCATGGAAACTTCGGTGCCGCCCTCCGCCGATGCCTGATAGGGCGATTTGCCCATCTCCATATGGCGAAAGATGTTTTCGAGAACGATGACGCCGTTGTCAATGAGCCGGGAGAAGACCAGCGCCAGACCGCCGAGGATCATCGTGTTAATAGAGCCGCCCATGAAATTCGTAATGAGCAGGCAAACAATCATCGAAAGCGGGACGGACAGCAGCACCGCAACTGTGGCGCGCGGACTTCCCAGGAAGACCAGGATCATCATCGCGGTCAGCAGCAATCCAATGAGCGCCTCGCGCGATACATTGGCAATGGCCAGCTTGACGAAGACCGACTGATCGAATACAACCGCCGTTTTCAGTTGCGGCGGTATATCGACGAGGTGTTTGATTGCGGCCTTAATGCCGTTTACGATCGTGATGGTGTTGCTGTTGCCGCCCTGCTTGAAGATCGGTACATACACCGAGCGCTGGCCGTCAATGCGGACGATGTTGTATTGCAGCGCGCCTGAATCGACCGCCTTACCTATACTCGCCACCAGTACCGAGGAATTGCCTACCGACTTCAGAGGCATCTCGTTCATTGATTTCGCGTCAGGGAACTGGCTATTCGCATAAATGTTGTAGTCTTTTGTTCCTATGCGCACGTCACCGGCGGGCAGAATCAAGTTGGAGCTGTTTACTGCTTGTACAACGTCGGCCACGCTCATGTTGCGTGCCTCCAACTTCAGCGGATCGACGTAAATCTGAATCTGCCGGTAAGTTCCTCCATAAGGCTGGGGCACCGATGCACCACGGACGTTTGATATCTGGTTGCGGACCTGGAACTGGGCGAGATCCTTGAGGGCGGTTTCGTTCAGCCCCTTTCCCTGCAGCGTGACCAGACACACCGGCTGCGTGGAGGCGGTCATGCCCAGCACCACTGGCGGCAGCGTTCCGGGCGGCAGGCGCCGCAGATCGGCCATCGCCAGGTTGGCGATGTTGCTCAAGGCCGCATTGGAGTCAGTCCCTGGCTTGAAGTAGATCTTGATCAAGCTTACGCCGGTGAGCGAGCGCGATTCGCTATGATCGACGTTGCTGGCCAAGGTGAAGAACCGTTCGAAGGTGTTCGTGATATCCGCTTCAATCTGTTCTGGCGGCATGCCGTTGTAGAATGTGGCGACGACCACGACCGGCATATCGATCTCCGGGAAGAGATCCACCGGCATCCTCACAATGCTGACAATTCCCACGAGGGAAATGAGCAAACACAACATGAGGATAAAGAAGGGGAACTTGAGGGCAAATTTCGGCATTACGGTTCGCCTCCCCCGTCTTCGTTGACGCCCTTTTTCGTGGTGCTTCCATAGCCGCGTCTCATCCGTGCGCCGTCTTTCATCTTCTGTGCGGTGTTTCGGGTGGGGAACATTTCTCGTCTCATCAGTTCATTCACGAGTGCCTTCTTCCGCAACAGAAGCAACTAAGGATGAGGCAAATTGGCCGAAAGATTTTATGCTTATAGATTTTAAGGTATTATGGCCCGATGGAACGAAGATGTCAAGATAACTGAGACCTTGGGGGACAATTCCGGCGGCGTCCCGATAACGGAAGGACCGATCTGCCACGAACTAGCCCAGGTCCGATGAGTGTAGGCCGCCGTAAATCCTGTCTTTTTGCGTTGTAGCAGGGCATGACCTTAGTCGTGCCGGAAAGTCTGAAATCACGAAAATTTCGCCCCGCGTCCTCCCGAGCAAGAGGGCGTGAGTTGGTCTGTATGGTGGATCTCCGGGTCCATTATTTTTCCCTCTGCTTCCTAGCCATCCGGCCCCATCCCAGCCATGTGATGAGGGGCCTTGCATCTCTAAGCACACAGGCATTTAATTCCAACACGATGAACATAAGTGACCAGGTTTCGCAGCTCCGGAGTGTCGCCGGATGGGCGCTGGTCCTGGTGGGCTTCAGCGCCGTCATCGGGCAAATCGTCCTGATGCGGGAGCTGATGGTTGTCTTCAATGGCAATGAGATGTCGCTCGGCATCATGCTGGCTACGTGGCTGCTCTGGACCGCCGTTGGAAGCCGCGTCAGCGGCATCGGCCGTCGCAGGCAGCCTCGCAACAGTCGTCCTCGGTGGATGGTTGCCGCGCTGGAGTGCCTGTTGGCTGCGAGCCTGCCGGCGACAATTTGGGCTTTGCGCTCGGCCAAGCCGCTCCTGCAAACCGTGCCCGGCGAGTTGCTCGGTCCGGCGCCTATGCTGGCCGCCGCGCTGGTCTCTTTGAGCGTGTTTTGTGCGGTTTCCGGGGCTCTGTTTGTGGCGGCTGCGCACATGTACGAGGAAGAGCGTGGAGTTGCCGCGCCCGTGGCCGCCGGCTCGGCTTACTTGCTGGAGGCGATTGGCTCGGCCCTCGGAGGAATTCTGGCCAGCCTCGTCCTGCTGCGCTTCCTGGAGTCATTTCAGATCGCCGCAATTGTGGCGCTGCTGAACGTGGGTATGGCGGCTGCAATGCTCTTGCGGATGCGCCAGCGGCAGGCGATCGTGCTGGCGGTGGCGGAGGTGCTTGTGGCTGTTCCGCTGCTCGCATGGGTTGCGCCGCGGATAGACCGGGCGGCGCAGGTTCGCCTGTGGCGTGGTTTGCATCTGGTTGCGACGCGCGACACGATCTATGGCAACCTGGCGATCACCGAAGTGGGTACAGCCGGCAGCGGCGCAATCCGCAGCATTTGGGACAACGGCATGATCCTCGCCAACGCGCCCGACCCGAGCGCGGCCGAGGAGGCCGTCCATTACGCGCTGCTGGAGCATCCGGCGCCGCGGCGGGTTCTGCTGATCGGCGGCGGCGTCAATGGCGGCGTGGCCGAAGCGCTGAAGCATCCCACCGTCGAGCGCATCGACTACGTCGAACTTGATCCGGCGTTGATCAGCATGGCGCGGCAGTTCTTTCCTGCCCAGGCCGCGGCGTTGCAGTCCGACCCCCGCGCGCATATTCACTTCGCGGATGGCCGGCGCTATCTGAAGGCGGCGAGCGGTAGGTTCGACGTGATTCTGGTCGATGTCCCCGATCCGCAGACTGCGCAGTTGAACCGGTTCTACACAGTGGAGTTCTTTCGCTCTGCGCGCGCACACCTTGCGCCCGGTGGATTGCTGGCACTGCAATTGACCTCGTCGGAGGAGACACTCAGCCCGAACCTTGAAACCTTTCTGCGTTGTATCCGGCACACGCTGGAGCAGGCCTTTCCTTTTGTCGCGGCGATTCCCGGCGGAACGATTCACTTCTTCGCCGCTGTGCAGCCGGCTGTTCTCACCGACGACCCACAAGTACTCATCGCGCGCCTGCGTGAGCGGCGCGTGAACACACTCTACGTGAGCCAGTACTTCATTCCTTATCGCATGATGCCCGACCGAATGAAGCAGGTGAGGGATCAGTTGCGGCCGTCGGCCACGACGCCCGTGAATCGCGACTTTGCGCCTGTGGCCTATTTCTTCGACGTTGTGCTGTGGAGTTCGCAGTTCCGGTCAGGTTATGCCGGGTGGTTCCACACGGTTGCGGGCATTCCGTTTCGCAGTCTCCTCAGCTCTGCGGCCTCATTGCTGTTCCTCATCGCTGTCCTGATCGCCTTCGCACCTGGCCGCCAGAATCGCGCACGATCTGCCGCAGCGTTCTGCACCGCTGCCACCGGATTTACCTTAATGACCCTGCAGATATTCGTGCTGCTGACTTTCCAGTCGGTGTACGGGTTCGTCTATTATCAGCTTTCTATCCTTATCGGCCTGTTCATGGCGGGCATCGCCGCGGGAAGCTGGCTTGGCCTGCGTGGCATGCGTCTCGACGGCCGCGCTCCCACACGCAAAATGGCCGTGACGCAGTTTCTGCTTGCGCTCGCCGCTCCGGTGCTGATGTGCGCGGTAGGCTCGCTGGCAAGGGCCTCCGGACCGGCCGCCACATGGATTGCGGCGCAGTTGGTCTTTCCGGCGCTGGCGGCGCTTTCAGGCGTACTCGGAGGGTATCAGTTCCCCATCGCGGCACGGATCTTCCTGCCAGAAAGCACCGGTAAGTCAGGATTGGGCGTGCTTTATGCCATCGACCTGATCGGCGGTTGCGCAGGCGCGCTGGTATTGAGCAGCTATTTGATTCCGGTGTTCGGATTCTGGCCGACGGCGTGGCTCTGCGCGGCCATCAACCTGGCGGCGTTTCTGCCGGCGCTGCGAGCCGGCAGAAGCACATCAGGTGCGGCAGCAGCTAGTGTTTGTGATCGCTGAAGACCACCGCCGTGAACATAAAGATGTCCGTGTTCCCCTCTTTCCAGCAGTCGTGTCTCATCCCGGCTTTGGCGCAGGTTTCTTCCAGAAACTTTTGCCGGTCCCAATGCTGTTCGACGGGCACCTGCGGAAGCAGCAGGCCCTCGTGCGAGCCGTTCTTCATCAGCAGGCCGTGCTCCCCAATTTTGATCTGATCCACATCGGTAACATGGCGCAGCGGTGAAAGCACCGAGATTTCATACCTGAGCTGCGGCAGCTCCGAGACCGACACGGGCGAAAAGCGGGGATCGCGCAGGGCAGCCAGCGTGGCCGTATCGCGCACCGTCATGTATAGCGGCTTGATGGCGGAGGTGTAGCCGATGCAGCCGCGCAGCTCGCCGCCTTTGGTGATGGTGACAAACGCGCCGCGCTCCTGGTTCAGGTTCTCACTTGTTATCGGAGCGGGGTGATATGCCTCTTGCTTTTGGACCGCGAATTCGACGGATTTGCGGGCCAGGTCGAGCAGCTCTTTCTTGTCATCGTCGCTCAGCGAGAAGTGATTTTGATGGGCGCTTGCCTCCGGCGACTTTACAAACAGATCCGCGCTATAACCGACGACGCGCGAGCGATCGCCGGAAGTGTCGCCCGAATTGGCGTACTTGAGCACCATGGCATGGTTGGCGCCCATGCGCTCGGCGGCAATCATCGCGGCCACAATGGGCGCTCCGCCGCATGCCTCCCAGATGCGCTCCTGGAAGTTGCGCGACATGCTGAAGTAGTCCCATGACTTGAGCGCGTTCAGCGTCTTGTGGTCGATCGTCTCGGCTACATCATAGGCGTGATAGTGCGAAAGATCGGAGCTGGCCAGAATCAGCGTTTCGCCGTCTTTGTTGTCGGCCTGGATCAACTTCGCCAGCGCCACGCCCAGCGCGCGGCTGTCTTCATAGCTCTGGTTGCCCATCACGATCGGCACAAGCTCGAAGTTCCCCAGCACCGTTTGCAGCCACGGCAGCTCGACCTCGATAGCGTGCTCGCCGCCGGCGGAGGTTGGCGTGTGGCCCTTTTCCGAGAGGCGGATGGTCGAGTTCATCTTCGACAATTTATGAGCGAACTCCCTGTCCACCTGAATGGTTCCCAGTGGTGTTGTATACGCGTCGCCGTCGTAGACCGACGTGAAGTCGAATGCCTCGTAATGCGAGGGCGCAATCACGACGACGCGAGAATATTTGTGGCCCTTCAAGGCCGCAAAGGTGTATGCAGCCACCGGCCCGGAGTAGGGATACCCTGCGTGAGGCGCCACTGCCGCCAGGATAGGGCCGTCAATCGTTGGCGGGGTCGCCTGGGCCAGCATCTCATTGATCATCTCCGAGAGCGCCTTGGGGTCAGCGGGATAGAAGGCCCCTGCGACTGCAGCTTGCCTGATCTTTTCTGAACCGGCACGGACGTGCTCCAAAGGAACAGTTGCCATGAGCACAGCGAATTGAGCTACAAACGAAATCATGATCGAACTCCTTCCAATCTTCATTTCCCCAACCTCCTGCCTGCTTATGCTCGCCAGATGCCGGGAATCGGATGACGGCAGAAAGGGCAATTGCCATCTTTGCGAATCAGCATCTTGCCAGCCGTGAATCCCACGCGCTCCACCAGCATACGGCGGCACTGCGGGCAGTAGGTGTTTTGCGCGGGATGTCCTGGGACGTTGCCGATGTAAACGTAGTGAAGGCCCTCGGCGTCGGCGATGGCCTTGGCGCGTTCCAGCGTAGGCACCGGCGTGATGGGCAGGTTTTTGAGCAGGTAGTCAGGATGAAACTGCGTGAAGTGCAGAGGTACATCGGCGCCCAGGTTGGTCTTGATCCATTGCGCCAGGCCGCGGAACTCGGCATCGCCGTCGTTGAGCGTGGGTACGACCAGGTAAACAATCTCCGTCCACTTGCCCATCTTGCGCAGCGTGACCAGCGTGTTGAGTACCGGCTTTAATTCGCCGGCGACGACATCCCGGTAGAAAGAATCGGAGTAGGCCTTGAGGTCGATCTTGACCGCGTCCATCTTTCCGTAGGCGGCCTTCAGCGGTTCTTCCTGGATGTAGCCATTGGAGATGACCACGCTGCGCACGCCTGCCTGATGTCCTGCGTCGGCCGTGTCCATCAGGTATTCAGAAAAGACAACCGGCTCGCTGTACGTGTAGGCAATGGCCGGGCAGTTATATTGGCGGGCCAGCTCAGCCACCCTTTGTGGCGGAGCATATTGCGCAGGCACCTGTTCGGGGCGCACCTGCGAGATATCCCAGTTCTGGCAGAACTTGCAGTTGACGTTGCAACCGGCGGTTGCGATGGAGAATGCGGTTGTTCCAGGCAGAAAGTGAAAGAGCGGCTTCTTTTCGATAGGGTCGACGTGCGCCGCGCAGACGCGTGAATGCACCAGCGAGTAGTAGGTGCCACCGCGATTCTCGCGCACGCCGCAATAGCCGCGCTCCTTATCGCCCACCACGCATTCGCGCGGGCAAAGCTTGCACTTGATCCTTTTTTCTTTCTGTTTTTCGTAGAACCTGGCTTCGACCGTAAATTGCTCGTTCGCCTGGCCCTGCTCACCGCTGAAGATCGGTTGTGCCCCTAAGGACGAAGTAAATTCTCCGGTGCTGAGGGCCGCGCCCGAGGCCAGCGCGCACATCAGAAAGGAGCGCCGGTCGAGCAGGCGCGGCGCATCAGCCATCTCCGGACTCTGCACGTGAGCCGTGCCGCCCGGCGAAGCTGGCGCATCTCTTTCACGATCGACTTTAGCGTGCATGTCGATTCCCCCGTGTGAGAGCCCGGTTATACCTCAACCGTAGTAATCTTCCGGCGATCACAATTGCCCAGCCGGTGCTGCGCATCGGCGGCGGTGGCAATGTAACGCGGCGCTCTCTGCTCGGCTTCGAGCGTCCTGAATCCATTTTCCGCCCTTTTGCGCTCGATAATCCGCCAACCTGTGGCATCGAGCGCAACCGGGTCCTGGGAGACCAGCAGTGCGTTGTACTGCCAACTGAACTGCGGCTTGAAGGCCGGCCCGCCTTCATACATGGCCGTGGTAGCGTCGCAAATGGTTAGCCTCATCCTGGACCTGACCTGGGGCAGCATATTTACGTCCGCAATGTAGGGATTGCAACCATTGGGATGGTACTTATTGGGGTTGTGGATCACGCCGTACATGTTCTTGAGAGCAAGCGTCACCCCGGCGCCGTCATGATCTTTGAGAACTGGCAGGTTGATCAGCACGTCGGTGCGCTCGGTCAGAATCTTCGACAACCGGCTGCCGACGCTGCCATAGGCAACCAGATCCTGCTCGTAATTCACGCGGTCGGTGCCGAAGTACTGCACGCGGTTTCCGCCCATGGCGATGCGAAAGCCGGCGCGCTCCATCTCTTCGCTGTCGCGGTCCCATACGGTGATGTCGGCGGGCCTGATGCCGGCCTGCTGCAGCCGTTCGCAGATAGCCTCGACGAGTTGCAGATTCGTGGAAATGCCACGGCCGCCAAGAGTGTTTACTTTCAGGCTTATGGTCTGGCCTGGGCGGATCAGCCTCTTCCATGCCTCGACTGGGGTCCGGGGGGCACGATCGCGGCTGAAGAGCGCCAGCATGGCGCGATCAAGTAAAGCTTCCATGCGGCGGGCATCCACGTTTGCGCCTCCACCGCGCAGTTGGGGATCGCGGGCAATCACAACCATGGAGTCTGCGGGCGGAGCATTCGTCTGGCCCATAGCAAGGAACGCCACCTTGTCGCTTGCACCCAGCGCAGCCGCGCCCGCGAGACACTGCCTCAGAAAGTTCCGGCGGCCAGCGCTTGCGACAGCGTTCATCACAGCTCCCCCTCAGATCCGCGACCGGCCGGGGAAAAGGGCTGGGGAAGGGCACGCTCCCGGCCTTTGGAAGCGATCGGCTATTCGCTCAAAAGCGCCTCGCAAAGGCGGAGCCTCGCCCGTTCGCCGATTGCGCCACCTGAATCACAAATATCGGGAACGCGAGGTTCTTGCAGTGATGCGGAACACTTATGGCCGCGGAGTCGGCACGGCACACGCGAAGCTGAGGTGCAACCATGCGACGCTGGCACTGCAAATCAACCGGCAATGGAATCCGCCATGCCGGCGTTTGCAAGCCATTGATTTATCTCGTTGTTGACACATGACTCATTTGCATGTCCGCGATGTTTCAGGGGGGCGGATGACGAAGGCAAACGTGATTTGGATCACAGCGGAAGGGCGATGGCAGCAATAGTCTCAACTCAAGGCACCACGACACGGATGGCTCAAATCATTGAGGAGTAGTTTTCATGGCGTATGTAGTTACCGATGCATGTGTGAAGGACTTTGTTTGCGTATCCGAGTGCGCTACCTCGGCAATCGCGCCCATGGCCGACGATCCCGCCGCCGCAACTGTTTCCCAGGTATACATCAACCCTGATGAGTGCATCGATTGTGGAAGCTGCGCTTCTCTGTGCGAGCACAGCGCAATTTACATTGGAGACGAACTGCCGGCAGACAAGGCGCACTTCGCCGAGAAAAACCAGGCGTACTTCCAGTAGATTCCGGATCGCCTTCAGCGCAAAGCCTCTCTCAGGGAAATTTTGCGGACTGCGCGTCTGTCGCGGGCGGGAAGCACTGCCTGTTGCAGACGCGCACTTTTTTGTTCCTCGCTCGAAAAGCGAGCAAGGCCAGCTTAATTTGAAGTTGCTGGACTGGAAGGTAACGGATTTGGAGACGCCGCGTTGCCTGGCGCTGTGTGCGATGTTGCTGGTGCGGGAGAGGTGTTACCGGGCGAAGAACCAGATGCATGGCCAGAGCCGGAAGTTGTGGCAGGGGCGGTCTGCGGGGTTCCGGAACCTTGCTTGGAAGAAGGAGCAGGCGAGGCCGCCGGAGGCGTTGCCGGGGTAGTGGCAGGAGCCGTCGGCGCAGATTGCGGCGAGGTTGGCTGCGTAGTGGATGGTGCGCCGGGTGTGTTCGTGGGCGCAGTGCCTGGCGCGGTTGCGGGCGCTGTTCCTGGCGTCGACCCGGGAGTTGACCCAGGAGTGCTGGAACCAGCGGGTGCGGTCGTCGACGGCGGAGCCGCCGCTGGGTGTGCGGGAGGTGGAATCGGCCGCGGCAAAGGCTCAGAAATCCATTTCACCGGCAGGGTGAGCGTCTGCACGGTATCCGGGTCATCGCGTAGCTTCAGGTAGAGCACGCCGTCGTTGGTGTGAGGAACGGCCAGTTTCGTTCCGGTGAAGTCCGGTGGCAGGTCGGTCGAATTCTCGAAATCCGGCGTGGCGGCGATGGATGAGGCAAGAAAGAGATTCGAGCCCGAGAGAAAGCACGGTTTGCCTGCGGCGCGCGGGCAGCGCAATTCTTCAAAGACAGGCATCCGCACCAAAGTTCCCAACGGCAGCCAGTCGCCCGCTACTCCATTGCCTGCCAGGGCCCGCACGTGGATGGGACCGAAGGCGGAAGGGCCAAAACGGGCCAGGGGATCTACGCTGCCCATTGCGGTCTGAGCGTCTGAGAGGATGAGGCTGCCGTTCGTCAGTGAAAGCACGGTATGGAAGCTGTCGTCCCCACCTGCCACCTCCACCTTCTCGTCACGGGGAAAACGGACAGGCTTGACGGACTTGAGAAAGAAGACCAGCCGTCCGTTTAGAGGCAGATCGTCCGGGCTGCCAAGCTTCACTACCGAGGGCGCATCGGACGTATCGAGTTGGACGGTTTTGCTCAATAGCGCGATCTGGGGACGTGGGGGCTTCACTGAAACCGGCACCTTCAATTGGCGTCCGTCGAGCAAACTTACATGGGCGACATACTGCCGGCCCGGTTTCAATCCGCCCGTGGAGGAGTCGGTTTTCACCGTCAACTGGTCAAGGTTCTGCACACGGCTCAACCCCGCCGGAGCCCAGGCAATGCCATCCAGCGTAACGGTCGCCACCTCGTCCAGGCGAGTGCCTTTCAGCCAGGCCTCCGCGTCGCCGGCGTTCAATGTCAAGAGATCCAACGATGCCGCGTCAGCGTAGGCCTTGAGCGCGAGGGTCTCCGGCTTTGCGATTCCGTACTGGTAGATGGAGATAGTTACCGGTCCCGGCGCGGCATCCTTCATGGGCACAACCGCATTCAGCGTATCCGGCGTGGGAGATTTCCAAACCAGCTTCACCGGGCTGTCACTGGCGGCCTCTTCCTCCAACTTGTCTACGCAAGTCGTATCCTGTCCCTCGAAGTGCAGCGTGTCGTTGCGCCCAATCACCAGGGCGGATTCGTCGCCGCTCGCCAGCGCCCAACGGCCCGGCTGGGATGAGCGCAGGTGGTAGCGTGGCCCTACCCAGTCGTCGAATCCCCACTTGCCGCGCACCTCGCCGATCAAATCGCCTGCTGGCAGCAGCGGGGCGGGTTCCTCAACTGCCAGACCCCCCTGGGACGGCGACACTCGCAGGGGCAAGTCCACCGGCGCGCTCTTCGAGCCGGACGGGGGTTCGATGTGCAACTTGAGATCGTGCGCCACCTCAGACGCGAACACTCGCGGAGCGCCTTCTGCGGGCAACACCAGATCGGGCCTCTGCGCACAGAAAATATCGGACGGCGCCACCGGGTGCAGAGGATCTGGCACCGCTGGTCCCAACGGCGGCAATGCAACCACGACTACGGATTTGGGATTGCGGAAAGAGGGCGGCATATTCAGGCGCAGGTTGAGCGTGTCCCCCTGCGGCAGCGCCAGCGCGGGTATGTACTGGAAATGAGCGGTATGCAGCGAGCCGAGAATTCTGACAGTGTCTACAATCGCGCCGACGTAGGGGCTGTAAATTCCTCCTCCAGCCATAGTCGAGTAGCTGAGCTGGTTCATCAGGTCCGCCGCAGAGCCGTTGGTCAGTTGTGCAACCAGCGACTGTTCATTCGAGTCATCAAGCACCAGACCTTCCGAGTTTTTTGACAGGCAGGCGGCCTGCTGGTCGGTGGGCATGCTGAAGCAGTCCATATTCAGCTTGATGCCGAGACTGCGGGCTGCCATTTGAGCGTGTTCTTTCAGCAACTTGGGATCAGTCTGGGAGGTGATTTTAACGTCAGACAAGTAGGATTCCAGCCGGAGCCGTTCCCGGCTCGCCGCCTCCAGATCCTGGGCTGCGCGGACGAAGGCCCCCGGTCTGCCCCGCACGGCTTTGCGCAGCGTATTAAAGTCGCCTCCGGTCTCTGGAGCCAGAAACAGCAGAGCTTGCTGCGCTCCGGTGGGCACGGTGACAAAGACCCCCTCGCTGCGCACATGGGAGTTCCATGTCTCAACCCGCGTAAACCAATTCGCGGGCGGGGGATTCGTGGCGCCGCGCAGAAAGGCGATTACCAGGACAAAATGGGCAGATTGGGTCGGTGGCAGGTCCGGATGAACCCAAAGCCGGTCACCCGGAAGCAGGTTCGGAACCTGGGAAATTGGCAGCGTTACGTCGCCCCTCTTTACATGCACATCGATCTTCGGTCCCAATAGATCAAAGCTGGAATCGGCTGCGTGCAATTCGGTGAGGGCCACAAAAAAGAGCAACAGCAACTGCAACCAACGGCGCATGCTTTCTATTGTACGAATTTCACGACCCGAGGTGAGCAAAGCCATGCTAGGCACCTCTGCCGGGCTGGATTTTACCGATAGGTGGAAATACTTTCTTCCATTTTTCTTTTTATGTACCCAAATCTGCGATTCGGGTATACTATGTAACGCATAGTCTAAGTTGAAAATAAGTATCTCTCGAAGCCGAGTAAGGTCAAAGAGAAGAAGCGCCTATCGGATTGGCCCGCTAAGTGCTTCGTGGATTCCATGGGTTGCCTTACATAGTTTCGCAAGAGGTCTCGGGCCATTAAAGGGATTGATCGGATCACGGCGAGAGTCCAGGAGCCAATCCCGTGAAGATATTCATTTTTGCCCGGATCATTTTTTGAAATATGCGGGAAAGACGCTGCGATACCTTATGCCGTAAAGGGAACGCAGTAACGATGGCGCATCGAAATATAACTATGGCGATGCCGCCACTTTAGACTATGGCTGCCCGGGCTGACGCGCCGCGTACTTCTGAAATCTGG
>JAJZAL010000315.1 GCA_021799405.1 Acidobacteriota bacterium
ATTCGCTACTTCCGCGCCTGCGAGGAGATGGTGTTGGCCGAGTAGCGCAGACGCCATCGAAGCAACAACAATTCAGAAAGACCGGAACCGATGAAAACCTATTGCTTTGCACTGGAACTCGACGACGCTCCCGCGCCTTTGCAATCGTCGAAGCCATGTGCAGCCGTCGAATTGCCGTGCCCGCCGCCACGATCGCATCCGCAAGCAAGAAGCGCGTACCATCGCAGCCCAGCGGGGTGCCCAACTTAACGGAGCGCGCTCTCTGCCGCGCTGCTCGCGTGCAAAGATGGGATTTGCAGGAAACGCTCGGCAAGACGGCCGGCTACGGCGCGGAGTTGGTTCATCCCGCAGGCTCGTTCACATAATCGGCCTGCGAATTCTTGTCTTCCGATCCGCCGACGGGGAGAAGCCTTGCATCTGGATCGACGATGAGCCAGGCCAGCGCTCCGGCCACCGCGATGATTGTAGCTGTGAGGAAGGATGCCTTCCATCCGAAATGCGCGGCAATTAACGGCGTCAGCGAAGCCGTGATCGCACCGCCGATCTGGCAGCCCATATTCATCGCGCCGGAGACCACTCCCGCGAATTCTCCCGCATAATCCGCGGTCACTGACCAGAAACAGCTCTGCGACAGGTAAAGGGCTCCGGCCCCGGACGCCAGTACAAAGCTTGCGGTTTGCGCGCTTTGCGCGCGCGATCCTGCCAGAAGCAGAATCGCGGTGAGCAGAATTGCGAATGCGGGCAGATAGCATCGGCCCACCCGCGAACCGAAGACGCGCGCCAGCCAGTCGCTCGCCACTCCGCCAATCAACGAGCCCGCGGTCATGGCAATAAAGGGAAAGATCGAATAAATTGCGCTGGTCTTCAGGCTGAGACCGCGCACCTGCGCCAGGTAGATGTAGAACCAGCTAAAGAAAATCCACGAGATGTAGCCATAGGTAAAATAGCTGGCCGTCAGGGCAAGAATATCCTTGCTCGAAAAGATCTTCTTCCAGGGAACGGCGGCCTTCTGTTCCGGTTTACCGGCCTGTGCGAGCTGACCAGTCCGAGGATCGCCGCGTCCCTCGGCGATCAACTCCAACTCCCGGACATGGACCCAGGGATGCTCTTCAGGAGAATTGCGCGCGGCAACGTACCACACCGCTCCGGCAAGCACCCCCACCACGGCGCAGAACCAGAAGGATGCATGCCAGCCAAAGCGCAGGATGATCGCGGTGACGAGCGGCGGGGTCATTCCCGATCCCAACCCGACTCCGCCAAAGATGATGCCGTTCGCCTTGCCACGCTCCTCGATGGGGAACCAGCGCTCGACAAACTGATTGGCGGAGGGATACATTACAGCCTCGCCGGCTCCCAGCAAAAAACGGATCAGGATCAGCGTCACCAGAGCGGCGCCAATGCCCGGACGCACCATTGCGGTCAGCGCGGTAAAAAGTCCCCACCACAGCACGCAGAGCGCGAGCACACGGCGCGGTCCAAAGCGCCGCGCAAGCACACCACCGGGGATCTGGAATGAGGCGTAACCAATCAGAAATGCACTGAAGACCCATCCCAGCTCAGTATTGTCGATGTGAAATTCCCGGCCGATCTCAACGCCGGCGATGGAGATATTGGTGCGATCCAGAAAAGCAATGGCGCTCAGCACCAGGATCCAAAACACCAGCAGATAGCGAATCGGCAGTCCGCGGTCCGGTCTCCTGCCCTCATGCACGTTGGTCATCTTCAGATTCCTGAGAAGAGATGGTTCCGGAATGAGCATTTACCGGACGGCGCCCTCTGCAACTGGAACCGGATTCTATCGCACCGAACAATAGACGAGCTACCGGGACGAGATGATCGGCCGAGGTGGAGGGTCAAAAGCCGCAATGGAACCATCGGCGGCCTCTCCATGACCACAGGTCTAGATGAGTGGGATACCGTTCTCCTTGAATCACCCAAAAGAGGAATCTTCTTCGAAAGATATCTCATCTAGACTATGTATTCGCAATGTTTTTGATGCCATAATCAGTCGTCAAAAAGAATATGTGTGTTCAATATTGGATCGGAGGGTGCTCAACGGCTGGGGAACCACTGAGGAAGTTAAAAATCAATCGTATAGGGCCATTTCGTGATTTTTTGTAATGTGGCGTTTCTGCCCGTACATTAATTCAAGCAAGGGTAACCGGGCCCTACTCTATTGAAAAGTACGGCCCACGGAAGTGGGCTTCGTCAGAATTTCTCCCGCGCAACTTTCAAGTGCTTGTGTACGCACGGCCTTGACCAAGATTCAGGACGTTGTACTTGCTTGCGCTCGCAGGCCCCGAGCCTTAAAATACAGCTTAATATTTCCTTCCTTTCGTGGGCCATGCAAGTTTTCATCCCGTCCAAATAATGTACGACCAGCATTGTTGTGCAACTGTCGCTCAAGCCTGTCCGGCTGGGAGTGGCCAGACGTCGAAACATTGAATCGTGTTCCCGCGTTTCAGCAAGAGGTACAGAAGCAAGAAAGCAGTCGCCGACCAGAGACGAGCAGGGTAAGATGCAGTCAACGTAACTGTATCTCCGGCTCATGATGCCGGGAGATCCATTTTGGACAAATTGGTTCCGCCCGGCGATGAGATGATGTGAGGATTGAGCTTGGTATCGCGCTCTTTAAAGAAGGAAGTCCTGAACACCGGAAGGAAGTCTGCCATCGACCTCAATGGGGAGGCCGCGGACAGGCAGTCAAAACCGCCGCGAATTCTTGTCGTCGATGACGAAACCCCCATTCGGTCGATGATCGGATCGGCCCTGGAACGGCAGGGGTACGCTGTCCATCTGGTTGCCAACGGCAAAGAAGCTCTGAAGAAGCTGGAAGGAAACAGCTTCGACCTAGTGTTGACGGATATCGTGATGCAGGACGTCAATGGCATAGCTCTTTTGGAATGGATTCAGGGACAGCATCCAAATTTGCCGGTGGTGATGGTCACAGCAGTGCAAGACATCGGTGTGGCCATCGACTCGATGCGCCGCGGCGCCTACGACTATTTGCTCAAGCCCTTCGAGCGCGACCATCTCTTGAACACGGTGAGACGTGCCCTGGCGCATCGGCAAGTCCTTGAGGACAGCCAAAACTACCAGCAGAGCCTTGAGGAGATGGTGCGCGCCCGCACCGAAATGCTGCGCCACGCCATTGAAGATCTGGAGCACTCGTATGACGTCACGCTGGAGGCACTGGGCGACGCTCTGGATCTGAAGGATTCAGAAACTGAAGGGCATTCAAAACGGGTTACGGCCTACACCATCGCGCTGGCGCGTGCCATCGGCCTCTCCCCGGCGGAGATCAAAGTGATCGCGCGCGGCGCCTTCCTGCATGACATTGGCAAAATGGCGATCCCCGACGAAATTCTGCGCAAGCCGGGCAAGCTGACCAAGGAAGAGCAAAAGCTGATGCGCGAGCATTGCACGCGCGGCTACAACATGCTCCGGAAGATTCCCTTCCTCGCCGAAGCCGCCGAGATTGTTTTTGCACACCAGGAACATTACGACGGTAGCGGCTATCCGAATGGCTTGCGGGGAACCGAGATCCCGATTGGCGCGCGTATCTTCGCTGTCGCCGATTCGCTTGATGCCATCACCAGCGAGCGGCCCTATCGCAAAGCCCGCAGCTTCGATGTGGCGCGCGAAGAGATCCTGCGCTGCTCAGGAACACAGTTCGATCCCGGCGTTGTGGAGGTCTTTCTCAAGATTCCCAATGAGTTGTGGCAAGAGTTGCGGGCGGAGATCAGTGGCCAGGACAGACGTTTTTCCACCCTGGAATTGACGCCTGACGCCGACTCTTAGCTTTAGCGCCTGTTCCCAGGCTTTATGACCGGCCTTTGCCCGCCCAACGGAGGAACCGCTATGCCCGCTCTCTCGAATCACGAAATTGCCGCGCGCTTGCTCACCCTCCCGGACTGGCAGCTTGAGGCGGGTGAGTTGGTCAGGGTCTATCAATTTTCAGATTTTCGGTCCGCCCTGAGCTTTGTGAACCGTGTGGGAGAACTGGCCGAAGAGGCCGGGCATCATCCGGATATTGATATCCGTTACAGCCGTGTCCGCCTCAGCCTGGTTACTCATGATGCCAGTGGGCTGACCGAGAAGGACTTTGATTTGGCCTCCCGGGCAGACAGGCTGGCTTGATGCCTCTCGGTAGGCCAACCCGCTTCCGCGGCGCGATCACATACCGTCCGACATATCCTCCGCGGAGCTACCAAAATCTGGATTTTCGGAGGCTTCCTCCGCCTGACGGAGCTTGGCAAGGGTCTTTCGGTACCACCAGGCCGCCGCCAAGCCCCCCACAGCCGCCGACGCCGCCGCGATCACGCCCAGCTTGAACCACCCGGCGGAGGGAGTGGCCGCTGTTGGCTCAACAGAAGAAGGTGATGATTCCAAATGAGTTGCCATGTTTGACGAGACCCCAGTTTTTTATTCTCGGTGCAATTTGGGCATATGAATGTCTGAGCTTTAGATGTCCGTTCGAGCGAAATGATCGCAATTTGGTACAAAAAATAAAATTTTGATTTTTGTATTTGCATTCCTCCGAATCTATGCTATGGTGTATTTATTCCGCTTGTGAAGGTAGGCAAACCTACCGGCAACAAGTCGGAAGTAGTTTGCGTCACTGGCCTCCCGGCACGAGCAGCTTGCCTGTTCGTGCCGTCTTTTTTTTTCTTTTGGGCAATACGCAAAGTCTCATCGACCGGTCTCGGCATACCCTGAATCACCTTCATTTGCCGGGATTTGATCCGCGGCTCTGGTGGCGGCGGTTCCTGCCTTCCATCTCTCATGACCAGATGATTCGCATCCGACTTTGCCTGTGGCTCAGGGGCAATGATCATCTTGTTGGACGCCGTTGCCCAAACGGAAAATAATGGCTCGCGCAAGCACTCAACGGTATGATGAAGCGCCGCGAGTTCATCTCTGCAATTGGTTTGGTTGCTTTAACTGAAGAGACCCGCGCAAAAGCCGCCGCTGTGGGGAACAGATTTCTCTCGTCCGGCGCGGAATTTCCGGGCGCCAGATCGAGCAACGCCGAAAGTGCGCCTGCGCATGGCATTCCGCCCGACAGCAGCATGTTGACTGTTGCCATCTCGCCCGGCAATCAAGGCGTGCGCCTGCGCCGCCGCTGCGACAAGGCAAACAACCGCCAGCAGGCGCGCGTGTATATCGATGGAGCGCTCGTAACGGAGCACTCCTGGTACAACGTGGATTACGAGAAGACCTACCGCGACATCCGCTGGTTCAACAGCGATTTCGACGTGCCGGCAAAAGACCCACAAGGGAAGAGCAAAATCACCGTCCGAGTTGAGTTCATCAGCTCAAAAACCGGCCGGTGGGATGAGTATCATTATTGGATCT